>NZ_CAXREX010000187.1:0-12466 GCF_964229645.1 Nioella sp. | reverse complement strand
CCTTGTTTTGACAGGCTTATGGCAACCTGCCCCAATGCCACCCTTGTCACCCACGGCCCCGATGTGGGCCTGCCCACGGGGCAGATGGGTAACTCCGAGGTCGGGCACACCAATATCGGCGCGGGCCGTGTCGTCGCGATGGACCTTGGCCAGATCGACCTCGCCATCGAGGACGGCAGCTTCGCCACCCGCCCTGCCTTGCAGCAATTCATTGAAAAGATGAAGAAATCCGGCGGCACCGCCCATGTGTCCGGCCTCACCAGCCCCGGTGGCGTGCACAGCCACGAAGCCCATATCCTGGAAACCGCCCGCGTTCTGACTGGCGCTGGAATTCCCGTGCAAATTCATGCGATTACCGATGGGCGCGACGTGGCTCCTCGATCGGCCATCGAAACGGTCACGGCCTTCGACGCGGCCCTTCCCGACGGCGCGCGTATTGGCACGCTGATCGGACGCTATTACGCGATGGACCGCGACAACCGGTGGGAACGCGTGCAGCAGGGCTATGACCTTGTCATAGAAGGAAAAGGCCATCAGGCCGACAGCGCCGAGGCCGCTATCCGGGCCGCCTACGACCGGGATGAAAGCGACGAGTTCATCACCGCGACGCGGATCGACGGGTATGTGCCGCCTCAGGACGGGGACGGGCTCCTCTTCCTCAATTTCCGCGCCGACCGTGCGCGCGAAATCCTCGCCGCCCTGGCCGACCCCGACTTTGCCGAGTTCGACACAACCGCAAGACCCGCTTGGGGTGCCACCTGCGGCATGGTCGAATATTCCGAGCGCCACAACAGCTATCTCGACGTGATCTTTCCCAAGCAGGACATCGTCAACACGCTGGCAGAATGGGTTGCGACCAAGGGCCTGACCCAGTTCCACATCGCCGAGACCGAGAAATACCCGCATGTCACCTTCTTCCTCAATGGCGGCAAGGAAGAGCCCGTCGCGGGCGAAGACCGTTACATGCCGAAATCGCCCAAGGTCGCGACCTATGACCTGCAGCCGGAGATGTCGGCAAGAGAGGTGACAGAGCATCTCGTCGACGCGATCGAGAAACGATACGACCTGATCGTCGTGAACTTCGCGAACCCCGACATGGTGGGACACACGGGCATCATCCCCGCTGCCGTGGCCGCCTGCGAGGCGGTCGATGCCGGGCTCGGGGCTGCGATGGCTGCGCTGGAAAAGGTCGGCGGCGCGATGATCGTGACGGCGGATCATGGCAATTGCGACATGATGATCGACCCGGAAACAGGCGGACCGCACACGGCGCATACGCTCAATCCGGTGCCGGTGATCCTGTTCGGGGGACCGGAGGGCGTGACCATGCAGAACGGGCGGCTGGCCGATCTTGCGCCGACCGTTCTGCGCCTGATGGGGCTGGATCAGCCCGCCGAGATGACCGGGGCCTGCCTTTTTTCATGAAGTGGCTGGCGCTGATCCTCGCGCTTGGCGCCTTGACGTTTTCTGCCGCGGCGCAAACGGCGGACCCGGCCTTGTCGGCGCAGCGCGCCGCGCAGTTGCTCGAACGTGCCGCGTTGGCCATGGCCGAGGCAGAGGACGCGCGCGACCGCGTCGATGCCCTGACCGAAACCATACGCGCCTACGAGGATGGGCTTGCCGCATTGCGCGAGGGCATGCGCCGGGCCGCGATCCGAGAGCAGTCCATCACGGTGGTGTTCGAGGCGGAACAGGAAAGGCTCGGCCGCCTTTTGGGGGTTCTGCAATCCATGCAGGCGGCCCCTGCCCCTTTGCTGCTGATCCACCCGAATGGGCCCGTTGGCACCGCTCGTTCGGGCATGATCGTATCCGACATCACCCCGGCCGTCGCCGAGGAGGCGATGGAGCTGCGACGCCAGTTAGAGGAGCTGGCCCTGCTGAGAGAGCTTCAATCCACCGCTGAACGGCAGCTGTCCGAAGGCCTGACCGGCGTTCAGGAAGCCCGCGTGGCGCTGAGCCAGGCGATGGCGGAACGGCGCGCCCTGCCCCCGCGCTTTTCAATGGATACGGACGCGCTCTTGCAGCTCATGCAAAGCGCGGAGTCGCTCGACGGTTTTGCCGCCGCGATCCGGGAACTCGACAGCCTGAGCGATCCGCTCCAGCCTTTGCCGTCTTTCACGGCAGAGCGTGGCCGCCTTCTCCTGCCCGTGCGAGGGCGTGTCCTGAGGGGCTTCGGACAGGCCGATGCGGCGGGTGTCACGCGCCCCGGCCTGATCCTGGCTGCCGAGCCCCGCGCGCTCGTGTCCGCGCCCTGGCATGCCACAGTGCGCTATTCCGGGCCGCTTCTGGACTATGGAAATGTTGCGATCCTGGAACCCGAGGGAGATCACCTGGTGATTCTCGCCGGGCTCGGAGAGCTGTTCGTCAGGGCCGGAGACCTGCTTGCGCAGGGCGATCCTGTGGGTTTGATGGGCGGCGAGGCGCCCAACCGCGAAGAATTGATCGTTTCGACCACGCAAGCGACTGGCACAGACCTGTCGGAAACGCTTTATATGGAACTGAGATTGGCCGGAGAGCCCGTGGACCCGTCCGATTGGTTCACGACACAAGACCAGTGAGGATTTGAGAGAATGAAGAAATTCATGATGGCGGCCCTTGGCGGCACCGCGGCAGGTATCCTGCTGACCACCCAGGTCGCCGGCCCGCTGATCGCCCAGGAAAACGCGCGCAACACCACGGTCTACGAACAGCTCGACCTGTTCGGCGACGTGTTCGAGCGCATCCGCACTTACTACGTGGAAGAGGTCGACGAGGCCGAGCTGATCGAAGCCGCGATCAACGGCATGCTGACATCGCTCGATCCGCACAGTTCCTACCTGCCGCCGCGCGACTACGACGCGATGCAGACGCAGACCCGCGGCGAATTCGGCGGCCTCGGGATCGAGGTCACGATGGAAGAGGGCTTCGTCAAGGTCATCACACCGATGGACGACACCCCCGCCGCCGAGGCAGGCGTCGAGGCGGGCGACTTCATCACCCATGTGGACGGCCAGTCGCTGCTTGGCCTGACGCTGGAAGAGGCCGTCGACCTGATGCGCGGCGAGATCGGTTCCGAGATCGTGATCACCATCGTGCGCGAGGGTGAGGAAGAGCCCTTTGACATCACCATCGTGCGCGACCGCATCCGGCTGACCGCCGTGCGTCACCGCCTGGAAGGCAACACCGCCATCCTGCGCATCGCCAGCTTCACCGAACAGACCTACCCCAACCTGCGGGACGCGCTGGAGGAGATGGCCGAGGAAGTGGGCGGCATCGAGAACCTCGAAGGCGTCGTGCTGGACCTGCGCAACAACCCCGGCGGCCTGCTGACCCAGGCGATCCGGGTGTCGGACGCGTTCCTCGAACAAGGCGAGATCGTCTCGACCCGGGGCCGCAACCCCGAAGATGGCGAACGCTACAACGCAACTCCCGGCGACCTGATCGAAGGTCTGCCGATGGTGGTGCTGATCAACGGCGGCTCTGCCTCGGCATCTGAAATCGTGGCCGGTGCCTTGCAGGACCACCACCGCGCGGTGATCGTGGGCACCAACAGCTTCGGCAAAGGGTCCGTTCAGTCGGTGATGCCGGTGCAGGGCGATGGTGCCATGCGCCTGACCACGTCGCTCTACTACACGCCGTCCGGCCGCTCGATCCAGGCCCTGGGCGTGGCCCCCGACATCCTGGTCGAACAGCGCGACATCGGCGAGGTGGAGGAAAACGGGCGTCCCGCCCGGACCGAGGCCAGCCTGCGTGGCGCCCTGTCCAACACCACGCTGACCGAGGACGAACTGCGGCAGCTGGAAGAAGAGCAGGAACAGGCCCAGGCCATGGCGGAACTGCGCGCGCAGGACTACCAGCTGGCCTATGCCATCGACATCCTGCATGGCCTCAGCGCCCTGCGTCCCCGCTAAGGGGGCGCGCCCGGCATGACCCCCGAAGAGGTCGCACGCCTGCCTTATCGGCCCTGCGTCGGCGTGGTTCTGATGAACCGCGCCGGGCAGGTCTTTGCCGGGCAACGCGCCGATATGGACACGCCCGCCTGGCAGATGCCCCAGGGCGGTGTGGACAAGGGCGAGGAGCCGCGCGACGCCGCCTATCGCGAACTGCTGGAAGAAACCGGGGTCGGGCGCGAACATGTGACGCTGGTGGCCGAAACCGCCGACTGGCTGCCCTATGACCTGCCGCTGGAGGTCGTGCCGAACCGGTGGGGCGGCAAGTATCGCGGACAGAAACAGATGTGGTACCTGCTGCGGCTCGACGCGCCCGACGAGGTGATCGACCTGGCCTACAAGGACGTGGAGTTTTCCAGCTGGCGGTGGATGGATCCGGCCGATCTGCTGGAGGCCATCGTCGCCTTCAAGCGTCCGATCTACCGGCAGGTGATGGAAGAATTCGGGCTGGTGTAAGCCGCGCCCGACCCATGCTATTCTGAAGGTCCGCTGCCGGAGGCCGCCATGCGTTTCCGCCTTCTTTTGCCATTCGTCTTCTTCGCGGCCCTGGCCGGGCCGGCTCTTTCGTTGTCCTGCGCTTATCTCGATGCCGCCGCGATGTTTCAGCAAGCCGCCGAGGCCAGCGAACGCTACGTGATCGTGCGCGGCGCTTTCCTGCGCAATGGCCCCGATATGCCGTTGCCGCCGGATACCGACGACCCCGACACGCCGCTGCCCTACAGCGTCGAGATGCTGTTTTACGGCGATATCGGCAGCCGCGTCGGTTTCCGCACGCCGGTGGAACTGGAGGTGACGGTCCGGGTGAATTGCGTGCTTGAGTGGTGCGGCGCACCCCCCGAGGACGGGCGAGAGGTGCTGGCCTTCCTGCGCGTGGACGAGGACCGGCAGTATCACCTCGGCATCGGCCCCTGTCCTGCCTGGGTGATCTACGATCCTTCACAGGATAATCTGGACCAGATCGCCGCCTGCATGCGGGGCGAGGCCTGCGAGGCAGGAGGATAAGCCTTTCGAACGGCCTTGTTTTGCGCGTTGTGGTCGGCGCGGCACTAGCAGGACTCCAAATGAGAACAAAAGGTGAATATACTGCCCCGCACCATGGGATTCGCCGAGCTTTCCATCACCTCCAACTTCACCTTCCTGACGGGAGGATCGCACCCAGAGGATTACGCCCGGCGGGCGGCCCTGCTGGGTGTGGACGCGATCGCCATCGCCGATGAAAACTCGGTCGCCGGGATCGTGCGCGCCTGGTCCGAACTGAAAGAGATCAAGCGCCAGATTGCTGAACGTCAGGCAGCAGACCAGGACCCGATCGGCCCTCCGAAACCCGCCCACCTGCCCGACCCTGCCCGCGCCCCGATCTACCATCTGCCGCGCCTGCTCCCTGCCGCGCGGCTGGTGTTGCGCGAGGGGCTGAACCTGACCGCCCTGCCCCGCGACCGGCGCGGATGGGCGAACCTCTGCCGGATGCTGTCTGCGGGGCGGTTGCGGGCTGCCAAGGGCAGCTGTGATCTCGGCCTGTCCGATCTGTGGGATTTTGCAGACGGGCTCGACCTGCTCCTGCACGGCCCGCCAGATATCCTGACCCATCCGCGCGGCGCGGGCGATTGGTGGCAGCGGGCGAAACAGGTGACGCGCCGCCTTGGCCCCGCCTGCCATCTTCTGATGGCCCCCGCCTATGACGGGCATGACCGGCTGCGCTTCGAGCGGCTCACCCGGCTGGCGGGGCAACTGGGTGTTCCAACCGTCGCCTCGGCCGCGCCGGTCATGCATCACGGGGCCCGTCGCAAGCTGACCGATGTGCTGACCTGCATCCGGCTTGGGATCCGGGTGGAGGACCTTGGAACCAAAGCGCAGGCCAATGCCGAACAGCGCCTGCGCGGCGAGGGGGAAATGCGCCGCATCTTCGAGGGGTTCGAGGATGCGGTGGACCGAACCACCCAGATCGCCGCGCGCTGCCGTTTCGACATCGGATCCCTGCGCTACGAATACCCCTCCGAGATCAGCGGCGGGGAAACCGCGTCGGAGCGGCTGGAACGGCTGGCGCGCAAGGGGCTGAAATGGCGCTACCCTTCCGGCGCGCCGGACCGGGCCGTGAGAATGCTGGAGCACGAATTGCGGCTTATCGCCAAGCTGGGATACGAGCCCTATTTCCTGACCGTTCATGACATCGTGGCCTTCGCCCGGTCACGCGGCATCCTGTGCCAGGGGCGCGGGTCGGCGGCAAATTCCATCACCTGCTATTGCCTCGGCGTGACCTCCGTTTCCCCCGAGGTGGGCACCATGGTGTTTGAACGCTTCGTTTCCGAGGCGCGGGACGAACCCCCCGATATCGACGTGGATTTCGAACATGAGCGCCGCGAGGAGGTGATCCAGCACATCTACGAACGCTATGGCCGCCACCGCGCCGGGCTGTGCGCCACGGTCATCCACTACCGGGGCAAGCGCGCCGTGCGCGAGGTGGGGCGCGCCATGGGGCTGAGCGAAGACATCCTCGGCGCGCTGTCCTCGCAAATCTGGGGATGGGGCAGCAGCCGCGACATGGCCGATACCCGGATCCGCGAACTGGGGCTCGACCCGACCGAACCGCGCCTGCGCCAGACCATGGCCCTGGTGCGGGAAATCCAGGGCTTTCCCCGGCACCTGTCCCAACATGTCGGCGGCTTCATCGTGACCGAGGGGCGGCTCGATGAACTGGTGCCCATTGAGAACGCCACGATGGAGGACCGCACTGTCATCTGCTGGGACAAGGACGATATCGACGCGCTTGGTATCCTCAAGGTCGATGTGCTGGCGCTTGGCATGCTGACCTGTATCCGCAAGGCCTTCGACCTGATCGAACGCCACCACCAGACCGACTACAGCCTGGCCACACTGCCGCCCGAGGACCCGGCGGTTTACGACATGCTGTGCAAGGCAGACTCGCTTGGCGTCTTTCAGGTCGAATCCCGCGCTCAGATGAACTTCCTGCCCCGGATGCGACCGCGGTGTTTCTACGACCTTGTCATTCAGGTCGCCATCATCCGACCCGGGCCCATACAGGGCGACATGGTGCACCCCTTCATCCGTCGCCGGAACGGCGAGGAGCAGGTCAGCTTCCCCTCGGACGAACTGGGCGCGGTCCTGGGCAAGACGCTTGGCGTGCCCTTGTTCCAGGAACAGGCGATGCAGATCGCCATCATCGGCGCGGGCTTCACCCCCGATCAGGCCGACCGGCTGCGCCGCTCGCTCGCCACTTTCAAGAAACATGGCTCCGTCAGCGAATTCCGGGGCATGTTCATGAAAGGCATGCTGGAACGCGGCTACGACCCCGATTTCGCGGCGCGCTGCTTTTCGCAGATCGAGGGCTTCGGCAGTTACGGCTTTCCCGAAAGCCATGCCGCGAGCTTTGCGCTCCTGGTCTATGCCTCCAGCTGGCTCAAGTGCCACCATCCGGGCATCTTCGCCTGCGCGCTGCTGAACTCACAGCCCATGGGGTTCTATGCCCCGGCGCAAATCGTGCGCGATGCGCGGGCACACGGGGTCGAGGTGCGGCCCGTCGATATCAACCGCAGCTACTGGGACAACGTGATGGAGCACGACGGGCGCGGCGGGCTGGCCTTGCGCCTTGGCTTCCGGCAGATCCGCTCGATGCGCGAGGACGACGCGCAGTGGCTGGTCGCAGCGCGCGGCAACGGCTACCAGGCGGTTGAGGACGTGTGGCGCCGTGCCGGATTGCCCGCCCGCGCGCTGGCGGTGCTGGCCGAGGCCGACGCCTTCGCCGGGGTCGGGCTGACACGACGAGAGGCGCTTTGGGCCGCCAAGGCGCTGCTTCCGGCCGAACCCCTGCCCCTATTCACCGGAGACATGGACGGCGAAGGGATCGAGGAGCCCGACGTAGCCCTGCCCGAGATGACCGAGGGTGAACAAGTGGTGGAGGATTACGTGTCGATGCGCCTGACCCTGCGGTCGCATCCCGTAGCCCTGATCCGCCATGTGCTGAGCCCGGGGCTGGTTCCGCCACCGGACCCGGCGACGCGCGCACGCCATGGGCTTGGCAGCCCTGTGCGAACGGCACATGCTGAGTGAACCAGACGGAACCGGGAGGGGCACCCATGCATTACCATCACCTCTATGCCGCAGAAAACGGGGAAAGCCACTGGCGCCGGGTGGAGGTTCCACTGACGGAACGCAGCTTCGCCCCGCCCGCCAAGGCAATCTTCGTTTCGGACCCGGAACCTGCCGTGGCTACCGTGTTTCTCCGGCTCGATCCGGGCTGGAACGAACCCATTCACCCCACCCCGAAGCGGCAGACCCTGTTCTGCCTCGGCGGTGCCGTCCGGGTCACCGCAAGCGACGGCGAAGCCCGGGTGATTGCCAAGGGCGATATCTGGCGGATGGAGGATACCCACGGGAAGGGCCACCATACCGAGACGATCGGAAGCGAGCCGTTCGAAGCCGCGCTGGTGCAGTTCGACTGACCGTCAGGCTGGCCAGGTGGGGCCGAACGTCTCGACGAAAGCGGTCAGGTTCGGATCGGCCGCACGCCCCGGAACCGCGAAATGAACCCGCTGAAAGGCCCCCTCGAACGGGCCGGACAGGGCAGCTTCGAAAAGGGCGGCCACCTGATCGGGTGCATTCCCGAAAACGCCACACCCCCAGGCCCCAAGAACAAGCGCGTCGTGGCCCATGGATTGCGCCGTGGCAAGGATACGCTTCACCCTCCTGGCCAGCGCCCTGTCCACCTCGCCCCGCAGCCAGTCACTCAGGCCCTGTTCGGCAAGGGCGCCGAGGTTCGGGGCCGGGGCGGTCACGACACCGATCTGAACCGGGTCGGGGCGCAACCTTCCGTGGTCATCCCGGATCAGCAGAACGTGCGGAGAATAAATCAGGTCGTCCAGGTAGACCGCGTTCGGCCAGGCCTTGTTTCTGGCGTAGAATGCCGTCTGTTTCTCAAGGGACGGGTAAAGGGTGGTCGCTCTGCACAACGCCTCTTCCTGCGCAGCCCCCCCGCGAAGGTAACCGCCGCCGGGGGTTCGGGCAGAAGTAAAGTTGAGCGCGCAGATGGATAAAGCCCCTTCTCGGGAAAGGCGGTCAATGCCTGCAACGGTCGTCTCGGGGGCCAGGGTGATGCGTGCTGGACCAAGGGCTGTCCGGCCGCTGACCTCAACGGGGCCATCCACCACACGGGTTCCCGCCAGCATCGCTGCCATTTCCGTCGTGATGTCGACGATCGTTCCGTCGGGTGCTTCGTAAAGGCCAAGCTCGAAGATGTCCCGGTTTTCCTCCGCCACTTGCCGAAAATCGTCCCGCGATGCCATGGCTAGAGCCCGTATTTCCCCCGGTTCTGCCCAACCATCTTCATCACGCGCACAAGCTCGAAGCTGATCCCGGGTTCCGACAGGGCATGCCCCGCCGCGCGCACCATGTGCAAACGACCAGACCGCCAGCCCTGCGCCAAATCATGGGCGGATCGGGGTGGGCAGATCATGTCATAGCGGCCCTGCACGATGACCCCTGGGATATGGGCGATCTTCGGCAGGTCGCGCAGCAGCTGACCGTCTTCCTCGAAGAAGCCCCGATTGACGAAGTAATGGTTTTCCAGTCGGGCAAAGGCCCTGGCGTAATCTGCCGGGGCCTCGCCGGGGTTGCCGTCGCTCTCCACAGAGGCCAGAGCGTTTTCCCAGGCCGACCAGGCCCGCGCATAGCGGGTTTCGACCATGAGATCGCCGGAAAAGAGCCGCCGGTTATAGGCCGCGATCATGTCGCCGCGTTCTGCCTCGGGCACCAGCGCGGAAAACCGCGCCCACTGGTCCGGCCAGAATTGCCCTGCCCCGCCGCCATAGAACCAGTCCAGCTCGCGCTGAGTCGACAGGAAGACACCGCGCAGCGCCAGGAAGGCCGCCGCCTCGGGATGTGTTTCGGCATAGGCAAGCGCCAGGGTCGCGCCCCAGCTTCCCCCGAAAACGGCCCATCGGTCGACGCCAAGTGTTGTTCTGATCAGTTCGATATCGCGGACGAGATGCCAGGTGGTATTCGCCGTCGTCGAGGCGTGGGGCCGCGACCGGCCACAACCGCGCTGATCGAAGAGGATCACCCGAAACGCTTCGGGGTCGAAATAGCGCCGCATCGCCGGGCTGCATCCACCGCCGGGGCCGCCATGCAGGACGACAACCGGCGCGCCCTCGGGATTGCCGCATTGTTCGACATAGATCTGATGGCCATCGCCCACATCCAGCATCCGCTGATCGAAGGGATCAATCGGCGGGTAGAGATAGGCGCCTGCGCGCTTTTGGCCGGAGAACTTGTCCATACTTCCCCTATATAGACCCTTGGGGCGGGTCTGCTATGACGCCCACGATGACAAGTTCGGAAAGGGATGTCCATGAACAGCGCGGCCAATACCGTCGATGACGCCGAAATCGCGAAGTTCGAGGCGATGGCAGCGGAATGGTGGGACCCCAAGGGGAAATTCGCGCCGCTGCACATGATGAACCCGGTCCGGCTGGACTATATCACCGCCCAGATCGCCGCCGAATTCGGGCGGGACCTGCGCGACGACACCCCTTTCGCGGGGCTGCGCCTGCTGGATATCGGCTGTGGCGGCGGGCTTTTGTCCGAACCCATGGCTCGGCTTGGGGCGACCGTGGTGGGGGCGGATGCGGCCGAACGCAACATCCCCGTGGCGCAGGTGCATGCCGAACAATCAGGGCTGGAGATCGACTATCGCCACACGACCGCCGAGGCGCTGGCCGCAGCGGGCGAACAGTTCGACGTGGTCCTGAACATGGAAGTGGTCGAGCATGTCGCCGATCCGCAAGCCTACCTGAGTGCCTGCCAGCAATTGCTGAAACCGGGCGGGATCATGATCTGTTCGACGATCAACCGGAATCCGAAAAGCTTCGCCTTGGCCATCGTCGGGGCGGAATACGTGATGCGCTGGCTGCCCAAGGGCACGCATGAATGGCAGAAATTCATCACGCCGGAGGAGCTTTTTTCGCTGATCGAAACAGCGGGGCTCGACCCGGTGGATCGCAAGGGCTTCGTCTTCAACCCCATCAGCTGGCGCTGGTCCATCTCGGACCGCGACCTGAGCGTGAACTACGTCACGGCGAGCGTGAAGCGGTAGATATGCTTGAAGTCGTCTGAGACGCCATTCGGCTGCCAAGCAGCGTCCGCCAGGCGGACGACAACACCGATGCCGGTCCGGTGACAAGCCGCGCCTCGACGACGCGCGCGGGGGCGATCAGACTTTGGAAGCAGGCAGTCTATGTCAGCCAAATCCGAGCAACTTCACTGCGGCGCGCCTGCATCAGCCAAATCGCCTCCGCGTGGGAGCGCGGCGGCGATGCGCGGCGGCCTTTGGCCTTGATTCGATTCCGCGCGGGCAATGTCAAAGCTTGGCTCAAAGCAGCCATTAGGGGCGCGAAACGAACCCCCCTCAATCCTTCTGCGCCAATTCCAGTTCGATCCGCATTTCGCGGATGACGGGCAGGGCGGCCCTCACGCGGTCGGCGCCGACTTCCTGGACGGTGCGGCTGAGGATGGGGGCGATGGATTGCAGGGCGGCGTCCCTTGCGGCGCGGCCTGCGGGGCTGATCGCCACGAATTTGCGGCGGGCGTCGTCCCAGTCGGGGCGGATATGCACGTGGCCAGCGATCTCCAGCCGGTTGAGCGTGTTGGTCATCGCCCCCCGCGTGACGTGGAACAGCCGCGCCAGTTGCGCCGGGCTGCGTTCCTCGTTCGAGCGCGCGAGGTGGTTCAGCACGGAAAAATGGCTCAGCTCCATCCCCTTGGGCAGCGCCTTGGTCAGCAGCGACCGCGCCAGTTGATCGGCCATGAACAGCTCGGAAAAGAGCGCAATGGCAAGGGGATCGTCGTTAGAGCTCATGTCACCAGCGTATAGGGTCGGTCATGTCGGATCGAGGGCACACGCCCCCGAGCCTTGTCCACCTCTTTGACGTCAACGTCAATGATGTGGAGCCCCGGGTCCGTTCCCGCATCCAGCAGAACCTCGCCCCACGGGGCCACGACAAGGCTGTGGCCATGGGTCTGGCGGGGCTTTCCGGTGCTCACCCTGTGGTCGCCGGTTTGCGCAGGCGCGATGACGAAACACCCGGTTTCAATGGCGCGCGCCCGCAGCAGCGTTTCCCAATGCGCCTTGCCGGTGACGGGGGAAAACGCGGCAGGCACCGTCAGCACCTGGGCGCCCGCCTTGGCGAGATCCCGGTAGAGATAGGCGAAGCGCATGTCGTAACAGATCGACAGGCCAAAGGTCGCCAGAGGCGTTTCCACCACCACCGCCCGGTCGCCGGGGCGGTAGCCGTCGGATTCGCGGAAGGTTTCGGTTTCCGTCACGTTCACATCGAACATGTGGATCTTGTCATACCACCCGGCGATCTCGCCCCGGTCGGAAATCAGGAAGGAGCGGTTGGCAAAGCGCCCGTCCGGGTCGCCCGATTGCAGCCCAAACGATCCAAGCAAGACCCAGATTCCGGCCTCGCGGGCGGCGTTGCGCACTGACGCGAGGGTCTGGTCCTCGGCTTCAAGCCGCAAGACCC
>NZ_CAXREX010000186.1:0-4802 GCF_964229645.1 Nioella sp. | reverse complement strand
TGTGGCAGGGATAAAGTGGCTGACGGAAAGGTCCGGATCGCCCCCGCGCGCGTCGGGGGTGGCGGTTGATGTGGAATCCTGGGCCTAGGCCGTCAGTTGCCCCCACAAATCATACTCACTCGCCTCATCCACCTCGACCGTCACGATATCCCCCGCTGACAACCCCTCAAACCCTTCATCAATAAACAGGTTCCCGTCGATCTCGGGCGCGTCGGCTTTCGTCCGGCAGGTGGCGCCTTCGTCGTCCACCTCGTCGACGATGACCTCCAGTCGCGTGCCCACCTTGGCGGCGAGTTTCGCCTCGGAAATCGCCTGCGCCTTTTCCATGAAGCGGTGGAAGCGGTCGTCTTTCACCTCTTCGGCCACATGATCGGGCAGGTCGTTGGACCGGGCGCCAGCCACGTTTTCGTATTTGAAGCAGCCGACGCGATCCAGTTGCGCCACGTCGAGCCAATCGAGCAGCGTCTGGAATTCTTCCTCGGTCTCGCCGGGATAGCCCACGATGAAGGTGGAGCGCAGGGTGATCTCGGGGCAGTCGGCGCGCCAGGCGGCGATTTCATCCAAAGTGCGCGCGGCGGCGGCGGGGCGGGCCATGCGCTTGAGCGTTTCGGGATGAGCATGCTGGAAGGGGATATCCAGGTAGGGCAGGATCAGGCCTTCCGCCATGGCGGGGATCATCTCTCGCACATGGGGGTAGGGGTAGACGTAGTGCATCCGGACCCATGCGCCCAATGACCCCAGGTCGCGGGCGAGCGGCAGGATCGGGAACTTGTCGTCGCGGTCCTTCCAGTCGGTTCCATAGGCGGAGGTGTCCTGGGAGATGACGAGCAGTTCCCTGACGCCCGCTTCAACCAGCTTCTCGGCCTCGCGCATCACGGCCTTATGGGGGCGGCTGGCGAGGCGACCGCGCATGTCGGGGATGATGCAGAACTTGCACTTGTGGTTACAGCCCTCGGAGATCTTGAGGTAGCTGTAATGGCGCGGGGTGAGGGAGACGCCGCGCGCGGGAAGCAGGTCGATGAACGGATCGGGCGAGGGCGGCACGACCTTGTGCACGGCATCGAGCACCTGTTCATATTGATGTGGGCCGGTGACGGCCAGAACCGTGGGATGGGTGCCGGTGATGGTCTCGGGCTCGGCCCCCATGCAGCCGGTGACGATGACCTTGCCGTTTTGCTGCAGCGCCTCGCCGATGGCCTCGAGGCTCTCCATCTTGGCGGAGTCGAGAAAGCCGCAGGTGTTGACGATGACCGCTTCCGCGCCCGCGTACTCGGGCGAGATCGCGTAGCCCTCGGCCCGAAGCCGCGTCAGGATGCGTTCGCTGTCCACCAGCGCCTTGGGGCAGCCGAGGCTGACCATGCCGATGGTGGGCTGGCCGGGGCGGCGGTCGTCGGGAACGCTCGCGCGGGCGAGGTCGGGGCGGAGATCGGGCGGGTTCTGGGTCATGGCCGGGCTGATACATCGGCCTTGGCGGCGAGGGAAGGGATTTCGCCACTTGCGCTGGGGCGGGGTCTTCCCATGTGATAGGGTCAGGATGACAGATCGGGGGCAGAGATGACCGGAGACGACGACGACCGCTACCAGGGCCGGATCCACGGCGAACAGTTCGCGACCGAGCCGGACCCGATCGGGATGCGGCTGGTTTACATGATCCTGATCGCGATCATGATCTCGGTCGCGCAGACGATCCTGGGGATCGCGACCCTGATCCAGTTCGTCATCCTTCTGATCAACAAGCAGCCCAACGAGCGGCTGGCCGATTTCGGCACCGACCTGGGCGTCTGGGTGGCCAAGGCCGCGCGCTACCAGACGGCGGCGAGCAACGTGAAGCCCTGGCCCTGGACCGAGCTGGACTGACCCCCGGCCATCGGCGGCATTCCCCCGCAGGGGCGACCGGGCGGCGATTTCGCTGGTTCCGGGGCACTTTCGCGCGCTAGGATTCGCACCGGGCAGACAAGGAGAGCAGGCATGCGCTGGATCGTGCGGCTGATCGGGTTGATCGTGGTGTTGGCGGTTGTGGCCGTGGGCACGCTGTTTCTCATTCCAACCGAGCGGATCGGCACCCTGGTGGGTGAACAGTTCGAGCGCGCGACCGGGCGCAGCCTGTCGATCGCGGGCGACATCCGGCCCTCGCTCTTCCCCACGCTGGGCGTGCGGGTCGAGGGCGTCGAGATGGGCAACCCGGCCTGGGTCGAGGATGGGCCGCTGATCCGGGCGGAACGGCTCAACGTGGGGGTCGATCTCTGGGCGCTTTTCTCCGGATCGGTGCGGGTGCAGCGCTTCGAACTCGTGCGCCCCGACATCGTGCTGGTCAGCCGGGCCGACGGGGCCGTGAGCTGGGATTTCTCTGCCGGTGAGGGTATCGAGGCCGCGTCCGAGGACAGTGCCGAAGGCGGGCCCGGCAGCGGCGGCCTTGGCAGTTTCACGCTGGACCTGGCCGAGATCACCGACGCGTCGCTCCTTTATCGGGACGAGGCGGCAGGGACCGAACTGCGCGTCGAGGCGTTGAGCCTGACCCTGCGGCTGCCCTCGGCAGAGGGGCTGGCCGATCTCGACGGCGAGGGCACGATGAACGGGGCGACCGTTTCGGTCGCAGCCGCGATCGACGGGGTTGGTCCGCTGCTGGAAGGCGAAGTGCGTCCGGTGTCGCTGACGCTCGACTGGGCGGGCGGCGAAGCCGGGTTCGACGGCCGCGTGGGGCTTGCGCCCCTGGGCGTTGACGGGACGGTGCACCTTGATGCCACCGATCTTGGCCCGGTGATGGCCCTGGCGGGCCAGGGCGCGCCCGAACTGCCGGAGGGGCTGGGGCGCGACCGGCTGGCGCTGGACGGTGCGTTCACGCTGGCCTCGGAAGGCTCGGCCCATCTGCGCGATGCGCGCTTTACCTTCGACGGCAACAGCCTGTCGGGCGATATCGACGTGATCCCGGGCGATGAGCGCCCGCTGATCCGGGCGGCGCTGAGCGGGGGCGTTCTGGACCTGTCCGGCCTGACCGAAGGCGGGGATGCCGGCGCAGCCGGATCGGAAGGGTCCGGGGCGACGGGCTGGTCGCGCGAGACCATCGACGTGAGCGGCCTGCACGCGGTTGATGCCGAAGCGGCGCTGGCCCTGGACGGGCTTGACCTGGGCATCCTGACCTTCGGCGCGGTCGATCTGCGCGCCACCCTGACCGCCGGTCGGCTGGTGCTCGATCTGCGCAACCTGTCTGCCTACGAGGGCGCGATCACCGGGCAATACGTCGTCAACGGGCGCGGGGGGCTGTCGATGGGCGGCAACCTGAACGTGGCGGGGGTGCGGCTTAGCCCGCTCTTGTCGGATTTCGCCGACTGGGACCGGCTGGAAGGCACCGGCGATGCGCGGTTCGACTTCCTGATGGTCGGCAATGACATGCACGCGCTGATGAACTCTCTCTCCGGCTCGGGCGAGCTGTCGCTTGGCGAAGGGGCGATCCTGGGCCTCGATATCGGCGGGATGATCCGCAACCTCGACACCTCCTATCGTGGAGAGGGCCAGCGCACGGTCTATGAAAGCATCACCGCAAGCTTTGCCATGGATGGCGGTATCGTGACCAATGAGGACCTTCTGATGACCGCGCCCTACGGAGAGCTCACGGGGGCCGGCACGGTCTCTGTCGGGCAGCAGGCGATGGATTACACGGTGATCCCCCGCATCCTTTACGGGGAAGGGTCGGAGGGCGGCGTGCGCGTGCCGCTGCGCATTCGCGGGCCGTGGAGCAACCTGAGCTACAGCCTCGACCTCGAAGCGCTGGCGCAGCAGGAATTGCAGGAGGAACTGGACGCGCTGGAAGAGCGGGCGACGCAGGCCGTGACCGATGCCGTGACCGAGGCGCTTGGTGTCGAGGTGGAGGAAGGCCAGTCGGTCGAGGATGCGGCTGTCGACAGCCTTGAAGACCGGCTGCGCGAGGAAGCGGCGGAGCAGTTGAACCGGCTTTTGGGAGGCAACTGAGATGGGCCGCCTTGTGCTGGTGCTGGTCATGCTGCTGCTGTCGGCCTGTGGCGGCGGGCGCGAGGCGGCGGTCAGCCGGGGCGAGCCCCCGCTTTACCCCAATGAAACGCCCGAGCTGCGGCGGCTCATCAACCATTATGCCGATCTCTACGAGGTGCCCGCGCCGCTGATCCATCGGCTGATCGACCGGGAAAGCGACTACCGCGCACATCTGCGGGCAGGGCCCTATTACGGGCTGTTGCAGATGTTGCCGGAAACCGCGCGCACCATGGGCCACCGTGGGCCGGCAGGCGAGTTGCTCGATCCGGACGTGAGCCTGCGCTACGGCGTGCGCTACCTGCGCGGGGCCTACTTGCTGGCGGGGGGCGATTTCGACGGCGCGATCGGGCGCTACGCGCGCGGCTACTACTACGAGGCGCGGGATCGCTGCATGTTGGTGGAAACCGGGCTGGCAGAGCGCGAGATGCGTGGCTGCCGGAGCTGAAGCAGCAGAATTTTCCGGAAAATTCTGCTGCTGAGGATTTGAAGAGTTTTCCTGAAAACTCTTCTTTCAGGCGTTAGAAAAGTCTTCTGGAAGACTTTTCTCAGCGGCGCCGGTCGCGGCGCGAGGACATGGGCTGGAAGGCCACGCCCACATGCGCGTCGCAATAGGGTTTGCCCTGCTGCACCGGCAGGCCGCAGAAGTAGAAATCATCGGTGGCAGGATCGCCGATCGGCCATTTGCAGGTGCGCTCGGTCAGTTCCATGAGGCTGATGCGCTTGGCATGTTTCTCGACCTCGTTGACCTTGGCCAGCGCCTCGGGGCTGATCTCGTTGGCCGAGGGCTGCGGCGGCAG
>NZ_CAXREX010000185.1:0-22873 GCF_964229645.1 Nioella sp. | reverse complement strand
GACGCCCAAGCACCACAAGGTGGACCGTTTCGTGACGCCCGAGGAATTCGCCAGCTACGAGAAGGCGGCCTATAACAAGGGCTTCCTGATGGTCTCGGCCACGCCGCTGACACGCTCGTCCTACCACGCGGGCGACGATTTTGCCCGGCTTCGGGATGCGCGGCTGAAGAAGCTCGGCCAGGCCTGACCTTTTCCAAACTGGCATCGTGCTGTTAGGCTCGCCCCCGTGAAAAGGGGGACGTGATGCTGCAAGATCGCTTCGGGTTGGACCTGTCGACAGAGTCAGGGATCGCGCAAGAAGACTATTGCGAGGGGCTTGATCTGTTCCTCGCCGGGCAGGGCGGGGTCGAGGCAGCATTTGCCCGGGCGTTGTCTGCGGATCCGGGGTTCACTGCCGCGCATGTGGCGCTGGCGCGCAACCAGCAAAGCTTCGGACGCATGGCCGAGGCCCGGGCCGCGCTTGCGGCGGCACGCGCCTGTGACCGGGCGCTGACCCCGCGAGAGGCGGCGCAGCTGGAGATATTCGGCCATCTCATCGAAGGACGCCCGGCCAAGGGCTATGACCTTATCCGCGCCCATATCCGCGACTTTCCCCGCGACGCGCTGGTTGCGCAGACGCTTCTTGGGGTGTTCAGCCTGATCGGCTTTTCCGGCCGGGTGGGGCGTGAGGCCGAGCACCTGGCCGTGGCGGACTACCTTGCGCCGCATTATGCGGGCGACTGGTGGTTCCCGGCCCAACTGGCCTTCGCGCAGCTGGAGCTTGGCCAGTTCACCCAGGCCGAGGCCAATGTGGACCAGGCGCTGGCCCGCAACCGCGACAGCGCCCATGCCGCCCATATCCGCGCACATCTCTACTACGAGCTCGGTGATACGGACGCGGGGCTGGCCTTCCTGGAAGACTGGATGTCGGGGTATGACCGGGCGGGGCTCATGCATTGCCACAACAGCTGGCATGTTGCGCTCTGGGCCCTGGCGACGGGCGACGAGGCGCGGATGTGGCGCGCGGTGGACGAGGACCTGTCGCCCGCTGTCAGCCAAAGCCCCGCGATCAACATCGTGACGGACCTTGCCGCGCTTTATTACCGGGCCGGGCTGGCCGGGGTCGAGATCGCGCCGGAGCGCTGGCGCGCGCTAGGCGACTACGCTGCGCAGGCCTTTCCGAAACCGGGGATGGGCTTTGTCGATATCCATGCCGCGCTGGTCCACGCCATGAGCGGCAACAGCGAGGCCCTGTCGGGGATCGTCGCGGGGGCGAAGGGGCCGATCGGCGATCTGGTGGTGCCCGTCGCAGAAGCCTTTCGCGCCATCGCGGCGGGTAACTGGGCCGAGGCCGAGGCGTTGCTCATCCCGGTCGTGGCGCAGTCCGAGCGGGTGGGCGGCAGCCGTGCACAGCGCGACATTCTGGAATTTGCGCTTCTCAATGCGCAGATACGGCAGGGGCGGGCCGAGGAGGCGCGCCGCCTGCTGGCCCTGCGCCGCCCCCATATCGCGGCCCCTGCGCATCTGACCCACTAGCGACGTTGCAGCAAGACGCGGCTCCGCCGCCGGGTGCTCATGCAATTCGGCGCGCCCATGGCGCTCTGACCGTTACCCGCCCGGAAGGGCGCGGAGGTAGGCGGCGATGGCCGCGCGGTCCGCGTCGGGAAGGTGGGCCATGTTCTGGATCACCTCGGCCATTTCACCGCCCGCGCTGTCAAATTCCGGCGTGAATCCATCGCGCAGGTAATTGGCGATGTCAGAGGCCGACCAGGTCAGTTCGGCAGGGGTGATGTTGGGAATGCGGCCCTGGCCCGAGGGGGTCGGTGCCCCGGTCAGCCAGGCATCGAGCTGAAGCCCGCCCAAGGCATTCCGGGGCGTGTGGCATTCGCCGCAATGGCCAAGGGATTCGACAAGGTAGCGCCCACGCATCAACTCCGGCGACAGCGCCTCGCCTGCCATGACCCAATCGGAGCTGGCAAAAAGCATCTTCCAGCCGCCAAGCGCGCGGCGGATCGAGAAGGGAAAGCCGACATCGTGATCGCGCGAAGGCGTGGCGTCGGCGGGAAGGGTCTGCATGAAGGCCCAGAGGTCGCGGATATCGCCCATCCCGGCGCGGCCATAGGTGCCGTAGGGAAAGGCGGGGTAGTAATGCTGGCCCTCGGGGCTGACGCCGCGCATGACGGCAGAGACGAAATCGGCCTCGCTCCAGCCGCCAATGCCATGATCGGGATCGGCCGAGATATTGGGGGCGTAGAAGGTGCCGAAATCGGAGGGAAACGCCCGCCCGCCCGACAGGACCAGGCGCTCTTCGCCTTCGGCATCGGGGCCCGCGTGGCAGGAAGCACAGCCAGCAGCCCAGAAGACCAGTTCGCCATTCTCCATGTCAGGATCATGCGCGGCAAGCGCGGAGGCGGCGATCGGGTTGGGGGCGGTCAGCCACCAGCCAAGGGCGGCGCCGATCACGGCAAGGAAGAAAACGGCTCGGAAAAATCTGCGCATCTGCAAAGGGCCCTAGGTCTGTGGGATCGCCGGGGCGAGTGTGGCGGGGGCGGCCCCCCGCCACAAGTCTTGCGTGGGATCAGCCGTCGGACTGGCGGAAGTTGCGGTGGCAGCCGCCGCAGGAACCGCCAAGCGGGCCCATGGCGCCTTGCAGCGCCTCAAGGCCGCCACCCGCCGCATCGGCCACACCCTGGGCCGCGGCACCATAAGCCATCCAGGCCTCGCCGAACGCGCCCATGTCGGACCAGATCGCGGGCAGGGCGCGGGTTGCGTCGCCCAGGGCCTCGTTATCCGAGCCCTCGGGCCAGAAGCCGCGCCCGTCGACGCCGGTCATGGCGACAAGGTTGTTGGCGGCGGTCTGAGCCGCCTCGGCATCGTAGTCGATATTGCCGCGGGCCATGCCGCCGAGGATGCCAATGTTGAAAGACAGAATCTGCATGTAGCCCTGGCGCGCCGCGATGTGCCCCGCGAAGGGGTTTTCGCCGTGCCCGGCGCCCTGAACGGTGGCAGCCATAGGCAAGGACAGCATCACGCCGGCGATAAGGGCCTTGTGAATGGAACGCATGGAAATCTCCCTGGTTAGTCGGTCAAACACGGTACGACCTCTTTCGATCATCCCTTTTCGACCTTGGGGAAATCAACAGCCCGTAGGCGAGGGGTGCGGCGGGCTGACGCACAGGGCATGTGCGATTTTGCAGAGTTCACATGTGCGTGATTGCACTCAGAGCCGCCCGGGTCCGCGCCGGATCGGCTCCACCGTCAGCCAGTCGGGCCAGCCCCAGATGCGTTCCACGGCAAACAGCGCCAGGCAGATCGCGATGACCGATACCACGAGCAGGACCCGCCCCATCGAGGGTGGATTCTGCGCCCATCTCTTCATCCGGATCAGCCAGAAGGGGGACATCGCCGCTTAGTCCTCCAGGAAGCGCACCTTGCCGATATGGCCGAGATTGCGGTTGTTCTGGGCGTAGTCGATACCATAGCCCACGACGAATTCATCGGGGATCTCGAACCCAATCCAGGTGGCTTTCACGTCCACCTCGCGGCGCGAGGGCTTGTCGAGCAGCGCGATGGTTTCCAGCCGGCGCGGGTTGCGGCCCTTGAGCAGGTGCAGCACGTGGTGCAGCGTGTGGCCGGTATCGACGATGTCCTCTACCACCAGAACGTCGCGCCCCTCGATCTCGCCCCGAATGTCCTTGAGGATGCGCACCTCGCGGCTCGATTCCGTGGAATTGCCGTAAGAGGAGGTTTCCAGGAAATCGACCTCGACGGGCAGGTGCAACTCGCGCACCAGGTCGGCGATGAAGACGAAGCTGCCGCGCAGCAGGCCCACCACCACCAGCTTGTCGGTGCCCGCGAAAGCCGTCTCGATCTCGCGTGCCAGTTCCTCGATCCGCGCCGCGATGGCCTTGGCCGAGATCATCTTGTCCACGACGTAAGGTTTCTGCGCCATTTCGCCCCTGTCCCTTGATTTCCCCGGATAGTTCTAGGACATGGACACCACCCGAGGGAACCCGAAACCGCGATGCCGAGCCACGCCGAGACCAGAGTGCTGCCATATAGCGCCACCCAGATGTACGAGCTGGTGGCCGACGTGGCCCGCTATCCGCAGTTCATCCCTTGGATCATGGGCGCGCGGGTGCGCTCCGTGACGCCGGTCGAGGGCGGAGAGGTGATGCTGGCCGATCTCGTGGTGGGCTTCAAGATGTTCCGCGAACGCTTCGGGTCTCGTGTCACGCTGCGCCCCGAACTGGGCGAAATCGACACCGAGTATATCGACGGCCCCTTCAAGCACCTTATCTCGCACTGGCGCTTCCGCGACCTTGAGGGTGACGGCTGCGAAGTGGCTTTTGACGTGGATTTCGAGTTCAAAAACAAGTTGTTGCAAGGCGCAGCGGGGCTTTTCTTCCACGAGGCGATGACCCGGATCGTGCAGGCCTACGAAGACCGCGCGGCAGAGCTTTACGGCGCCTGAGGCGCTGCTAAGCTGCCCCGGAACTTGCCCGGAGGCCCCATGACCGACACCCCCTTTGCCGATGCGCTCGCCCACTTTGCCGCAAGCCCCCTTGCCGGGGCCGACACCGCGCGCGAGGTGCTGCGGCTGTCGCTGCTTGACTGGTGCGCCGTGGCTATCGCAGGGCGGCAGGAACCTGTGGCGCAGGTCTTGCGCGCTTTGGCGGAGGACGAGGGCGGGGTGCCGCAGGCCCATGCCATCGGCATGGCAATCCTTGTGCCCGCCCGCATGGCGGCGCTGGTCAATGGCACGCTCTCGCATGCGCTCGACTATGACGACACCCATTTCGCCCATATCGGGCACCCTTCGGTCGCCGTGATCCCGGCGGCGCTGGCCATGGCCGAGCGGGTGGGCGCGTCGGGCCGGGCGATGCAGGAGGCAGCGCTCGTGGGCGTCGAGGCGTCGGTGCGCACGGGCGTCTGGCTGGGGCGCGGGCATTACCAGGCGGGGTTTCACCAGACGGCCACGGCAGGCGCCATCGGCGCGGGGCTGGCGGCGGGGCGGCTCCTGGGGCTGTCGGCGGCTGAGCTGGCCGATGTGATCGGCCTTCTGGGCACGCGGGCCTCGGGGCTCAAGTCCCAGTTCGGCACCATGGGCAAGCCGTTCAACGCCGGGATCGCGGCGGCAAACGGGGTGGAGGCGGCGCTTCTGGTGTCCTTGGGGTTCGATCCGCGTCGCGCGGGGCTGGAGGGGCCGCAAGGTCTGGGGCCGACCCATCACGGGGCAGGGGACATGGGTGCGCTGGAAGGGCTGGGGCAGAGCTGGCGCTTCGAGGAGGTGAGCCACAAGTTCCACGCCTGTTGCCATGGGCTGCACGCGGCGCTGGAGGCCGTGGCCGGGCTTTTGCCGGTCGATCCCGACGGGATCAGCGCGATCGAGGTGGTGACCCATCCGCGCTGGCTGACCGTGTGCAACATCGCCGCCCCCGCAACGGGGTTGGAGGCCAAGTTTTCTTACGCGCAGGTGATGGCGCTGGCGGCCCTCGGGCATGACACCGCGCGGCTCGACAGCTACACCGATGCGCTGGCACGCGCGCCCGAGGTCGTGGCGCTGCGGGGCTGGGTGGACGTGACCAGCGATGACAGGCTGGCCGAGAGCGCCGCGATCGTCCGCCTCACGGTGAATGGCGAAAGCCGCGAGGCAACCCATGACCTGCTGGCCCCGCTGCCGCTGGCCACCCGCGCGGCCAAGCTGCAGGCCAAGGCCGAGGCGCTTCTTGGGTCGGATGCTGTCGCGCGCCTGTCAGGGCTCGTCACGGAAAACGCCGCACCGGGAGAGATCGGCGCGGCGTTGCAGGTTTTCTGTAGGTCCGGTCAGCTCGACATGTCGTAGGCGCGTTCGCCGTGGACTTGCAGGTCAAGCCCGTTGGTTTCCGTTTCCGCATCGACGCGCAGCGGCGTTATCGCCTTGACCACGTAGATCAGCACCAGCGTCACCACCACGGTGAAGACACCGACGATGACGAGGCTGCCAAGCTGCGCGGCCCAGGACCCGGCGCCGAAGACGGCGATCATGATCGTGCCGAAGATGCCGCCCACGCCGTGCACGGCGAAGACGTCGAGCGTGTCGTCGATCTTGATCTTGTTGCGGATGAGGTTCACCGCTTCCTGGCAGAGAATGCCCGCGATGGCCCCGATGATCAGCGCCGGGATCGGCCCGACGAAGCCCGAGGCCGGGGTGATCGAGGCCAGGCCCGCGATGGTGCCGGTCACGACACCCACGAGGCTGACCTTGCCATACTTGATCTTTTCCCACAGGCCCCAGGTCAGCGAGGCGGTGGCCGCTGAAATATGGGTCACGGTCAGCGCCATGGCCGCGCCGCCATCTGCGGCCAGCTGCGAGCCGCCGTTGAAGCCGAACCAGCCCACCCACAGCATCGCGGCCCCGATCATCACGTAGCCGGGATTGTGCGGCGGCGTGGTCTGGTTGCGGCGCGGGCCGAGGAAGAAGGCGATCATCAGCGCGGCGATACCGGCGGTCTCGTGGACGACGATGCCGCCCGCGAAGTCACGCACGCCCACGGTGCCAAAGATCCCGTCATCGGCCAGCAGGCCGCCGCCCCAGACCCAGTGCACCACCGGCGCGTAGCACAGCAGCATCCAAAGCGCCGAGAAGAGCATGACGAAGCCGAAACCCACCCGTTCCACGTAAGCGCCCACGATGAGCGCGGGGGTAATGATGGCGAAGGTCATCTGGAAGGCGAAGAACAGCACCTCGGGCAGGGTGCCCGACAGGCTGTCGGCGGTGACGCCGTTCAGGAAGGCGCGGCCAAGCCCGCCCCAGATCTCGCTCTCGGCCGGGCCGAAGGCGATGGAATAACCGGCGACGAGCCACAGGATGCTCATCAGGCAGGCGATGGCATAGCAATGCAGGAAGACCGACAGCACGTTCCGTGCGCGCACCAGTCCGCCATAAAACAGGGCCAGACCCGGCAGGGTCATGAAAAGAACCAGCGCCGTGGCGACGATGATCCATGCAGTATCCGCTCCGTTCATCTTACGATGTCCCTTCCCGTGCATGATTTTTCAGCGTTGGAAGGGGGAAAAGCGGAATGCAGCGCGTTAAAAAAGAGGCAAGCGCCGTTTTCGGCGGTCAGCAATGCAGCAATTCAGAAATTGCGTAAATTATAGGCGTTGCCAGAGCGGTTTGCCTTTGAATCATGCGTATCGTGTTCGATGCTGTGCAGGATCATTGCAAGCGCGTGCTGAACCGCCGCGGCCCGCACCGCGTCGCGCCCGAGCGCGCCGAACTCCACCGTTTCGGTGCGAAGGCCTTCTTCCCAGGCCAGCCCGAAACAGACCCGGCCCTCGGGCTTGTGCTCGGACCCGCCGGGCCCCGCGATGCCGGTGACAGAGACCGCTATCGTCGCCTGCGAGGCAGCAAAGGCGCCGGCGACCATTTCCTGAGCGACCTCCTCGGACACCGCGCCATGGCTGCGCAGCGTGTCTGGGCTCACGCCCAGCATCTCGATCTTGGCGCGGTTGGTATAGGTCACGAAGGCCCGGTCGAAGATGTCTGAGGATCCCGCAACGCTGGTGATCGCGCCCGAAACCAGCCCGCCGGTGCAGCTTTCGGCCGTGGCGATCACGTGATGGCCCGCGCGCGCGGCCGCAAGAAGCGCTTCGGCCCGGGTCATATCCGCCCCGGCAGATGCGCGATTACCGCCAGAACCGCAACGACCATCGCCGCCATGCCCCCGGCGATGACGTCATCGAGCATCACGCCCAATGGATCGCCGCGCCGGTCGGCCAGGCCCACGGGGCCAGGTTTCCAGATATCGAAGAGCCGGAAGGCCAGGAAAGCCGACAGGACACCGGGCCAGAGCGCGAAGAAATCCGCCCCCGCCATGACCGCGCCGTAGGAGACGGGCCAGAGCGCAATGAACATGCCCGCGACCTCGTCGATCACGATTTCCGAGGGGTCTTCCTCGCCGCTGGCGCTGGTCTCGACGATGGTGGCATACCAGCCCCAGCCAAAGACCACGAGCGTGCCGAGCAGCAGCGCCACGAAGCCGCCTGCCTGGTGCAGCGCCCAGGCCGCGGGGATGGCCGCAAGGCTGCCCCAGGTGCCGGGGGCGGGGCGAAGCAGGCCCACGTAAAAGAAGGTGGCGATAAGCTTGGTCATTGTTTCACCAGGGTTACGGTTGCCATTGCAGCGATGCCTTCCTCGCGGCCCGTGAAGCCGAGCCGCTCGGTGGTGGTGGCCTTGACCGACACGCGCTCTGGCGCGATGCGCAGAAGCTCTGCCAGCCGCGCGCGCATCGCGGCGGCGTGAGGGCCGATCTTGGGCCGTTCGCACAGGAAGGTCAGGTCAGCATTCAGGATCGCAAAGCCCATCTCGCCGGCCAGATCGACGGCATGGGTCAGGAAGATATGGCTTTCTGCCCCTTTCCACTGGGGATCGGAGGGCGGGAAATGGGTGCCGATATCACCGGTGGCCAGCGCGCCGTGAATGGCATCGGTCACCGTGTGCAGCCCCACATCGGCATCGGAATGTCCCTGAAGCCCGCGCCCGTGGGGGATTTTCACGCCGCACAGCCAGACATGGTCTCCGGGGCCGAAGCGGTGCACGTCAAAGCCGTTGCCGGTGCGGATGTCGATCATCTGACCTGCCTTCAGGATGCGCTCGGCCCGTTCGAAATCGCCCGGGCGGGTGAGCTTGAGATTGTCTTCGCTGCCCGCGGTGATGGCAACCCGCAGCCCGTGGGCCAGCGCGACCTCCACGTCATCGGCGGCTCCGCCGGGATGAGCCGCATGGGCGGCGCGGATCGCATCCACGTGAAACCCTTGCGGGGTTTGCGCACGGACCAGCCCGTCGCGCGGCTGAATGGACTCAACGCGGGACGTGCCCTGCCAGAGCGCATCGACAACGGCCAGCCCGGGGGCCGCGCCCTCGTGATCGGCCAGCGCAGCAATCACCGCGTCGATCACCGCGTGGCTGACAAGCGGGCGGGCGGCATCATGGATTAGCACGTAGTCCGTGCCCTGCGGCAGCGCCTCCAGCCCGTTGCGCACCGATGCATCGCGGCTGTCCCCACCCGGCACATCGGTCACGGTCAGGGCAAGCGGGGCAAGGGCCGCCGCCAGCAACGCGGAATCGTCTGGATGGCGCACGATGACGATGTCTTGAACGACCGGGTGCTCCGCCAGCGCGCGGATCGTGCGTGTCAGCACCGGCTCGCCGCCGAGCAATTGATATTGCTTGGGAATCTCGCCCCCGAGACGCGTGCCGCGCCCCGCCGCGACGATGATCGCGGCGACGTTTGGCAAGGTCTGGCTCTGGGCGGTGTCGGTCATGGGCACCTGATAGGGCGAAAGCGGGTCTGGCACAATGTCGGTTAAATCCTGCGCTTGTGTGCACAAAAAATGGGCAAAGCGATGTTGTCGCACTAATTGTCCGGTGAAAGTTTTGCACTCGCCCGTGAAAGCCCATACATCAGGGCAAGACTGCTCAAGGATTAATCACTTGTCCATTTCGCTGGCAGAAAGGACCCTCTCACCCCCGGTTTTTCTGGCCCCCTTGGCCGGAATCACCGATTTGCCGTTCCGAAGCCTGGTCGCGGGCTTTGGCGCGGGGTTGGTGGTGTCGGAAATGGTGGCAAGCCAGGAAATGGTCGAGGCGAAAGCCAGCGTGCGCGCGCGCGCCGAACTTGGGTTCGGGCTGGACAATACCGCCGTGCAGCTGGCCGGGCGCGAGGCGCATTGGATGGCCGAGGCGGCGCGGCTGGCCGAAGGGCAGGGGGCGCGCATCATCGACATCAACATGGGCTGTCCCGCCAAGAAGGTGGTGAACGGCTATTCCGGATCGGCCCTGATGAAGGACCTCGATCATGCGCTGACGCTGATCGAGGCGGTTGTGGGCGCGGTCTCGGTCCCCGTGACGCTCAAGACCCGGCTCGGCTGGGACGACGACCTTCTGAACGCGCCGGACCTCGCCCGCAGGGCCGAGGATGCGGGCATCGCCATGATCACCATTCACGGGCGCACGCGCTGCCAGTTCTACAAGGGCGCGGCCGATTGGGCGGCGATCCGCGCGGTGAAAGAGGCGGTCTCGATCCCGGTCATTGCCAATGGCGACATCACCGACGCGCAAAGCGCGGCCAGGGCCCTGCATCTGTCGGGGGCGGATGGGGTCATGGTGGGGCGGGGCGCGCAGGGCAAGCCGTGGCAGTTGCAACTGATCGCGCAGGCTGTGTTCGGTGCCGAGGCCCCCGAAATCCCCCAAGGCAGTGCACTCGCGGACATGATCGCCGGTCACTACGAGGCGATGCTCTCCTTCTACGGAGCCGAGCTTGGCAACCGCGTCGCGCGCAAGCACCTGGGCTGGTACATGGACGAGGCCGGAACCGTGGCCCCCCTGCGGCGCGAGGCGCTGACTGCCCGCGACCCGGCCCGCGTTCTGGCGCTCATTCCCCTCATGTTGACCGAAACCGAGGAGATGGCGGCATGACCGACCTCATGGCAACGCTTTGGACGTCGCTGCCGATCCCGGCGGTCATCATCGACGCCGAGGACCGGATTGCCGACGTGAACCCGGCGGGCGAGCTCTTCCTCAATGCCTCGGCGCGGTCGCTGACCGGGCACCCGTTCTGGGACAAGGTCTTTGTCGATGCGCCGCTGGAAGAGGCCTTCGCCCGCGTGCGCACCGGGCGCGCGCCGCTTTTCGTCAATGCCGTCGACGTGGGCACCGACAACCGCAAGCCTGAACCCTGCGACGTTCAGATCGCGCCCATGTCGGATCAATCCGATCACGTGCTGGTGCTTCTGGAAAGCCGGGCGCTGGTGGGCAAGCTGCACCGGGCGCTGACCTCTCAGTCGGCGGCGAAATCGGCCATCGGCATGGCCGAGATGCTGGCCCACGAAATCAAGAACCCGCTCGCCGGGATCACCGGGGCGGCGCAGCTCATTTCCATGTCGGTCACCGGCGAGGATCTTGAACTGACCGATCTCATCGTGGCCGAGACCCGGCGCATCGTGAAGCTGCTCGACCAGGTCGAGGAGTTCGGCAATGTCCGCCCGCCCGCGCGCAAGCCCGTCAACATCCACGACGTGCTGGACCGGGCACGCAAATCGGCCGCCGTGGGCTTTGCCGCGCATATGCGCATCGAGGACGATTACGACCCCTCGCTGCCGCTGACCTTTGCCGATCCCGACCAGTTGCAGCAGGTGTTCCTGAACCTCATCAAGAACGCCGCCGAGGCCGGCCAGCAGGGCGGCACGATCCGCCTGCGCAGCTTCTACGAGCCGGGCCTGCGCGTGCGCCGGGGCGATGGCAGCCGGGGCGCGGTTCCGCTTCACGTGGAGATCGGCGATGACGGCCCCGGCATCAAGCCTGAGATCGCGTCCCATATCTTCGACCCATTCGTGTCAGGGCGCGAGAACGGGACCGGGCTGGGGCTGGCGCTGGTGTCCAAGATCATCGCCGATCACGACGGCTGGATCGCGGTCGATTCCGTGCCCGGCCGCACCGTATTTCGAATTTCCCTTCCGGTCGTGCCCGCGGGCGCGGCGGGATCGACTGACCATTGAGGACGAGAAACCATGGATGGCACCGTACTTGTCGCCGATGACGACCGCACGATCCGCACCGTTCTGACCCAGGCCCTGACGCGGGCGGGCTGCAAGGTGCATGCGACCTCGTCCCTGGTCACGCTGATGCGGTGGGTCGACGAGGGCAAGGGCGACCTGGTGATCTCGGACGTGATGATGCCCGATGGGAACGGGCTCGATATGCTGCCCAAGATCAGCGACAAGCGCCCGGGCCTGCCGGTGATCGTGATCTCGGCGCAGAACACGATCATGACCGCGATCCAGGCGACTGAAGCCGACGCCTATGACTACCTGCCCAAGCCCTTCGACCTGCCCGACCTGATGAAACGTGCCGCGCGGGCGCTGGAGCTCAAGCGCCGGGCGCCGGTCACCAAGGCACCCTCGGTAGGGGCGGGCGACGACCAGCATGATGACCTGCCCCTTGTGGGGCGCACCGCCTCGATGCAGGCGCTCTACCGGCTGGTGGCGCGGGTCATGAATGCCGATCTGCCGGTGCTGGTCACGGGCGAAAGCGGCACAGGAAAAAGCCTGATTGCCCGCGCGATCCACGATTTTTCGGACCGTCGCACGCTTCCCTTCGTGACGGTCACCGCCTCTGATCTTGACAGCGCCGAAGGCGCGCAGCTGGTGCTGGCGCGGGCCAAGGACGGCTCGATCCTGTTCGACGAGATCGGCGATTTCGACGATGTCGCGCAAGGCCGGATCGTGCGGCTTCTCGACAGCCTGGGCGATGGCGCGCCCCGTGTCATGGCCACCAGCCAGAAGGATCTGGCCGAGCGGATGGAAGCCGGGCAGTTCCGCCAGGACCTGTTCTATCGCCTCTCTGGCGTGACCATCACCGTGCCCGCGCTGCGCGAACGGGTGGATGACATTCCGCTTCTGGCCGAGCATTTCCTGGCCCGGGCCGAGCGCGATGGCCTGCCGCCGCGCCGCTTTGCCCCCGGCGCGATGGAGATGATCCGCGCCTATAGCTGGCCGGGCAACGTGCGCCAGCTGGAAAACACCGTGCGCCGCCTAACGGTGACGGCCCCGGTGGAAGTGATCGGCAAGCCCGAGGTGGAGGCCGTTCTGGGCAACCAGCCCGAGATCGAACCCCTGATGGGCGCGGGCGACGGAGAGAAGCTGTCGGCCTCGGTCGCCAAGCATCTCAAGCGCTATTTCGACCTGCATGGCGGCGTGCTGCCACCGCCGGGCCTTTATGCGCGCATCCTACGCGAAGTGGAGCTTCCGTTGATCGAGATCGCGCTGGATGCGACCGGCGGAAACCAGGCCAAATGCGCCGATCTTCTGGGGATCAACCGAAATACGTTGCGTAAGAAAATCACCGATCTGGATATTCGCGTGACTCGCCGCCGGAAATTGATGTAAAACCGCAACAGTAGCGTGGCCCTCATGTGACGGTGGGCAATTGGGCTACAGCATATTGCGGTCGGGCAGGCCGACTGCCCAACATACGAGGCATTCCGGGTGGATAACCCCGCGCAAGGTGATGCAGAATCCCCACTGATGCGGCTGCTGTCTCAGCGGCGTAATCGGCGTGTGCGGACCCTGGGCACCTTCGGGCTGGTGGCGCTCGGCCCGGTTCTGACGGTTGCGACCTTCCTGGTTCTGGGTCCGCTCGGCCAGTCCACGGCGTCGCCCTCGCTTCGGCTCATCCTGCTGGCCGATCTGGTCTATATCCTGGTAGTTGCGGCGCTGGTTCTCTACCGCGTGGCCAAGATGGTCGCCGCGCGCCGGGCGCGCTCGGCCGGCTCGCGCCTGCACCTGCGCCTCACGGGCGTCTTCGCGCTACTGGCGCTTCTGCCCACGGTGGCGGTCGCGGTCTTTGCCACGATCACCGTGAACCTGGGCCTTGAGGGTTGGTTTTCCGACCGGGTGCGCAATGCGCTCGGCCATTCGGTGGAGGCCGCCCATGCCTACCAGGAAGAACACCGCATCGACCTGTCGGAAGACGCGACGGCGCTTGCGGCCTTCCTCAATCTCAGCCGCCGATCCACCCCCTTCCTGCCCGATGGCGACCTGCGCCAGTTGCTGAGCCAGGGCCAGCAGGCGATTCAGCGCGGTTTGCGCGAAGCCTTTGTCATCGACGGGGCGGGCGAGATCCGGGCGCGGGGCGAGCGCAGTTATCTGTTTGATTACGAACAACCTTCGACCGAAGACCTGATGCGTGCGGCCGAAGGTGAGACGATTATCATCGAGGATCGCGAGAACAACGAGTTTCGCGCCCTGATCCGCCTGTCGGCCTTTGCCGATCGCTATCTTTACGTCAGCCGCGAAGTGGACGGGCAGATCATCGCGCTGCTGGATGAAACGCAGGAAACGGTGGGGCTCTACCGGCAGCTTGAAAGCGACCGGGGACAGTTCCTGTTCCAGTTCGCGCTGATCTACCTGGGCTTTGCCATGATCCTGATCCTGGCCGCGATCTGGCTTGGCCTGTGGTTCGCAGAACGGCTGTCGCGGCCCGTGGGGCGGCTGGCCGGGGCGGCGCAGCGGGTGGGGATCGGGGATCTCGACGTGCGGGTGCCCGAGGAAGAGGGCGATGACGAGATTGCCATGCTGGGACGGCTCTTCAACCAGATGACCCGGCAGTTGAAGGGCCAGCGCGACGCGCTGATCGAACAGCATGACCAGACCGAGGAACGCCGCCGCCAGTTCGATTCCGTGCTGTCCTCGGTCACGTCGGGGGTGATCGGGCTCGACGCCGATGGCCGGGTCGATTTCATGAACCGCTCTGCCATTCGGCTGCTGGATCTGTCGGAGGCGCGCGACCATGGGCTGAGCCTGGCGGTTGCGGTGCCCGAATATGCTGCGCTGTTTGATCGCCTGCGCGAGCGCGGGGCATCCGTCGTGCAGGAGGAAATCAAGGTCACGCGCCGCGGCAAGCTGGAAAGCCTGCTGGTGCGCCTGTCGGTCCGGCTGGATGAAGACAATGACCTCGAGGGCTACGTGGTGGCCTTCGACGACGTGACCGACCTTGTCAGCGCGCAGCGCATGGCGGCCTGGGGCGACGTTGCCCGCCGAATCGCCCATGAAATCAAGAACCCCCTGACGCCCATCCAGCTGTCGGCCGAACGGGTGCGCCGCAAGTTCGGCAAGCTGCTGGAAGAGGCCGATGCCGAGCAACTGGGCCAGTTGACCGACGTGATCGTGCGCCAGACCAACGACCTGCGCCGCATCGTCGACGAGTTTTCCAAGTTCGCCCGCATGCCCGAACCCGAACGCCAGCCAGAGGACCTGGCCCGGCTGTTGCGCGATGCGGTGGTGTTGCAGCAGGCAGGCCAGCCCGGCACGCGCTTCGTGACCGAGATCCCCGAAGGCCCGGTGCGTGCCGATCTGGACGCGACCATGATCGGGCAGGCACTGACGAACCTGATCAAGAACGGTGGCGAAGCCATTGAAAGCCTTCAGGAACAAGGCGCACCCGAGGGGCATGTGCCCGAGCTTCGGGTGGCGATGACCCTGGCCGAGGAAACTGTGGAAATCACGATTTCGGACAACGGGATCGGCCTGCCGCCCGACCGGGCGCGGCTGTTCGAACCCTACGTGACGACGCGCGAAAAGGGCACCGGACTGGGCCTGCCGATCGTCAAGAAGATCATCGAGGAACATGGCGGGTCGCTGGACCTGCTGGATGCGGAGCCGTTCGAGCCCGGCGCGCATCCCGGCGCCATGGCGCGGATCATCCTGCCGCGCCTGGCCGAAGACCAAGGAGATGGGCAATGAGTGACATTCTGGTTGTCGATGACGAACGCGATATCCGCGAACTGATCTGCGACATCCTCGAGGACGAAGGGTTTTCGACCCGCATGGCCTCGAATTCCAACGAGTGCATGGCCGAGCTCAACAAGGAGCCGCCGGGGATGATGATCCTCGATATCTGGCTGAAGGATTCCAACATGGACGGGATCGACATCCTGTCCCACGTCAAGCGCGACAATCCCGATGTGCCGGTGGTCATCATCTCGGGTCACGGCAATATCGAGATCGCGGTGGCCGCGATCAAGCAGGGGGCTTTCGACTTCATCGAGAAGCCCTTCAACATCGACCAGTTGCTGGTGGTGATCCGCCGCGCGATGGAGGTCAGCCGCCTGCGCCGGGAAAACTCGGCCCTGCGCCGCCAGGACGGCAGCGTGGGCGAGATGGTGGGCGCAGGCGCGGCCTTCAAGGCGCTGAAATCGCAGCTCGACAAGGTGACGAAATCCAATGGCCGCGTGATGCTGAGCGGCGGACCCGGTTCCGGCAAGGAGATCTCGGCGCGCTACATCCACGCCCATTCCGACCGCGCCGGCGCCCCCTTCGTGACCGTGAGTTCCGCCTCGGTTGCGCCCGAGCACATGGAGGAGGTGCTGTTCGGACGCGAAAGCGTGGAACGCGGGATCGAGCAGGGCCTTCTGGAGCAGGCCCATGGCGGCGTGATCTTCTTCGATGAAGTGGCCGACATGCCGCTTGGCACCCAGTCCAAGATCCTGCGCGTGCTGGTCGACCAGAGCTTCACCCGCGTGGGCGGGACCTCGAAAGTGCGGGTCGATCTTCGGGTCATCTCCTCCACGACCCGCGACCTCAAGTCCGAGATCGCGACCGGCAATTTCCGCGAGGAGCTTTATCACCGGCTGAACGTCGTGCCGATCGAGGTGCCCAGCCTTGAGGAACGTCGCGAGGACATCCCCGAACTGGCACGCCATTTCATCGAACGGTTCAACCGCGAACAGGGCCTGCCGCTGCGCGAGCTGGGGCAGGACGCCGAGGCGATGCTGCAAACCATGCGCTGGCCGGGCAATATCCGTGAACTGCGCAACGTCATCGAGCGCGTGCTGATCCTGGGTGACGGCACCGGACCGATCGAGGCGGGCGATCTGCCGGGGCAGGGCGGCGGGGCCGAGAGCGGCGAGGAGCAGATCTCGCTCTCGCCGGGACTGACCACGCTGCCACTGCGCGAGGCGCGCGAACTGTTCGAACGCCACTACCTGATGGCGCAGATCAACCGCTTCGGCGGCAACATCAGCCGCACCGCCAATTTCGTCGGCATGGAACGCAGCGCCCTGCACCGCAAGCTGAAATCGCTCGGGGTGGTCACCACCAACAAGGCCGGGGCCCGCGTGGCGCAGGTGGGCGAGGAGGACTGACGGCTCAGGGCGTGACGATCATCGACGTCCCGCCAGAGCGCAGGATGCAGCTGTCGTCATTCAGCGGGGCCATGATCGTCGAGGCGCTGGCGCCGGAATTGGCGCTGCAAGAGGGCAGGCTGACCCGCGCATAGCCTGCGCGCGCCATGCAGGCGGCGGCGGCCTCGCGCCTTGCATCCTCGTTGAGATCCACCGTGTAAGCCTCTCCGCCGCTCCAGTAGCCTTGTGTCGTCGTGCAGGCGCCCGCCGCGTCGCAGGTGGTGGTGCCGGGGTTGAAGACGCGGGGGGTGAAACGGGTGATCGCGTTGGTGGGGTAGCGGATGCGCGCCTCGTCTCGGCAGATCGCCTGGTCCGCGTCGCGTTCATGGATCGAGACCCCTTCCGCGTAATAGGCACTGGTCTGGCAACCGCCGAGGCTGGCAAGCATCAGCGTGGCAACAAGAAATCGTTTCATCGCAATCGTCCAATCATCAAAATGGCAGGGGAACCCCGTGCAAGTGAAACCCGATGCGCCCGCCGGATCAAGCCCCTAGGCACAGCCAGCTGGCGGGGCAGGGCAATTGACGCCGCGCGCGCACTCTGCCATGCAGAACCCCCGGGCCGGACCTATCCGGCGGCGACAAAGACGGGCGAGGGTCGATGAAGATCATCATTTGCGGTGCGGGCCAGGTCGGCTGGCAGATCGCGCGCCATCTTTCGGGCGAAAACAACGACGTGACGGTGGTGGACAACAACCCCGACCTGGTGCGCCGGGCGACCGACACGCTGGATGTTCAGGGGATCACCGGCTTTGCCTCTTACCCCGATGTGCTGGAGCGCGCGGGCGCGCGCGATGCCGACATGATCATCGCGGCGACCTTTTCGGACGAGGTCAACATGGTCACCTGCCAGGTGGCCCATTCCATTTTCGCGGTGCCCCGCAAGATCGCGCGCCTGCGCGCGCAAAGCTACCTGACGGCGGTCTATTCGGACCTTTACCGGCGCGAACATCTGCCCGTCGACGTGGTCATCAGCCCCGAGCGTGAAGTGGCCAAGGCCGCGCTGCGCCGGCTGGCCTCGCCCTCGGCCTTCGATACCGAGTATTTCCTGGGCGGGGAGGCACTGTTGCTTGGCATCCGGCTCGACGATGACTGCCCGGTGCTGAACACACCGCTCAAGCAATTGTCCGAGCTTTTCTCGACCCTGCGCGCAATCGTGGTGGGGGTGCGCCGGGCGGGCACGATCTTCGCGCCGGAACCGGGCGATCAGCTCTTCGCGGGGGACGAGATCTACGTCTTCACCCATGACAACGACGCCGCCCGCACGATGGAAATCTTCGGCAAGCCGCAGCATCAGCAGGAACGCGTTGTCATCATCGGCGGGGGGAACGTGGGCCTTGCGGTGGCGCAGGAGCTGGAGAAATCCTCGACCCGTATCCGCGCCCGCGTGATCGAGAAAAGCCGCGAGCGGGCCGAACGCGCCGCCGATGCGCTGAGCCGCACCATCGTGCTGCATGGCGACGGGCTCGACATCGACATCCTGCGCGAGGCCGGAGTTGAACGGGCCGACGCGGTTCTGTGCGTGTCGGACGACGACAAGACCAACCTGCTGGCCTCGGTCCGGGCCAAGGCGGCAGGGGCGGACATGGCCATCGCGCTGGTCAACGATCCCACCATGGTCCAGATGATGGAACCCCTGGGCATCGACGCCTATGTCAACCCGCGCGCCACCACGGTCAGTTCCATCCTGCGCCACATCCGGCAGGGCCGGGTACGCGGCGTCTACTCGATCGGCGATGCCGAGGCCGAGGTGATCGAGGCGCAGGTCCTGTCCACCTCGCCCATTGCCGGGCGCGAGGTGCGGGCCATCGACATGCCCGAAGGGGCGCTCATCGGGGCCATTCGCAAGCGTGACAAGGTGATCCGCCCATCGGGCTCCACCCGGATCGAAGAGGGTGACACGGTTGCCATCTTCGCACTGGCCAAGGATGTTCCGGCGGTCGAGGCGCTGCTGCGCGTTTCGGTCGATTTCTTCTGACCCATGGGCGGGTTCGTCGCCAGGTTGCCGCTCTTCGCCCTGCTGATCGGGGTGACCGCGCTGGCGATGATGCTGCCCGCCGCCGTGGCCGTGGTGGAAGATCAACACCGGATCGGGCGCAGCTATTTCTATTCCGGCCTCCTGTTCCTGATCCTGACCGTGGTGCTTGGCTTTGCGACGCAAGGCATGAAGCCCGCCAATTCCGCCCGCAATCACCTGGCAGGGCTGATCGCGGCCTATCTCGTGCTGCCTGTCATCATGGCGGTGCCCTTTGCCGATGGAATCGGCAACACCCGGTTTTACAACGCGTATTTCGAGATGCTGTCCTGCCTGACGACCACCGGCGCGACCGTGTTCGAGCCTGACCGGCTGAGCGACGCGGCGCATTTCTGGCGCGCGATCGTGGGCTGGCTCGGCGGCTTGCTGGCCTGGGTCACGGCAGCGGCGGTGATGGCGCCGCTCAACCTTGGCGGCTTCGAGGTTTCGGCCGAGATGCAGGGGCGTGGCGTGGTCTCATCCTCGGCGCAGATGCAGGCAGCGGCCCCGGGGCTGCGCATGCGCCGCGCGGTGCTGCAACTGGCCCCGGCCTATGTGGGGCTAACCGCGCTCCTGTGGCTCTTGCAGGTCATCGCGGGCGAGGCGGACCTCACGGCGCTCATCCACGCGATGGCGGTGATGTCGACCTCGGGGATTTCGCCCGATGGCACGCTGGAGGCGGGGCAGGGCGGCTTCTTCTCGGAACTCATCCTGTTCGTCTTCTTCCTCTTCGCACTGACCCGGCACAGCTTTTCCCACGGGCTGCGCCCCGGCCTGCCGGGCATGCTGTTCCACGACCGCGAGCTTCGCCTTGCGCTGTACGTGGTTGGCACGTTGAGCGGACTGATGTTCCTGCGCCACTGGCTTGGCGCGCTGGAGGTGGGCAGCCACAGCGATGTGCGTTCCGGGCTGGAGGCGCTTTGGGGCGCGCTCTTTACCACCATGTCGTTCCTGACCACGACGGGCTTCGTGTCCGACTACTGGGCCGAGGCGCGCAACTGGTCGGGCCTGCCGACGCCGGGGCTGGTTCTGTTCGGTCTGGCGCTGATGGGGGGCGGGGCGGCGACGACGGCGGGCGGGATCAAGCTTTTGCGGGTCTACGCGCTTTACAAGCACGGCACGCGGGAACTGGGCAAGCTGACCTATCCGCATTCCGTGGCCGCCGGAGGGCGCATGGGGCGGCGCATTCGCCGCGAGGGGGCCTATATCGCCTGGGTCTTCTTCATGCTCTTCATCCTGTCGATGGCCGCCGTCACGCTTGGGCTGTCGCTGACCGGGCAGGGGTTCGAGGATTCCTTCGTTCTGGCCGTTGCGGCGCTGTCGACCACGGGTCCCCTTGCCAGTTTCGGGGCCGAATACCAGATCATCTACGCGCTGCTGGACGACGCCGCGAAAGCGGTGTTGATGGGTGCAATGATTTTGGGACGGCTTGAAACGCTGGCATTGATTGCCCTTCTCAATCCGGCATTCTGGCGAATTTGATTGAAAAACGGGCAGAAAGCCCCATTTCGTGACGAGACCCGTCAAACCTTTGGAAAACGGGGTGGAAATCCTCAAAAAAACCTGCACATACTCAGGCGCATATATTCACCACGCCCCGAAACAAGGGGCGGCACCAACGAATAAGGCAAGAGTCCCGATGGCCGAAAGCAAGCAGAATCTGCAAGATGCGTTCCTGAACCATGTTCGCAAGACCAAGGTTCCGGTCACCATCTTTCTGATCAATGGCGTGAAGCTGCAGGGCGTGATCACCTGGTTTGATAATTTCTGTGTTCTACTGCGCCGCGATGGTCAATCGCAGCTGGTCTACAAACACGCGATTTCCACCGTGATGCCGGCGCAGCCGATCAATCTTTATGACGGGGAAGAGTGAGCGCATCTGATTTGTCCGGACCCGGTTCCTCGGGTCCGACCCGCGCCATCGTCCTGCATCCCGACATCACGTCGGACCGCGACCGCCGAGAGGCGGGAGCCGCGCTTGCGGAAGCCGTGGCGCTTGCCGCCGCCTTGCCCGATATCGAGGTCGTGGGGGCCGAGCGCGTGCGCCTGCCCAAGGCGCAGCCGGGGCTGTTGTTCGGGACGGGCAAGATCGAGGAACTGAAGACCAGGATCAAGGAGGCCGAGGCCGAACTGATCCTGATCGACGGACCGGTCAGCCCGGTCCAGCAGCGCAACCTTGAAAAGGAATGGGGGGTGAAGCTCCTCGACCGGACGGGGCTGATCCTGGAGATCTTCGCCGATCGCGCCCGTACGCGAGAGGGCGTGTTGCAGGTCGAGCTGGCCGCGCTCAGCTATCAGCGGACGCGGCTTGTGCGGGCCTGGACGCACCTGGAACGCCAGCGCGGCGGGCTCGGCTTCGTGGGTGGTCCCGGCGAAACCCAGATCGAGGCCGACCGCCGCGCCATCGACGAGGCGGTGACCCGCATCCGGCGCCAGCTGGCCAAGGTGGTCAAGACCCGTGCCCTGCACCGGGCCGCACGCAAGAAGGTGCCCTATCCCGTGGTGGCGCTGGTCGGTTATACGAACGCTGGAAAGTCCACTCTTTTCAATCGCTTGACCGGGGCCGAGGTGATGGCTAAGGACATGCTCTTCGCCACGCTCGATCCCACGATGCGCGCGGTGGAGCTGCCTGACGGCTCCGAGGTCATCATGTCCGATACGGTGGGGTTCATCTCGGACCTGCCGACGCAGCTGGTTGCGGCGTTCCGCGCGACGCTGGAGGAGGTTCTGGATGCGGACCTGATCCTGCATGTGCGCGACGTGGCCCATGCCGAGACCGAGGAACAGGCCGAGGATGTGGCCGCGATCCTGGCCGATCTGGGCGTCACCCAGTCAACCCCGATGATCGAGGTCTGGAACAAGATCGATCTTCTGGACGAAGAGCGGCGCGGGGAACTGACGGTCGCAGCCGGGCGGCGCGACGATGTCTTTGCCATTTCCGCGATCACCGGGCAGGGGGTGGACACCCTTCTGGCCGCCGTGTCCGAACGCCTGGCGCCGCCGCGCTTCCGGGCTGAGCTGGACCTGGCCTTTTTCGATGGTCGCAAGCGGGCCTGGCTGTTCGATCAGGGGGTGGTCGAAACCGAACGCCAGACGGAGACTGGCTGGCACCTTTCCGTGTTCTGGACCGCGCGGCAGCAAAAGGCGTTCCGCTCGGCCTGATCCGCTTCGCTGTCCAAGCAGTCGCGGCAGCTACGGGGCGGCGAGGGCCCCCGCCAGGGGGTGCGAGGCGCTCCGTTCCCCGGTCGGACTGCCAGGGGCAATTCGATAAACCCTATCGGCCTGCCAGGGTCTCGTTCAGCACGAAGACCCGGATCGCCGAGGCCAGCCCGCTTTCCAGGCCCCTTTCCGCGTCGACCAGCGCGGCAAGTTCGTTGATCGACAGGCCCCGCGCGGCGGCGATCCGGCGGAACTCCGTCCAGAACGGTTCCTCCAGCGACACGCTGGTGCGGTGGCCATGCAAGGTGAGGGAGCGTTTGACGGGACGGGCGGACATGCCCCCATAGAAGACCGATTCTGCGCCTCAGGAAACCCGTGACAGCAGCGCCCCCTCCCATGGGCGCAGGGTGCTGCGCGCAGCCTTCCACTTGCGCAGGTCCGGCCCGGTCACGTCCTCCAGGGCCGCCCGGTTTCCGGGCGACAGGGTTGCCCTCGTCCGGTCCGAGGGCTGGAAGCTCTCGGTGGCCAGCCCCTCGCAGAACAAGACTTCATGCCGGTCGAGCAGAAGGTGGACATAGGAAATGCCGCGGGCGGCCCGGTCCCGGGTGATGCGCTTGCCATCGACAAGCCCCTTGGCAGGGGTGAACCATTCGGAGGCGGGGAAATGCAGGCCATCGCCGCGCAGGCAGATCCGGTGCTGTGGCGACACGAGGATGTCACGCGCGGGCTGGCCCGGGCCGAACGCGTCCTGCCGAATGCGGACGGGGTGCAGGTTTTCCGCGATCCGCCTGAGCCCCGGCAGATCGCTGCGCCCGATCCAGCGCAACGGTTGCAGCCCGTTATCGGCGGTCTGCAACAGATCGCCCGCGCGCAGGCTGCCTGCCGGAACGGGGCCGCGGGCGGTCTGAATGCGACAGGCGGGGGTAAAACAGATCACCTCTTCGTATTCGATCCCGTCGGTATCCTTCCAGCTGTTGGTGGTAAAGCAGGTGATTGTG
>NZ_CAXREX010000184.1:0-4090 GCF_964229645.1 Nioella sp. | reverse complement strand
CCGCATCGCGCAGGTGGTCGAACGCGTGACGGCCTGGCATCGCCTTGCCTCCCTGCCCGCCGCCGACAAGCGGCTGGCGCTGGTGCTCTCGACCTATCCGGGCCGCGACTGGAACCTTGCCCATGCGGTCGGGCTGGACCCGCTGGCCTCGGTCGAGGGTCTGCTGGAGACACTGACTGCGCAGGGTCACGACCTGGGCCAGGCACCCGACCTGGGCAAGCGCCTGCTGGAAGAGCGGATCAGCTGGCCGCTGGCCGACTACCACGCAGCACTGAAAACCCTTCCCGCCCCGCTGCGCGATGATCTCATCGCCGCCTGGGGCGCGCCGGAGACCGACCCCGCCGCGCAGGATGGCCAGATCAGCTTCGCCGCGATCCGGGCGGGCAAGGCGCTCATTGCGCTGCAACCGGAACGGGGCGAGGTCCAGTCCCGCGACGACGATTACCACGACCTTTCCCGAACCCCCCGCCACGGCTACGTGGCCTTCTACCTGTGGCTGCGGGCGCAGGCCGATGCGCTGATCCACGTGGGTGCGCATGGCACGCTGGAATGGCTGCCCGGCAAGGCGGTCGCCCTGTCTGACGCCTGCTGGCCCGAGGCGCTGCTTGGCGCTCTGCCGGTGATCTATCCCTTCATCGTCAACGATCCCGGCGAGGCCGCGCAGGCCAAGCGCCGCGTGGGCGCGGTGACCATCGGCCACCTGCCGCCGCCCATGGCCCAGACCAGGCTGCCCGAGGGCATGGGGCGGCTGGAGCATCTTCTGGATGAATATTCCACCGCCGACGGGTTGGACCCCGCCCGGCGCGACCGGCTGATCTCCGACATTCGTGCCGAGGCGCAGGGAACCGGGGTCGAGGCCGATCTCGGCATTCCTTCGGATGCCAGCGCCTCCGAGGCGATCACCCGCATCGACCGCTTCGTCTGCGACATCAAGGAAAGCCAGTATGGCGAGGGCTTGCATGTCTTCGGCACAGGCGATTGCGGGGCCGAGGAACGCGCGGGCCTGATGGCCGCCCTTCAGGGCCGTCTGGTCGCGCCGGGCCCCTCCGGCTCGCCCTATCGCGGGCGCGCCGACGTGCTGCCGACGGGGCGCAACCTCTTTACCACCGATCCGCGCGCCGTTCCCTCGCGCGCGGCCCATGCCCAGGGCGTGAAGCTGGCCGAGGAACTTTTGCGCAAGCATTTGCAAGATCACGGCGACTGGCCGCGCGGGCTGGTCGTGGACCTGTGGGGATCGGCCACCATGCGCACGGCGGGCGAAGAATTCGCCATGGCGCTGCACCTCGCTGGCCTCGCGCCGAAATGGGACGAGGGATCGGAGCGCGTATCGGGCTTCGAGGTGGTCCCGCTGGCCCTGCTTGGCCGCCCCCGCATCGATGTGACCCTGCGGGTCTCGGGCCTCTTCCGCGATGTCTTCCCGGGACTTGCGCAGATGTTCGAGGCAGCGGCAGGCGCACTGGCCGAGCGCGAGGAAGCAACCGAGGACAACCCCTACCTCGCCCGCACCCCCCGCGTGTTCGGGCCCCGGCCCGGCAGCTATGGCGTGGGCATGACCGGCCATTTGGACGACTATTCCCAAGAGGCGCGCAGCGCGGCGGGCGAAGCCTGGCTCGCGGCCTCCTCTTACGCCATCGACGCGCAAGGGGCCTCCTCCGAGGCGCGCGATGCGCTGGAAACGCGCGTGCGTGCGGCAGACAGTTTCGTGCATTTGCAGGACCTGCCGGAAACCGACCTGCTCATGGCCTCGGACTATGCCGCGCATGAGGCGGGCTTTGCCGCCGCCGTGGCGCGCTTGGGCGGCGATGCGCCTGCGCTATATCACCTTGACGCGACACAACCCGACCGCCCCCGCGCCCGCGACCTGACCGAGGAAATTGCCCGCGTCACCCGCGCCCGCGCTGCTAATCCCGATTGGGCCGATGGCATGATGCGCCACGGGTTCCGAGGCGCGGCAGAGATCGCGGCGACGCTCGACCACCTGGCAGCCTTCGCCCATCTGGCCGCCGCCGTGCCGCCGCATCTGTTTGACCTCTATCACGACGCCACCCTTGGCCGCGAAGACCTGGTGACCTTCATGGAGCGGGAAAACCCCGCGGCACTTGCTGCCATGCGCGCCCGGTTCCAGGCGCTGCATGACGCAGGCCTTTGGGTGACGCGCCGCAATTCCATCGCCGCCATGCTGGAGGCCGCGCAATGACCGGTCCCGTGGTTCATGGCTGGTGCCCCGGCGCGCTCAGGCCAATGATGTCGGGCGACGGGCTCGTGGTGCGGGTGCGCGCGCCGCTCGGGCGACTGTCGCGGGACCAGGCCGCGGGCGTGTCGGAACTGGCCGGGCGGCATGGCAACGGGCTGATCGACGTGTCGGCCCGCGCCAATGTGCAGATCCGGGGCGTGACGCCGGCATCCCATCCGGGGCTGATCGACGGGCTGACGGCGCTAGGCCTGATCGACCGGGACGTGGCCGCGGAAACCCGGCGAAACCTGGTGATCCAGCCGTTCTGGACGGATCGCGATGCGACGCATCGCGTTGCGATCTCTCTGACCGCATTGCTGGCAAAGCCGGACGCCCCCGACCTTCCGGGCAAGTTCGGCTTCGCGGTCGATTGCGGGCCGCTGCCGCTCTTGCGGGCCACCTCTGCCGATATCCGGATCGAACGCGGTGAAAGCGGGCTTATCCTGCGCCCCGATGGCAGCGATCTCGTGTGCCCGGTCACCGAAGATACCGCGGCCAAGGCGGCACTGGAACTGGCCCGCTGGTTTCTCGACACGGGCGGCGCGCCCGATGGTCGTGGCCGGATGGCGCGGCACCTTGCTCGCGGGGCCGTTTTGCCCGAGGCGTTTCGCAGCCAGCCTGCGGCGGCGGGGGCGGAGCCTCCGGCTCCGGGTGCCACACCGACGGGGCAACTCGTGGCGCTGGCCTTCGGGCAGATCACGGCCCCAACCCTGGCCGCACTGGCAGAGATTGGGCCGCTTCGGGTCACCCCGTGGCGGATGTTGCTGCTGGAAGGCGCGACCATGGCCCCGGACCTGCCCGGCCTGATCCATGATGCCGCTGACCCGCGCTTGGCGATAGACGTGTGCACCGGCGCACCCGGTTGCCCGCAGGGCCTGTCGTCCACGCGCGACCTGGCCCGGGAGTTGGCCCCGCTGCTCTCACCCGGCCAACGCCTGCATGTCTCCGGCTGTGCCAAGGGCTGCGCCCATCCCGGCCCCGCCCCGCTGACGCTGACCGCGACCGGCCCCGACCGGTTCGACCTTATCCGCGAAGGCAGCGCCGACGCGCCGCCCGAGGCCACCGGCCTTACCCGCGACCAGATCAAGAAGGCCCTCTGAATGCCCCATATCTACGAGACCAACGGCGCTGCCATCTACGAGGAAAGCTTCCGCACCATCCGCGCCGAAGCCGAGCTCGGCCGTTTCGACCGCGACGAGGAACCGGTCGTCGTGCGCATGATCCACGCCGCGGGGCTCGTGGGGCTGGAACGGGACGTGCGTTTTTCCCCCGGCATGGCAACCGTCGCGCGCCAGGCGCTGAAGGACGGCGCGCCGATCCTTTGCGACGCCTACATGGTCAGCGAGGGCATCACCCGGCCCCGCCTGCCCGCGAAAAACGAGGTGATCTGCACGCTCCGCGATCCGCGCGTGCCCGACATGGCCAAGGACATGGGCAACACGCGCTCCGCCGCCGCGCTGGAACTTTGGCGCCCGCACCTTGACGGCGCGCTTGTCGCCATCGGCAACGCGCCCACGGCGCTCTTTCACCTGCTCAACATGCTCGAAGATCCTGCCTGCCCGCGCCCGGCCGCCATCATCGGCTGCCCCGTGGGCTTCGTTGGCGCGGCGGAATCGAAGGATGCGCTGATGGAGGACCTGCCGGTCCCGTCGATGATCGTGCGGGGCCGTCTTGGCGGCTCGGCCATTACCGTGGCAGCGGTCAACGCGCTCGCCAGTTTCAAGGAGTAAGCGACATGGGAAAGGTCATCTGCACCGGGCTTGGCCCCGGCGACCCCGAACTTATGAGCGTCCGCTCCGACCGGCTGATCCGCACCGCGCGCCACCTGGCCTATTTCCGCAAGGAAGGCCGCAAGGG
>NZ_CAXREX010000183.1:0-17913 GCF_964229645.1 Nioella sp. | reverse complement strand
GGCATGACGCCCACCTCGCTTTCGCCCGAGCAGGGCGTGCATTGCGGGATCAGCTTCGGGCAGATGTGTCGCTGGATGGTGGAGGATGCCTCATGCGGACGCTGATCGCCCGTCGCACGCCCGCCCAGAACAGCGCCCCGCGCGACCCGGCCCCGTCGCGGCTGACCTACCGGGCGCAGCGCCTGTGGCTGACGCCGCTGTTCCGTTCGCTTCTTCGCGTCGGGGTGCCGGCCTTCGTGATCGCGGGCGGCCTGGGGCTCTATGCCTCCGACCCCGGTAATATCCAGCGTCTTCAGGACAGCGTGGCCGAGATGCGCCGGTCGATCGAAGATCGGCCCGAGTTCCGCGTCACGCTGATGTCGATCGAGGGCGCGACCCCGGTTCTTGCAGAAGAAGTGCGCGCCACGCTGGCGCTCGACTTTCCCGTCTCGTCCTTCGATCTCGACCTTCTGAGACTGCGCGACAGGGTCGAGGAAATCCGTGCCGTCGAACGGGCCGAGCTGCGCGTGCGCGCGGGCGGAGAACTGGCGGTCACGATCACCGAGCGCCGCCCGGCGATGATCTGGCAGGCGCGCGAGGGCGTCTGGATCGTGGATGCGGGCGGCGAGCGTGTCGCGCCGCTGATGGCGCGCCCGCAGATGACCCATCTGCCGGTGATGTCCGGCGATGGCGCCAACCTGGCCGCCGACGAGGCGATGGCCCTCTTTGACGTGGCCCGCCCCTTGGGCGAGCGGCTGCGCGGGCTGGTGCGCATGGGCGAACGCCGGTGGGATGTCGTGCTGGCAGAGGGGCCGCGCATCCTGCTGCCGGCCGAGGACCCGGTGACCGCGCTGGAACGGGTGCTGGCGCTGCATGACGCACAGGAACTTCTGGATCGGGACGTGCTGCGCGTGGACTTGCGCGACGGCGAACGGACCGTGTTGCAACTGACCCCGCAGGCCCTGACCGAACTGCGCCGCATGCGGGAGCTGGACGAGACGATGGGAGAGCAGAACGGATGAGTATGCTGTATCATTCGCAGCGCGCCATGCGGGCCAAGCGCCAGGAAGCCATGCGCCGGGGCGTCATCGCCATTCTCGATATCGGCAGCTACAAGACCTCGTGCCTTGTGCTGCGCTTCGACAGCTCGGACGACCTGCGCCCCGCCGACGGGGTGGGGGCGATGGCCGGGCAATCCAATTTCCGCGTCATCGGGGCGGCGACCACGCGTTCGCGCGGGGTGCGCTTTGGCGAGATCGACACCGTTCAGGAAACCGAACGCGCGATCCGCACTGCCGTTCAGGCGGCACAGAAGATGGCCAATATCCGCGTCGATCACGTGATCGTCAGCTTCTCGGGCGCACGGCCCCGGTCCTATGGGCTGGTGGGCGAGACCAGCCTTCAGACCGGCACCGTGACCGAGTGCGACGTGGCCCGCGCGCTGGCGGCCTGCGACCTGCCCGATATCGGCGAGGGCCGCGAAGTGCTGCATGCGCAGCCTGTCAATTTCGCGCTCGATCACCGCTCGGGCCTGAAGGATCCGCGCGGCCATGTGGGCAACCGGCTGACCGCCGACATGCATATGCTGACCATCGACGCAAACGCGATCGAGACGCTGCTGCATTGCGTCAAGCGCTGCGACCTGGAACTGGCGGGCGTCGCCTCGTCGCCCTACGTGGCGGGCGTGTCGAGCCTGGTTGAAGACGAACAGGAACTGGGCGCGGCCTGCATCGACCTGGGCGGCGGCACCACGGGCGTGTCCATCTTCATCAAGAAGCACATGATCTATGCCGACACGGTGCGCCTTGGCGGCGATCACGTGACCAATGACATCAGCCAGGGCCTGCAAATCCCCGCCGCGGATGCCGAGCGCATCAAGACCCGCTTCGGCGGGCTGGTGGCCACCGGCATGGACGACCGCGAGCGGATCGACCTGGAAGGCGACACCGGCGACTGGGAACATGACCGGCGCGGTGTCAGCCGGGCGGAACTGATCGGGATCATGCGCCCGCGCGTCGAGGAAATCCTCGAAGAAGTGCGGGCGATCCTGGAGGATGCGGGGTTCGACCACTTGCCCTCGCAGCGTATCGTGCTGACGGGTGGCGGCAGCCAGATGCCCGGGCTGGACCAGCTGGCCAGCCGCATCCTGGGCAACCAGGTGCGTCTTGGCCGCCCGCTTCGGGTGCAGGGCCTGCCGCAATCAGCCTGTGGCCCGGCCTTCTCGGCGGCGGTGGGGCTCGCGCTTTTCGCGGCCTACCCGCAGGACGAATGGTGGGACTTCGAAGTGCCCGCCGACAAGTATCCCGCCCGGTCCTTGCGCCGCGCGGTCAAATGGTTCCGCGACAACTGGTAAGCGCGGACCAGAGGGGAGATCGGACCTCGCACCCATGGTGTGGGGCCCATCGAGTTACGCTATATGCGGGGTTGGCGGGCGAAATCCCGCCAATCGCACCCGATTCCAATCAATATTTCGCGGTATTCTGCCAATTTTCGCGTGACCTTAGCGGGTTAACGCGGTAGCATTTACGGCAAATCAGGCAGGAACCGGCCATCCGGCAGAAAGATCGGGGCCACAATCAAAAATGACAGGCGGACTTTCTAATGACCCTTAATCTGACCGTGCCGGATACCCCGGAACTGAAGCCGCGCATCACCGTTTTCGGCGTTGGTGGGGCAGGCGGCAATGCCGTCAACAACATGATTGACCAGGCGCTCGACGGCTGTGAATTCGTCGTTGCCAACACCGACTCGCAAGCGCTGGCACAGTCCCGCGCCACGAGCCGCATCCAGATGGGTGCGAAGGTGACCGAGGGTCTGGGTGCCGGTGCACGGCCCGCCGTTGGCGCCTCGGCTGCCGAGGAAAGCATTGAAACCATCGTCGACCACCTGGTCGGCTCGCATATGTGCTTCATCACCGCCGGCATGGGCGGTGGCACCGGCACCGGCGCGGCACCCATCATCGCGCAGGCCGCTCGGGAGCTGGGCGTTCTGACCGTCGGCGTGGTGACCAAGCCCTTCCAGTTCGAAGGCGCCAAGCGCATGCGCCAGGCCGACGAGGGCATCGAAGCCCTTCAAAAGGTCGTCGACACGCTGATCATCATCCCCAACCAGAACCTGTTCCGGCTGGCGAATGAAAAGACCACCTTCACCGAGGCCTTCTCGATGGCCGATGACGTTCTCTACCAGGGCGTCAAGGGCGTGACCGACCTCATGGTCCGTCCGGGCCTGATCAACCTCGACGTCGCCGACGTCCGCGCGGTGATGAACGAGAGGGGCAAGGCGATGATGGGCACCGGCGAAAGCGAGGGCGAGGATCGCGCGATCCAGGCCGCTGAGCGCGCCAGTGCCAACCCGCTGCTCGACGAGATCAGCCTCAAGGGCGCCCGCGGCGTTCTGATCAACATCACCGGCGGCTATGACCTGACCCTGTTCGAGCTGGACGAGGCGGCCAACCGCATCCGCGAGGAAGTGGACCCGGAAGCGAACATCATCGTGGGCTCGACGCTCGATACCGAGATGGAAGGCAAGATGCGCGTCAGCGTCGTCGCCACCGGCATCGATGCCGCCGAAGTGGTGCAGGACATCCCCGCGCCGATGCGCCGGATGCACACCGAGTCGATCGCCTCGGGCCGTGGCGCCGCCGCAATGGCAGCCGCGCCGGCCCCGGTCTTCGAGGAAGTGGACGAGGACGAGAACGCGCCGATGGAAGCGACCGCCGAGCCGAGCCTCTTTGCCCGCTTCGACGCCGAAACCGCGCATGAGCAGGCCGAGGACCTTTTCGAGGATGACGACGTTCCGGCACCGGCCTACCAGCCGGTTGCAGAGGCTCCGGCCCCGCAGCCGCGCGCCATGGAGCCGGCCGCAGACGAGTATGTCGCGCCCCGCGCCAATGCCGGGCATCCCTCGCCCGAGACGCTGGCCCGCCTGCGCGACGCCATCGCCAAGGACCGTCCGGGCAGCGCCCCGCGCGCCGTGGAGCCTGCCCCGCAGGCAGAGCCCGCCGCACGCAAGGGTGGCTTCGGCATCAACTCGCTGATCAACCGCATGACGGGCCATGGCGAAGATGCCCCGGTCCCGACGCAGCGCCGTCAGCCGAGCCTGCAATCGCGGGCGCATCACGACGAGGAACATGTCGATCCCGAACAGGATCGCATTGAAATCCCCGCCTTCCTGCGCCGCCAGGCGAACTGACCAAGCGTCACTTTGAAACAAATGGGGCCACCCGCCGGGGTGGCCCTTTTCCGTTGTAAATCAGGGCCATGGGCGCGGGTTGAAATGGTATTGGCAAGTTTCCGCCGACCGAATCCGGCTTTGTTGCAGCGAGTCACAATCCTTGAATTGTTAAACAGGTATGACAGGGGTAAGCCCTTGTTCACGTCAACGTCACCTTCGGGGAGCGCGGGCGTGCAGGGGACCGGATGCAAGTCTGCCAGGCCAGTTGGCTCGGGTCCTCTCCTGGGTGGGACAACGACTGGAGCATGCCTTGCAGGCAACCATCAGATCATCGGTTCAGTTCGCGGGCGCGGGCCTTCATTCCGGGCGTCCGGCGCGTCTGACCGTGCATCCGGCGGCAGCCTCCTTCGGCATCTGGTTCCGTCGTGTCGACATCACCGACCGCGACAACATGATCCCGGCCCGTTTCGACCTGGTTCCCAACAGCCAGCTTTGCACAAGCCTGCGCAACGATGCGGGCGTTGAGGTCTCGACCATCGAGCACCTGATGGCGGCCCTGGCGGGGTGCGGCGTGCATAACGCGCTGATCGAGATCGACGGCCCCGAGGTTCCGATCCTCGACGGCTCGGCCGCGCCCATCGTGCGCGGGCTTCTGTCCCGGGGCATCCAGGGGCAGGGCGTATCGGTCAACGCGATCGAAGTGCTCATGGAAGTGTCCGTCGAGATGGGCGAGGCCCGCGCCACGCTGCGCCCGGCCGACACCATGAAGATGAGCTTCGACATCGAGTTTCCCGACGCCGCGATCGGCCGCCAGAGCCGCCGCATCGAACTGTGCAACGGCCATTTCGTGCGCGAGCTGTGCGACAGCCGCACCTTCTGCCGCCTGTCGGACGTGGAGATGATGCAGGCCAATGGCCTCGCGCTTGGGGGCGTCCCCGGTGAAAACGCCGTGGTCGTCGATGGCGATGACGTGGTCAGCCCCGGTGGCCTGCGCCACGAGGATGAACCGGTGCGCCACAAGATGCTGGACGCGCTTGGCGACCTGGCCCTGGCCGGGGCCCCGATCCTGGGCGAATACGAAGGCATCCGGTCCGGCCACATGCTGACCAACCAGCTTCTGCGCAAGCTTTTTTCCACCCCCGGTGCCTGGCGCCTTGTGGAATGCACGCCCGAACAGGCCGCGCAGCTTCCCGGCGTGGACCTGCACCCCGAGGATCTGTCGGCCGTTGCGTGAAACGCAACAGAGGCGATTCAGGCGTTTTGCCCTCAGAATTAATGTGCTAGGACCAATGCCAGAGAGGGCAGGCGCGCAAGCCTGCCGCACGTGACTGATGAGGTTTCGGGCAATGAAACGGGGGCGGGGAGTGCTGGGATCCGGTATTAAGGCAGGTCTGGCCCTGTGTCTGCTTCTGTCCGTGTCTGCCTGTGGCGGTGGCGGCGGCTGGTGGAACCGCGGCAATGACGAAGTGCCGCTGGAGGAAATGGACGCACAGCCGATCTACCAGCAGGCCGAAGCCGCGCTGGAAGACGGTAACGCCGATCGGGCTGCCGAACTCTTCCTCGAAGTCGAACGCCTGCATCCCTATTCGGACTGGGCCCGCCGCGCGCTGATCATGGCGACCTATGCCTATCACCAGGACCAGGATTACGAGAACAGCCGCGCCACCGCGCAGCGCTTCCTCGATTTCTACCCCGCCGACGAGGATGCCGCCTATGCGCAGTATCTGCTGGCGCTGTCCTATTACGACCAGATCGACCAGGTGGGCCGCGACCAAGGCCTGACCTACCAGGCGCTGCAAGCGCTGCGGGTGGTGATCGAGCGCTATCCCGACAGCGAATATGCCGCTTCGGCGATCCTGAAATTCGACGTGGCCTTCGACCATCTCGCCGGCAAGGAGATGGAGATCGGTCGCTACTATCTGCGTCGTCAGAACTATGTTGCCGCCATCAACCGCTTCCGCGCGGTGGTGGAACAGTTCCAGACCACAAGCCACACGCCCGAAGCGCTGCTGCGTCTCGTCGAATCCTACCTGGCGCTCGGCCTGCCGCAGGAGGCGCAGACAGCCGCCGCGATCCTCGGCCATAACTTCCAGTCCTCGCCCTTCTACGACGACGCCTTCCGCCTGCTCAACAACCAGGACCTGGCGCCGGAAGCCGCGGGCGAAAGCTGGCTGCGCGAGATCTGGCAACAGACCGTGCGCGGGGAGTGGCTCTGACCGGCAGGGGAACTGGGGCCAGGGATGCTGCGTAGCCTCGACATCCGAAACATGCTGATCATCGACCGGCTGGAGCTGAGCTTCCAGCCGGGCCTCAACGTGCTGACCGGGGAAACCGGGGCGGGCAAGTCGATCCTGCTCGACTCGCTTGGCTTCGTCCTGGGCTGGCGGGGTCGGGCCGACCTGGTGCGCGCAGGTGCCGAGCAGGGCGAAGTGGAGGCGGTTTTCGACCTGCCCAAGGGCCACGGGGCCCATGCGGTGCTGGAAGATGCGGGCCTGCCGGGTGGCGAGGAGCTGATCCTGCGTCGGGTGAACACCGCCCAGGGGCGCAAGACCGCCTGGGTCAATGACCGGCGGGTGTCGGGCGAGGTGCTGCGGGCGCTTTCGGACACGCTGGTGGAACTGCATGGCCAGCAGGATGACCGGGGCCTTCTGGACCCGCGCGTGCATCGCGACCTGCTGGACGAATTCGGGGCGCTCGGGCCCCTGCGCGACGAGGTGGCGGGGCTGTGGCGCGCGGTTTCGGGCGCGGCGCGGGCGCTGTCGGCGGCCGAGGCCGAGGCGGCCGAGCTGAAGGCCGAGGAGGATTTCCTGCGCCACGCGGTGGCCGAGCTTGACGCGCTCGACCCGCATCCGGGCGAGGAAGAGGAGCTCGACGCGCGCCGCCGCCTGATGCAGGGGGCCGAGAAGATGCGCGCCGACGTGGCCCGCGTGATCGAGGCGCTCGGGCCGCAGGGCGGCGAGGGCGCGCTTGGCGATGCGCTGCGCTGGATGGACGGGTTGTCGGACAAGGCGGAAGGCGCGCTGGAGGCCCCGCTTGCCGCGCTGGAGCGTGCGCTTGTCGACCTGGGCGAGGCGCAGGCCGGGGTCGAGGCCTTCGCGGACCAGCTGAGTTTCAACCCCGCGGAGCTGGAAGAGACCGAAGAGCGGCTCTTCGCGCTGCGGGCGCTGGCGCGCAAGCACGGGGTGCTGGCCGATGAACTGGGCAATTTCGCCGGGGAGCTGCGCACGCGGCTGGAGGCGCTGGACAGCTCGGCCGCGCATCTCGATGCGCTGAAGGCTGACCTGGGAAAGGCCCGCGCGGCCTACGAGGCGGCGGCAGGGCGGCTGAGCGCGGCGCGGGCCGAGGCCGCGCTGCGGCTTGACGCCCGCATCATGCAGGAGCTTGCCCCGCTCAAGATGGAACGGGCGGTTTTCGTGACCGAGATTGCCGCCGCCGATCCGGGCCCCACGGGGCAGGACTCGGTGACCTTTGCCGCGCGCACCAATCCCGGCGCGCCGATCGGCCCGCTCAACCGCGTGGCCTCGGGCGGGGAACTATCGCGCTTCCTGCTGGCGATGAAGGTCTGCCTGAGCGAACGGACGAGCGGCCTGACCATGATCTTCGACGAGATCGACCGGGGCGTGGGCGGTGCGACCGCCGATGCCGTCGGCCGCCGGCTGGCTTCCCTCGCCGAGGGCGGGCAGGTCCTGGTGGTCACCCATTCGCCGCAGGTGGCCGCGCTTGGCGCGCATCACTGGCGAGTGGAAAAGCGCGTCGAGGGCGAGATGACGCTGAGCCGGGTGGTGCCGCTCGATGCCGCGGCACGGGTGGACGAGGTGGCGCGGATGCTGTCGGGCGACACCGTTTCCGAAGCGGCACGCGATGCGGCGCGGGCGCTTCTGACCCCGTAAGCGGTTTCGCCGCGCGCCCCAGGCGCGTTGACCGGGGAGCGCGGCTCGTCAACCTCCGCTTGCGCGGAGGCATCCTCGCCCCGCAGCTGCCGCGGGCAAGCGGCTCCGACATCGCGATTTTCATGGGCGGCAAAAGCGGTTAGGGATGGAATGGAGGCCCCGCCAAGCACGTGCGGGCCAGGCGAGAGACGAGGAGCACGCCGGTGCAGGGCGAGCGACAGCCATTCCTGCGAGAGCAGCTGAGCCAGGCCGTGACTGCCGCGCGCGGGGGCTGGGAGGTGCTGCGCCACAAGGGGCCGAGCCAGGTGCAGTTCTGGTTCATCGCGCTGGCCGTGGGGATTGCGGCGGGCTTTGCGGCGCTCTTCTTTCGCAAGGGCATCGACTGGCTGCAACGCTCGATCTACGGGGTCGAAGACCCGCGCATGCTGCACAGCTTCGCCGAGGGCCTGCCCTGGTTCCTGATCCTCGTGGTGCCGATCATCGGTGGGCTTGTCGTGGGGCTGATCCTGCATTGGTTCACACCCGATGGGCGCGTGCGCGCGGTGGCCGACGTGATAGAGGGCGCGGCGCTTGCCGATGGCCGGGTCGAGCAGAAGGCAGGCCTTGCCTCGGCGCTGGCGTCGCTCATCACCCTGTCCTCGGGCGGTTCGACGGGACGCGAAGGGCCGGTTGTGCACCTGGCCGCGGTCATCTCGTCACGCGTGTCGGACTGGATCCGGGCCGACGGCATCACCGGGCGCGACCTATTGGGCTGCGCGGTGGCCGCGGCTGTCTCGGCCTCCTTCAACGCGCCCATTGCAGGTGCCCTTTTCGCGCTGGAAGTGGTGCTGCGCCACTTCGCCGTGCATGCCTTTGCCCCCATCGTCATCGCCTCGGTTGCCGGCACCGTCATCAACCGGCTGGAATTCGGCGACATGACCGAGTTTCACCTCGGGTCGGACAGCGCGCTGCAATTTTACGTGGAACTGCCCGCCTTCCTGATCCTGGGCCTGCTGGCGGGCGTCATCGCTGCCGTCTTCATGCGGGGTGTCTTCTGGGCCGATGACCTGGGCACGCTGGTGCAGCGCCTGACGGGCATTCCGCGCTGGCTGCGCCCGGCGCTGGCCGGGGCGCTTCTGGGCGGGATCGCCATCGCCTTTCCCCATATCATCGGCGTGGGCTACGAGACGACCTCGGCGGCGCTGACGGGGCAGCTTCTGCTGCACGAGGCCATCGTCTTCGCGGTGCTCAAGGTGCTGGCCGTGGGCATCACCATCGCGGGCCGCATGGGCGGCGGGGTCTTTTCGCCATCGCTGATGATCGGCGCCCTGACGGGCCTGGCCTTCGGCCTGATCGCGACGGGGATCTTCCCCGATGTCTCGGGCTCCGAAACGCTCTATGCGCTCGCCGGGATGGGGGCGGTGGCCGCTGCCGTCCTGGGCGCGCCGATTTCCACCACGCTCATCGTCTTCGAACTGACGGGCGACTGGCAGACCGGTCTGGCGGTGATGGTCTCGGTCTCGCTGTCGACGGCGGTGGCCAGCCGCATGGTCGACCGCTCCTTCTTTCTCACGCAACTGGAGCGGCGCAATATCCACCTGGCGGCAGGACCCCAGGCTTACCTCTTGTCCATGTTCCGGGTGGGCAAGGTGATGCGCCCGCTGGATGACGCGCGCGGGCTGGACAGCGAGGCGTTGCTGACCTTGATCGAGCAGGGGATCTATCTTGACCGGAACGCGACGCTGGAACGCGCGATGCCGATCTTCGAACGCACCGGGCTCGACATCATTCCGGTGGTGACGCTGGCCCCCGGCGATGCGCCGCCCGCGCTGGACGGGGCGCTATACCAGGTGGATGCGCTGAAAGCCTATAACCGGGCGCTGGCCGCCACGGCGGCGGAAGAGCATAGCTGAGCCGATTTGGCTCATGACCGGTTGCAGGGGGGCAGGGGACGAATTCGCCCGAAGATGCTACTGCCCCGGCTGCAAGAGCCATCACGGGTGAGGATCAGAGTTTCTCGACCGCGACCATGTTGGGGTAAAAGGCCAGATAGCCCGCGATCTCGGCGACCTCGGCATTGGGGGCCTCGTAGCTCCAGGCCGCGTTCTTGATGATGTCGCTCTTGGTCACGATGGAATAATAGGTCGCGTCGCCCTTGAACGGGCAATGGCTGGTCTGTTCGGACCGGTCGAGGAAGGCCATGCCGATATCGTCGCGGGGGAAGTAGATGACGGCAGGATAGTCGCCCTCGGTCAGTTCCAGCGCGTTCTTCGATTCCCCCAGAACCGCGCCGCCTGCGCGCACAACCCAGGTGCCGGCTGCCTTGCGAATCTTGATGTGGCTGGTCATGTTCTGTCCCTCTCCCTCGTCCCTTGCATATCTGCTTGCCGTCGGTCTGACGCGCCTTCGTGACAGGGATATGTCACAGGGGCGCCGTGGCACGCTCCAGCCATGCTACCGTGTCGGGCGGCAGGTGCGGGCGCAGGATTTCGACGGTGCGTGCATGATAGGCGTCAATCCAGGCGATTTCGTCCCCATTCAGCGCCTCTGCGTCAATCAGACGCCGATCTATCGGGGCCCAGGTGATGGTTTCGAATTCCAGCATCTCGCGCGGGTCGCCACCGGGCAGGGGCGGGGCCTCGCGCACCACGATCAGGTTCTCGATGCGGATGCCGAACGCGCCCTCGCGGTAATAGCCCGGCTCATTGGACAGGATCATGCCCGGTTGCAGGGGCAGGGTGGAGACGCGGGAAATGCGCTGCGGGCCTTCATGCACCGACAGGTAGACGCCGACGCCATGCCCGGTGCCATGGTCGAAATCGCGCCCTGCCTGCCAGAGCGGCATCCGCGCCAGGGAATCAAGGTCGCGCCCCGCGATCCCCTTGGGAAAACGCGCGCGGCTGACCGCGATCATGCCGCGCAGAACCTGGGTGAAGGCGCCGCGCACCTCGTCTGACATCTCGCCCACGGCCAGCGTGCGGGTGATGTCGGTGGTGCCGTCCTGATACTGCGCGCCCGAATCCACGAGGTAGACCTGCCCGGGCCGGATCGGCGCGTTCGAGGCGTCGGTCACCCGGTAATGGGGCAGCGCCGCGTTGGCTCCGGCGGCGGAAATCGTGTCGAAGGAGATGTCGCGCATGGCCCCCGTCTCGGCGCGGAAATCCTCCAGCGCTCGGACGCAGTCGATCTCGGTCAGGTCGCCCGCAGGGGCGGTTTCGTCGAACCAGTGCAGGAAGCGCGCAAAGGCCGCTCCGTCGCGGATATGGGCGGCGGTGGTGGCGCGGATCTCGGCCTCGGTCTTGCGCGCCTTGGGCAGGATGCAGGGGTCTTCGCCCGGGGCGATCTCGACCCCGGCGGCCTCCAGCACCATGCGCAGCTTGTGCGGCGCGCTGGCCGGGTCGAGCCGCACGGGCCCCTTCAGCGCGGCCAGGGCAGTCTCGAACTCGTCCCAGTGTTTCAGGGTGATGGCGGGATCGGGGCCAAGTGCCGCGAATTTCGCGGGTTCGCTGAACAGCGTCACGTGCCCGCTCGCCTCGAGGATGGCGAAAGCCTGCACCACCGGCAGATTGGGCAGGTCGCCGCCGCGGATATTGAGCAGCCAGCAGATGGAATCGGGCAGGGTCAGCACCGCTGCCGCCTGTCCCGCCCGGGCCAGGATCTGCGCGATCTCGGCGCGCTTCTCGCCCGATGTCTTGCCCGCGATCTCGGCCGGAAACGCCTCGGCCGGGGCATCGGGGCGCTCCGGCTGATCGGGCCAGATCGCGTCGATGCGGTTGTCCACGGGCCGCAGAGTGATCTGCGCGGGTCCAAGGGCGGCCTCCAGCCGGTCCACCTCCTGGCTGGTGTGAAGCCAGGGGTCGAAGCCCACGGCCCCGCCCTGCGGCAGATGCTCTTTCAGCCAGTCCTCCAGCGCGGTTTCGGGCCAGTTGACCGGTGTGAAGGCCGTGCCCGCCACCTGCGCCTTGACCTGCACCCGGTAACGCCCGTCGACGAAGACCCCGGCCACCTCGGGCAGGACCGCGCAGAACCCGGCCGATCCGGTAAAGCCGGTCAGCCAGGCCAGGCGTTCATCACGCGGGGCCACGTATTCGCCCTGGTGGGCATCGGCGCGCGGCACCAGGTAGCCGGACAGACCTTCGCGGGCCATGTCATCGCGCAGGGCGGCCAGGCGCGGCGGGCCCTGCTCGGGCCGGGTTGCGGCGGAAAAGGACTGGTAACGGGTGGGGCTGGTCTGTGTCATGGCGCGGAGCCTGCACCGGCGCAGGCGCTTTGTCCATCGCTTCCCTGCGGGACGCCCGTCCTTTCCGGCCGCCCGGTGAACTCCCGACAAGTTTCCTAAAAATGTCCTTCTTCTTGGCGAAAATACTCCGGGGAGCGCGAGGGGCTGGCCCCTCGCTCCCGTCCTGTCCGCATGCGCATCCGGGGGAGGTCTCAGCCCGCCTTCTTCAACCCCAGGAACCGCGCGCGTGCGCGCGGGTCGCTGTCGAAGAGCGAGGCCAGCTGCTCGGTCATCGCCCCCGCCAGCTGCTCGGCATCGGTGATGGTCACCGCGCGGTCGTAATAGCGCGTGACGTCATGGCCGATCCCGATCGCCAGAAGCTCCACCGCCTTGCGTTTCTCGACCATGGCGATGACATCGCGCAGGTGCTTTTCGAGGTAGTTCGAGGGATTGACCGACAGGGTGGAATCGTCGACCGGCGCGCCGTCGGAAATCACCCTCAGGATCTTGCGCGCCTCGCGGCGGGCCAGCATCCGGCGATGCGCCCATTCCAGCGCCTCGCCGTCGATGTTTTCCTTCAGCAACCCCTCTTTCATCATCAGCCCGAGGTTGTCGCGGGTGCGGCGCATGGGGGCGTCGGCCTGCTTGTAGACGATGTGGCGCAGGTCGTTGAGACGGCCGGGCTGCTGCGTGCGGCCCTCGGCCAGCCATTCCTCGCGCGACTTGCCGCCCTTCCAGGCGCGGGTGGTGAAGCCCAGGATTTCCACCTTCACGTTGCAGCGTTCCAGCGTGCGCGCCAGGACGTCGGCACAGATCGCGGCGATGGAGATGGGCCGGCCGCGCATGGAGCCGGAATTGTCCAACAGCAGCGTTACCACCGTGTCGCGGAACTCGGTATCTTTCTCGACCTTGAACGACAGCGGCGTCGTGGGGTTGGCGACAACGCGCGCCAGGCGGCCCGCATCGAGGATGCCCTCTTCGCGGTCGAACTCCCAGGAACGGTTCTGCTGCGCCTGAAGCCGGCGTTGCAGCTTGTTGGCCAGGCGGCTCACCGCGCCCTTCAGCGGCTCCAGCTGCTGATCGAGATAGGCGCGCAGGCGTTCGAGCTCCTGCGGCTCGGCCAGCTCCTCGGCCGAGATCTCCTCGTCATGCTCGGTCGTGTAGACCTTGTATTCGGGATCGGCCTCGGAATGGGGGGCGGGGGGCGGCGGCTCCAGCGGGGCTTCGCCCTCGGGCAGCTCGGTCTCCTCGGCCTCTTCCATGTCGCCCTGGTCGTCCATCTCGACCGAGGCCTGGCTGGCATCCTGCTGCTCTTCCTGGCTCTGCTCGGGGCTGGCATCGGCCTGTTCGTCCTGGTCGTCGTCGGCCTCGCCGGTGGAATCGGGGTTCTCGTCGTCGTCCGATTCCGCCTCGTCCTCCTGGTCCTCGTCGATGTCGTCGGGGTCATCGCCCAACTGGTCGCCATAGCCCAGGTCCTCGATCAGCTGGCGGCTGAGCTTGGCGAAGGCGGTCTGGTCGGACAGCACCCTGTCGAGATTGTCGAGCGTATCGGCACAGCGGTCCTCGATGAACCCGCGCCAGAGCTCCATCACGTTGGCCGCCTCGGGCGGCAGATCGCGCCCGGTGGCGAGGTGACGAATGAGATAGCCCGCCGCCACCGAAAGCGGTGCGTCGGCGGCCTGGCGGATCTCGCCATAGCCCTTGCGCCGCGCGTCATTGCCGATCTTGGCGTCGATATTGCCCGCCGTGCCCGGCATGTGGCGTGCGCCCATGGCCTCGCAGCGGGCGGTTTCCATCGCCTCCATCAGGTCGCGCGCCATCTGGCCCTGGGGGGCATAGCGCGCGGCGGTGGCGGTGTTGTGATACTTGTGCTTGAGCGCGAAGGCATCGGCCGTGCCCCGCGCCAGCAGCACCTCGTCGCGCGTCATCCGGCGGCTCACCTGCGGCAGGCGCACGGAATCGGCCGACTGGCCCGGCGGATCGACCGAATAGGTGACCCCAAGCTCGGGGTCGTCGGCCATGACGCGGGTGGTTTCGGCCAGAGCCTTCTTGAAAGGATCGGCGGGATTGTCCGAGGGCTTTTTCATGAGCTTCATATATGCACCTCTTCCGGGCGGCGAAAAGGGGCGAAATGCGCAACGACTGACCCGGCCAGGGCCTGCGGGGGCCGGTCAGGCGGGGAAGGGAGCCGGACAGGGGCCCGTCACGGCAGGCGCTGCCAGTAAAGCTCCTGCACGGCCCGGCAGGGGGCGGGCATCTGCTGCGCGGTGCCTGCGGTCAGGGGCGGCGGCGCCCCGGCCTGGCCGCCAGCGGTTTCCTGCCCCGTCTCCTCGCCGCTTTCGGGGTCCACCCAGTAGGCCGAGCTGGTCCAGCTGCCTGCCGCGTAATCCATGTCGCAATCGTAACCGCCCGAGGTGATCCGGTCGTAGCTGGAATAGCTGAACCCCATCAGGTGAAAGCCATCCTCGTGCCAGCCGATCCGCAGGGTCTGAAACCAGGGGGTGCGACCGATGCCGGATTGTTCCGAATGGAGCAGAAGCTGCCGCCCGGTGGTCTCTTCGAGGCTGGGGGACATGCCCCACATGGCGCCGTTATAGACCGCGCCGCGCAGCACCAGAAGCGGCGTGCCGCCGCCCTCGTGCCGCCTGCGGTCGGTCAGGATGACCAGGTCTGCCGCGTCCGGGTGGCTTTCGCTTTCGAGCAGGATCACCTGTTCGCAACCGTTCGAGGGGTGCAGGTCGATGCACAGGCTGTCGATCAGCCGGGGCAGGGTGGCGGCCTCGGACGGGGGCAGGTCCTGTCCGTAGGCCGAACCGGTCAGAAGCGTGCCCAGAAGGGCGAGGGGCAAAAGGCGCATTGAAAACGATCCCTGTCGGTCAATGCGGACAGGATAGTCCGAATGGCCCACGCGTGAAACCTGCGCGCGGTTACTCGGTCGCGGCAGGCTCCGGCTCGCCGACCAGAACGGCAAGGCAATCCTCGTTGTCGGCCATGTACATCGGGTCTTCGGCGAAGGCGGCGTTGCCGGCCTCCATGTTGGCTTCGAACCGGGCGCGATAGGCTTCGGTCAGTGCCATGGCTTCCTCGGTCGCGGCGTCGCGCGCGGCCTCGCGGTCCATCCCTTCGGTTTCCACCATCGCGTTGACGGCCGTCATCAGCAGCAGCGCCACGATATTGTTCACCTGCTCCTGCATCGCCTCGTCGATCTGGTCGCCGAGCGTGGCGGCGGAGGAGATGAAGAAGGCCGCGCAGCGGGTGCCGATATAGGACATGGGCGCACCGTCTCCGACCTCGTCGCGCAGGGCCTGCATCTCTTGCGCGGGGAGGGGCGCGGCGAGGGTCAGGGCCAGAAGGGCGGCAAGGCTGGCGGTGCGAAGGGGCATGGCTGGATCCTGGTGCGAGGTGGCGTTCGCGCGAGCCTAGCAGGCCGCCCCTGAAGGGGAAACCGCCTATCGCAGCCGGGCGCACCAGCCGATGCGCCGCCCGCCCGCATAGGGCACCGCCAACCCCTCGGCAATCAGCGTCTGCGCCACGTCGCGGCCATCGAGACGCAGCACCACCAGCGCCCGTCCGTAGCGGTCGGTCCCGTGATAGCTTGCGTCGATGCGCCCGGCCGCCGTCACCAGCTGCCGCAGCCGCGCCTTTGCCGCCAGCCCAAGGCGTCGCTCGGCGGCACAGCCGGGGCGGCTGATCTCGGGCGTGTCGAACCCCATCAGCCGTGCGCGGTCCGTGCCCCGGCCCGGACAGGTCAGATCGACCGTGTCGCCATCAATGACACGCCCGACCGAACAGCCCGGGTCGGGGGGCACGTCAGGGGCGCGCGGGGCAGTCGGGATACAGGCGGCCAGCAGCAGCATGCAGGCCAGAACGCGAAGCGGGCGGATCATGGGAAAACCTTTCGTTAACGAAGGTTAAGTTCCCGTGACCCGCCCGTCAAACAGCGTGTTCACAATTGGTTAAGGCTTGCGCGCGTCCGTCAGCCCAGGCTCATCGAAGCTGCGCTTTCGGGCAGTTCCTCGTCGAAGCAGCGCTGGTAGAACTCGGCAACGGTCTGGCGCTCCAGCTCGTCGCACTTGTTGAGGAACGAGAGCCGGAAAGCATAGCCGACCGAGCGGAAGATCTCGGCGTTCTGCGCCCAGTTGATCACGGTGCGCGGGCTCATCACGGTGGACAACTCGCCATTCATGAAGGCGGTGCGCGTCAGGTCCGCCACGGTGACCATCTGGCTGACGGTCTGGCGGCCCTTCTCGGTGTTGTAATGCGGGTTCTTGGCCAGCACGATCGCGGTTTCCGCGTCATGGCTGAGATAGTTCAGCGTGGCGACAAGGCTCCAGCGGTCCATCTGCGCCTGGTTGATCTGCTGCACGCCGTGGTAGAGCCCCGTCGTGTCGCCCAGGCCCACGGTGTTGGCGGTGGCGAACAGCCGGAAATAGGGGTTCGGCGTGATGATCTCGTTCTGGTCCAGAAGTGTCAGCTTGCCGTCATGTTCCAGCACGCGCTGGATCACGAACATCACGTCGGGGCGGCCGGCGTCGTACTCGTCGAAGACGATGGCCACGGGATTACGCAGCGCCCAGGGCAGGATGCCTTCGTGGAACTCGGTGACCTGCTTGCCATCCTTCAGCTTGATCGCGTCCTTGCCGATCAGGTCGATCCGGGAAATGTGGCTGTCGAGGTTCACGCGCACGGCGGGCCAGTTCAGCCGCGCAGCGACCTGTTCGATATGGGTCGATTTGCCGGTGCCGTGATAGCCCTGGATCATCACGCGGCGGTTGTGGCTGAAGCCTGCAAGGATCGCCAGCGTCGTGTCAGGGTCGAACTTGTAGGTGTTGTCGATCTCGGGCACGCGGTCAGTGCGCTCTTCGAAGCCCTTGACCTTCATGTCGGTGTCGATGCCGAAAACCTCGCGAACAGAGATTTCTTCGGTCGGTTTCACGATATTGCTCATCTCTCTCGCGCCTTCTTCGCTGGTCTTCGGCTCCGCCGCATGGTGTTGCACGATAATCCGGGGGCCTGCAAGGGGCCGCGGGCCGGGTCGTTGCGGCAGAGGTAGACCGGTGCAGCCCTGCCTCAAGAGCCGCCCGCGGCAATCGCGCTGCCCGCTGCATGGCCCGAGGACCAGGCCCATTGGAAATTGTAGCCGCCAAGCCAGCCCGTGACGTCCACGACCTCGCCGATCAGGTAAAGCCCGGGGCGGAGCTGCGATTCCATCGTGCGCGAGGACAGCTTGTCGGTCGCCACGCCGCCAAGCGTGACCTCGGCGGTGCGGTAGCCCTCGGACGAGGTGGGCGTGAGCCGCCAGTCTCGCGCACTGTCCTCCAGCGCGCGCAGGGCCTTGTCGGACTGGTCGCCCAGGTTACCCGTCAGGCCCCAGTCCGCCGCCAGGTGCGCGACCAGCGCGCGCGGCAGGATGTCGGCCAGAACCGTGGTCAGCGCCGTCGCGCCATCTGTCTGCCGGCGCGCGCGCAGCGCTTCGTAGAGGGGCGTATCAGGGGCGAGGTGCACCGAAAGGCTGTCGCCCTCGCGCCAATAGGACGAGATCTGCAGGATCGCGGGGCCGGAGAGGCCGCGATGGGTGAACAGCATCGCCTCGTCGAGGCTGCCCCCGTGGCAGGTGACGCGCGTGGGCACGGATGTGCCCGCAAGTGCGGCGAAGGCGGCGTTGCGGGCATC
>NZ_CAXREX010000182.1:0-112984 GCF_964229645.1 Nioella sp. | reverse complement strand
ATTGCGCGATAGTCTGCGCAACTTTTGCGGGAGAGCGACATGAAGCGACAGGCGATGGCAGCTGCGATGGGGGCGATGGCGGTGTTTGGCGCCCCGGAAAAGGCGCAAGCCTACGACATCGACTGCGCCATCATGCTCTGTATGGCAGGTGGTTTCCCCCCGAGCGCGGTCTGCGCACGGGCTTATCGTACCATGATCCGCCGCATCACGCCCTGGCCGAGCCGGCCGCCCTTCGGGGTCTGCACTTTTGCCCATGTGCCGGTCGAGCTGGGTGGACCCGGCGGGGAGGGCGAGCTCGACACCAACCTGCCGGACTACGAATGGCTGAACCGGACCCATGTGATCTGGTTCACCGGGCGATCCTACGAGCCACGTGACGAGCCCCGGCAGTGGGACTGGTCAATCCGCTCCTGCGATCGCGAGAACCGGACCTGCCGCCACATCCAGCGGGTCTACGGATCCCACACGCCCTGGCCTGCGACATTCATCTCCGAAAGCGGTCAGGAAATCGCCTACCCGAGCGGTGGCGGTCTTTGGCACTTCCATTCTCGCAGTATCATGGTCGAATACGGCGACTACGAGGGCAACATGGGTCACTCGGAGTGGTTTTCCTACTGATCCTCGCTGCTCGGCAGCTTGAGTGAAATCGGCCGTACAGTGACAAGCGTACGGTCGTAACTGTCAGGGTCCACGAGTTGACGGCGGCTCACGCTTCCATCATCCCAGCGATAGTCGGTACACACATGGGTTTCCTGGGTTCCGTCGATGATAAACCCTTCCTGGAAAGGCCAGCCTGTCTTTCTTTTCGCCATGTACCCGCGTCACTCGTACCGTTCTTGCCGTTCTGTCTTTCTTAATCGCGGCGGGTTCAAAGCCTTAGGAAGCGGATTAGCGCCTCGCGAAGAGTTCTTCGGGATCGACGTTCAGCGCCTGGGCGATGCGTTCGAGAAGATCGAGGGAGGCTGCGAACTTCGAGTTCTCGAGCCGGCCCATATGACCGCGGCTTACGTTGGCCTGATGAGCAAGCGCTTCCTGGCTGAGGCCGCGAGCGCGTCTCAAATCCTGGATGTTCAATGCTACACGGTCCCGCAAGTTCATGCCCAAAGAACGGACATGATGTGCGAAATATAACCACGCGATATATGTTACATTCGAAAGTGTGAGTACAAAAAGGTCTGAAAGGGATGCCAAAAAATGTGTGACCGTTTTGCATGTCATTCCGGTTACTTGACGTTGGGATTGCCACTAGAGCGCGAATTGAATGGCGTCAATACGCCATGACACATGTAAGCGATACCTGAACCGCGACTCCTATTGCTTTTCAGGGTAGGGGTGTTAGCCCATCTCTTCCATCATCTTTTCTCGGAAGACCTCTGCCGGTGTCTTCCATCCGAGGCATTTTCTGGGTGTCGCGTTGAGGCGGTCGCAGATCATTTTCAATTCATGATCTGAGACTGCCGTGATGTCTCGCTTCCGCGGCAGCCATCTTCGGGCGCGGCGATTGGTGTTTTCGACGGTACCTTTCTGCCAGGGCGAAGACGGATCACAGAACCATGTTTGCGTTCCGATCTCAGCCTGCAGGTGCGGCCAGCTGACGAACTCGGTGCCGCGGTCGAAGGTGATTGAACGACGCGCGATATGGGGCAGGTCGCGCACAGCTTTTATGATCTTGCCCATTACGGGCTTTGTCCGCTTGTTTGGATTTTTGAGAAGTACGGTGAAGCGGCTGACACGCTCAACCAGCGAGGTCACGTTCGATTGCCCAAAGCGTTGTTTGAACAGGACAAGATCGGCCTCCCAGTGCCCGAACTGGCGGCGATGAGCCACGTCGTCGGGGCGGAACAAGATACTCACATCACGGTCAAACTTGGGCTTCTGGCGCTTTCTGGCACGACGCGGCCTGCGGGCTTTGCGATGCTCGGGCAGGTACCACCACAGCTCCTTATCCATGCCTTCTTTGGAATAGATGTAGCGGTAGATCGTTTCCTGGCAGACCCGCAGTTTAGCGCCTTCATAGATCATCCGGTTGCCAATCTGCTCCGGCGTCCATCCTTGCTTAATGCGGGCAATGACGCTCTTGCACAGGTCGGGGTAACGGATCAGCTTGCGCTGCACGGATCGGCGTTTGTTCGTCTGCAATTGAGCGGCATGTCCGAAGTAGCCCGCGTACTTCTTTGGAAAGGCATCATCCGCCCAGAAGTTACGTTTGATCTTGCGAAAGATCGTGGATTTGTGGCGTTTGAGGACACGCGCCATCTCTCTGACAGGCACCTTTGCATGCCACCAGTTCTCAATCTTACGGCGTTCTTGAAGCGACAGTTGTGAATACACGGCTCCCATGCGATGATCTCCTATTAGATAACTCATTGTTTTCTAATAGGAGTCGCACTTCAGGGTAGCGCTCTCCAACTGTGAACTCACGGTGAAGTGCAACTATCTGATATCGTTTCTATTCTATCCCATTCCGAATGGCCATCAGTTCGCTTTCAAAGACTTCCGCCGGGGTTCTATAACCAAGGCATTTGCGCGGCGTTGAATTGAGGCGCTGGCAAATCGACCTCAAATATCGATTTGTTAGCGCCGTCGGTTCGGTCGAGCGGGGCAGGTACTTTCGAAGGCGGTTGTTTGTGTTCTCGACCGTGCCCTTTTGATAGGGCGCCTGCGGGTCACAGAACCACGCGTCCGCACCGATCCCATCCTTCAGCTTGCGCCAGGCCGAGAACTCGGTGCCGCGGTCGAAGGTGATCGACTGGCGTGCTTCTGCAGGCAGGGGCGCGAGGCCCTGGATCAGGGCTTCCATGATCGGTTTCGACTGGCGGTCCTCATTGCGCATCACCACGGTGTAGCGACTGACCCGCTCGACCAGAGAGGTGACGTTGATCTTGCCGTGCTCCTTGCGGAACATCATCAGGTCACACTCCCAGTGCCCGAATTCGCTGCGCTCCGAGACGGCCTCGGGCCTGTGTGACAGGCTCTGGCTGTCGAAGATATGGGTGCGGTGGTGGCGCCGGTAACCGCGCGGCCTGCGGCGTTTGCGATGCTCGGGCAGATGCCGGTAGAAAGCCTCGGCGCGGCCGTCCTCGGAGTAGGCGAAACGGTAGATTGTCTCGTGGCTGACGCGGATCGGGTGGCGTTCCAGGCGCATGCGGCCGGCGATCTGCTCCGGCGACCATCCGGCCTTCAGGCGATCCTCGACGGCGGCTTTCAAATCGGGGTTCACGATCAGCTTGCGATGGATGGCGCGGCGGCTCTCATAGGCGTTCTGCGCGGTGACGGAATAGTAGCCGTTCAGCTCAGGGATTTCGGTGTCTTCGTAGACGTTGCGCTTGAGTTCTCGGTAGATCGACGACGGCGCACGGCCCAGCCGATCGGCGATCTCTGGCACTGGCATTTTTGCGTCATGCCATTTCTCGATCTTGCGGCGCTCTTCCATTGTCAGGTGAGAGTAGTGGCTTCCCATTCATCAACCTCCATGCAAACATCTGTTTTGATACAGAATTTGCACTTCGTTTGTGAATCCACCAACTCTAAGTATAAAGTCGCATAATGAAGTTTATGTTAAATATGTTGTGTTTCTTGGGGAATCCGAGAGTCCATCTTATGTTAAAGGATTGCGTGGCAGGCCGGATGTCGGGCAAATAGTCTTGGCTCAAATCGGCTAGGTTTCGCGGCAGCAGGTCACAATTGAGTGGACCGCTACATCATCGAATGTATCATTCTGCGGCCACTTCGACCTTTTTGAATGCACCTTCGGCCTGCCAACGCTGTGCGATTTCGCCCAAGGATTCGAGCACCTGGCGCAGATCGTCGCCGCGGTTGGTCAAACCATAGGTGACCGCGGGCGGGATCGTTTGCGTCTGATCGCGCCAAATCACTCCGGCCGCCTGAAGCATTCGCAACCGCTCCGTCAGCATGCGGGTCGAAATGCCCGGCACGGCTCGTTTCAGAGCCCCGAAGCGTTGCGGCCCGCCATCGCTGAGAACCCAGAGAATATAGGTTGTCCACGGCCCCATCAGCAGGCGCAGAATGGAGTCCATGGGACATGCGGGCGGTGTTTTCTGTTTCATTTCTAGGCTTTTCAAGATTGGTTACTTTTCAGTGCCTACTTGGCTTTAAGAACTAAGACGCTTTATGATACTAGATCGAATGGCAAAACCTGGCAAGGGGGAGCCATTCGGAAGAATGTCCGGGCAATTTGTTCGGAAAAGTGGACGTCTCGTTCCTGAACCCGAACCGAATGGGCGACATCAGATCGGCCCGCGGTAATTTGCGGCGCAGCGCGGTGTAGCTGCACCCTCGGGACAACACATGCGGGCTGGCTCGTCAGGCTTCGCCCGCAACACAGACGAAAGGATGCGGTGCATGACCCGAATGCCGACGATGTTCATTCCACACGGTGGAGGTCCGTGTTTCTTCATGGACTGGAATCCGCCGGAGACCTGGGACCGGCACCGCGCGTACCTTGCAGATGTGCGGGCATCGTTGCCGGAAGCCCCCAAAGCGTTGCTGGTGATCTCCGGCCATTGGGAAGAACGGCAGTTCACGGTGCAGAAAAACCCGGATCCGCCTCTGCTCTTCGATTATTACGGATTTCCGCCCCACACCTACGAGCTGACCTGGCCCGCGCGCGGCGATCCGGCGCTGTCGGACCGGGTGCAGGCGCTGGTCGAAGGGGCCGGGTTCCCCTGCTCCGTCGATAAGACGCGCGGTTACGATCACGGCGTGTTCGTCCCGCTGAAGGTGGCCTTTCCGCAAGCCGACATTCCATGTGTTCAGTTCAGCCTGCGCAGCGATCTTGACCCGGCCGCGCATATTGCCGTCGGCCGGGCACTGGCGCCGTTGCGCGACGACGGTGTTCTGATCCTCGGGTCGGGCAACACCTATCACAACATGCAAAAGATGATGCAGGCGATGCGGGGTGGCCCCGCCGGAGCCGTGAACGGGCAGGACTTCGACCGCTGGCTCAGCGATGCGGCGACCCGCCCCGATCCCGAAGAGCGCAATCAATTGCTGGCACATTGGGACGCCGCTCCCGGTGCCCGTGATGCAAACCCGCGCGAGGAACATCTGCTTCCGCTGCATGTGGTCGCGGGGGCAGCCCTTGCCGACAAAGGCGTGAAAACGCTGGAGGATCACGTGCTCGGCGCCGTCGAAAGCGCGTTTACCTTCGGGTGACTCCGTTCAGACACCCAAACATCCGGATCCAGTCCGAAGAATCGAGGAAACCCCAATGACAAACATCCAGAACGGCCCTTTCATCGTCACCGGCGCATCCGGCCAGCTTGGCCGACAGGTCATCGACAATCTGATTGCCGCCGGTGCCAGCCCGATCATCGCCATCTCGCGTTCGCCGGAAAAGCTGGCCGATCTGGCTGACAAGGGCGTCGAGGCCCGCAAGGGTGATTTCAACGACCCCGCGTCGCTGCCTGCGGCTTTTGCAGGCGGCAAGCGTCTGCTGATCATTTCGACCGACGATCTTGAACCGGGCAAGCGGTTGGAAGCGCATAAAAACGCCGTCGCCGCCGCGACGAAGGAAGGTATCACACATATCGTCTATACGTCGCTGACCAACCCGGTCGAGGAAAGCCCGATCACCTTTTCCAAGGATCACAGCGACACCGAGGCGCTGATCAGGCAAACCGGGGCCAACTATACCATTCTGCGCAACAACCTTTACGCCGATCTGGTGTTGACGGGCGGTGCGCAAAGCATCGCGATGGGACAGCATTTCGCCGCGGCTGCCGAGGGAAAGGCCGGTTATGTCACCCGTGCCGATTGCGCCCGGGCCGCCGCAGCGGCCCTGATGCGTGAAACCGGTTCAAGCGTTCTGGACATTACCGGCCCGGAGGCAGTTTCCCAGGGCGACATCGCGGCCATCCTGTCGGAAATATCGGGCAAGGACATCCCCTATATCGCGATCTCGACCGACGAGTTGGTTCAGGGCATGATCGGCGCCGGTCTGCCCGAGTCCATGGCAAAGGTCTTTGCGTCCTTCGACGAGGCGATCGCAATGGATTATCTGAGCGTTGCAACGGACGATCTGGAAAACCTGACCGGGCAAGCCGGGCAATCGGTGGGTGATTTCCTGAATGCCAACAAGGCGGCCCTGCTGACCCCACAAGCGCAATGAGGAGAGCACGATGAAACTCTACAACGCCAATTTCTCGCCCAACGCCCTTCGGGTGCGTGCCGTTGCCGCGGAACTGGGGATCGACTTTGAACTCATCGAGGTCGATCTCCGGGGTGGCGACAACCGAAGCGCGGATTTCCTGTCGATCAATCCCAATGGCAAGGTGCCGGTGCTTGTGGACGACGATTTCGTTGTCTGGGAATCGCGCGCCATCAATTCGTACCTTGCCAGCAAGAAACCCGAGCGCGGTCTTCACCCGGATGACCCGAAATCCCGCGCAACGGTGGACCAGTGGCTATACTGGCAGGCCATTCACCTTGGCCCGGCGATGCAAAAGCTGTCGTTCGAGCGGTTTCTGAAAGCAAAGTTCGGCATGGGCGATCCGGATCAAAGCGTCATCGACGCGGAACGGAAAAACGTGGATCAGTTTCTGGCGGTGCTGGAAATCGGCCTTGCCGGCAAGGACTGGATCGCGGGCGATCTGAGCGTCGCGGATTTCGCGCTGGCCTCGACATTCATGTACCGTGCGCAGTCTGACATCTCGCTCGACGATCTGCCGAATGTCGCGGCCTGGATCGAACGGCTGGAGGCGCGTCGGTCGTGGAAGGATGCGTTTGCACCCCTCGGGGAACTGCTTGGCCTATAAAAATTGCGAAAATGTTTACGGGGGGGCGAGCCAGTCGCCCGGCCTCAGTGACGGACATATCGTGCAATTCGGAAAACAGTGAGGCAGGAAATGTTTGAACTGACACCCCGCATCGGTCCAAGACCACAAACCACCGACTGCGCGCCGCATGAGCAGGTAAGCCAGAACCCCGACGCCAGTACCTATCAAACGCTCAAAAAGCGCGCCTTTGACTTTCCCTTTGTCAAGCGGCGCCCCAGTATCATCTCTGTTCCCGGTGCCGAGGCTCTTTGGCTGCCGCACGATCACGCGCACGGGTGTCACGAATCCTTTATGGTGGGAAATGAGTTCGCGCATGTGCATCCGCATTATGACGGTTCGATGCATCTGATGCTCCCGCTTGAGTGCACCCGCGAGCTCTTTGCCAAAGGCTGGGGCGAGCCGCACCCGATGGTGGCCACAGGCATGATCCCGGCGACCGCCGTCATGGTATTTGCACCGCGCGATTTGCAAGAGATCGAAACCGCATTGCAAATTCTAGCCACATCATATGATTTCGCGCGGGGAAAACTCTCGAATCCCGCCACGATCCTGGTGTGAAAATGAGTGTATGGAAGGTGTCGCGAAAAAACAGTAATTCTTAGCCAGGTGGATATCCTGTTCCCGATCCACACTGTTGCGATGCTCACGATTTGAACCCAAGGCCGGCGGAAGCGATGTGAGGACAGGTCTTAGCCCGCGTCCTGCGTATCAGCGGCGACGTCTCATGGATAATCCCCGGTTTCAGCACGAAGTATAGGGAACGGAAACATCTGTGGCTGCGCTCCTGCAAACCGACGCGGTATCGGTCTGTTGCCCACTGTTTTCTATAAGGCAGCAGAAATGCTGTTCGACCCATTACCCAACAGATTGCCAGACCTCTCCGTGCCGGATCACCCGAGCCTCTGAAAGCAGCTTCTCAAGGTGGGCAGCAGCATTTCGTTTCGCGGCCATTGCAATATGCGGATCGGACTTCTTGTAAACCGCCTTGGCGATATTCTCGATCGTGTCAGGCGTATTCTCAAGGTGCGCAAGAATTTCAGCCTCCCGGCGCATCCGGTTGGCGAGAAGACGTTTGACGTAGGGTCTCGGGTTTTCGAGCATAGGTCCATGGCCCGGAAAACAAACTTTGTCGTCACGCTCGATCAGCCGCTGAAGCTGGGCACAGTAGTCGCGCATGTTGCCGTCCGGCGGGCTCACGATCGAGCTGTTCCAACTCATCATGTGATCGCCTGAGAACAGGACCCCGCCCGGTCTTGCGAAGCAAAGGTGATCGCTTGCATGACCGGGCGTGTGCAGGACAGTGAGACCGGCGATCACATCGCCGTCGACAAGGTATCCGTCAGGTTCAAATGCGTCGTCCGGAAAAACCCGTGACACATAGACAGGCAGACCTGTCCTTTCACGCAATGCAGGCGCGGCACCGAAATGATCGGAATGGTGATGCGTGACGAGAATTCCGGCGGGATTTGGCCCCAGAGTCTCGACAATGGCTTCGAAATGGGCGCGATCCTCCACCGGTCCGGGGTCGATCACGAATTGGCCGTCAGAGCTGTCGATGATGTAGGTGTTCGTGCCGAAATAGGTCATCTTGCCGGGATTGTCGGCAACGATACGCCGGATGCCCTCGGCCACCTTGACGGCTTGCGCACGACAAGGTTCCGGCTCTGTAAAAAACATGCTGCTTTTCGTCATTGATAATCACCCTCTTCCATGTTTGCGCGGATTGCCCTCCTGTTCAGAAAATCGCCGAAGTCCAGGGCTGACGGCTCACATGCGTTTTGCGACCTCTTCGAGCATTACCTCGCTGGCCCCGCCGCCAATCGCCTGGACACGCGCATCGCGTGACATCCGCTCGACCGGTGTTTCGCGCATGTAGCCCATGCCGCCGTGGAACTGCACGCAATCGTAGAGCACGGAATTGACCAACTCGCCGCAATAGGCCTTGACCATCGAGACCTCTTTCACGCAATCGCGGCCCGCGGCGTCCTGCCGGGCTGCGTGATAGACAAGCTGGCGGCCGGCCTCGATCCGGGTCTGGCAGTCGGCAAGCCGCTGGCGGATCGCCTGCTTGTCCCAGAGCACGCCGCCGAAAGCCTTGCGCTGCCTGACGTAGTCCACGGTCATGTCCAGCGCGGTCTGCGCTTCGGCGCAGGCCATCGCGCCCAGGACGATGCGTTCGTTCTGGAAATTCTTCATCACCGAGTAGAAGCCCTTGTTGACCTCGCCCAGCACGTCGCCGGCGGGGACGCGCACATCCTCGAAGATCAGCTCGGCGGTGTCCGAACACAGCCAGCCGGTCTTGTTCAGCGCCCTGCCGACCGAGAAGCCCGGCGTGCCCTTTTCGATCGCGAACATGGTGATCCCGCGCGAACCCTTGGCATCGGGATCGGTCTTGGCGCCGACGAAATAGATATCGCCATGCACGCCGTTGGTGATGAACATCTTGGTACCGTTCAGCACCCAGTCCGACCCGTCCTGCACCGCGCGGGTGCGCATGCCCGCCACGTCCGATCCGGCACCGGGTTCGGTCACCGCGACGGCGGCGATCTTTTCGCCCGAGGTGATCGAGGGCATCCAGCGGGCCTTCTGTTCCGGTGTGCCGGCATTTTCCAGATGCGGCGAGGCCATGTCGGTATGCACCAGCACCGTGGCCGAGAACCCGCCAAAGGTGGAGCGTCCGACCTCTTCGGCCAGAACCACGCTGGACATCACGTCCAGCCCCGCACCGCCGTATTGCTCGTCATAGCGCATGCCCAGCACGCCCAGATCGCCCATCCGGCGCAAGACGTCGCGGGGCACCATGCCCGCCTCTTCCCAGGCGTCGGCCCTGGCGGTCACCTCGGTTTCGATGAACCGGCGCAGCTGGTCGCGGATCATGCCGAGGTCTTCGTTGAACGGGCCGTTGGCCGCGGCGATGGTGTCCTGTCGGGTCATGTCTGTTCCTCCGGGTCGAGTTTGACGAGTGGGGCGTGCCCGGCGACGGTGTCGCCCGGTGCGCAAAAAATCTCGGTGACCACGCCCGCGACCGGGGCGGGCAGGCTTTGCAGGAGCTTCATGGCTTCCAGCACCACCAGGGTATCACCGGCGGCGACGCGGTCGCCAGGCGCGACGCGCAGCTCGGCAACGGCGCCCGGCATCGGGGCCGTCAGCAGGTCGGCGCCGCCTGCAACGACGCTGGCGCGGGCAAGGTGCCGATCTTCCAGAGTGCGCAGCTCTGTCAAAGTCATTCCCGCAGGGGTCTGTAGATGCACCCGCCAATGATGACCGGCGCGTTCGATGTGGGCGACGCGCGAGAAAGGAACGCCGTCGATGCGTCCGCTCAGGCGGTCGCCGGTCAGGGCGGGAGCCTCGGCTTCGATATTCTGGCCGTCCGGCAGTACGGCGGCGAGCGCTCCCGGGACATCGGACATGCGGATCGGCTCATCCGCGGATGTGGCCCAGTAGGACGCAGCACCGGGCCGCCCCGCGGGGGCGGTAAGCCGCCATGACCCGAGGCTTTCCCAGGGCGACGCGCCCGCCGGGGCCAGATGCAGATGCAGCGCCATGACGGCAAGGCCCGTGTCGCGCGCGTCGGGAGTGGGTTGCGCCCAGCCCTCGGGGAACATGTCGGGCAGGCCCGAGGTATGGTGCCGGAACGCCTGAAAATCCGCATGTGTCAGCAAGGCGCGCTGATAGGACAGGTTCAGACCGACGCCGCCGACGGCGAAGGCATCAATCGCGGCCACGGCCTGCCGGATCGCCCCGGCCCGGTCGGGCGCATGGACGATCAGCTTGGCCAGCATGGAATCGTAATGGTGGCCGACGACCGAGCCTGCCGCGACGCCGCTATCCAGCCGCACGCCAGCGGGCGGGGCCCAGAGGGTGATCCGGCCTGTCTCGGGGCGGAAATTCTCGGCCGGGTTCTCGGCGGCGATGCGGACCTCGATGGCGTGTCCGTCGAACTGGACATCGGATTGCGTCAGCGCCAATGTCTCGCCCCGGGCAATGCGCAACTGCCATTCGACAAGGTCGATCCCGGTGATGGCCTCGGTCACGGGGTGTTCGACCTGAAGGCGGGTGTTCATTTCGAGGAAGTAATATTCGCCGCGCGCCGGGTCATAGAGGTATTCCACCGTCCCTGCCGAGCGATACCCTATGGACTGCGCCAGCCGCACCGCCGCCGACAGCATGTCATCGCGCAGGGCCTCGGGCAGATCGGCGGCGGGTGCCTCCTCGATCAGCTTCTGGTGGTTGCGTTGCAACGAACAGTCGCGATCCCCTAGATGCAGCACCGTGCCGTGACTGTCGCCCAGCACCTGCACCTCGACGTGACGCGCACGCGGGGCGTAGCGTTCGAGGAACACCGCCGCATCGCCGAACGCGCCTTTCGCCTCGGACCGGGCAGAGGCGATGGCCTCGGGCGCGTCGGCCAGATCGGTGACAAGGCGCATGCCGCGCCCGCCGCCGCCTGCGCTGGCCTTGACCAGAAACGGCGTGCCAAGCGCCCGCGCCTCTTCGAGCAGTCGCGCGTCGGACTGATCTTCGCCGCGATATCCGGGCAGCACGGGGACGCCCGCGGCCTCGGCGGCGGACTTGGCCTCGATCTTCGATCCCATCATGGCAATCGCGCCGGGTTCGGGCCCGATGAACACGAGGCCCGCAGCCTGGACCGCCCCGGCGAAACCGGCGTTTTCGGACAGGAAGCCATAGCCGGGATGCACCGCGCCCGCGCCGGTCCTGCGCGCGGCATCCAGAATGGCGCCGACGTTCAGATAACTTTCCGAGGGCGCGGCCCCGCCGATGCAGACGGCGTGATCGGCCTCTGCCACGAAGGGCGCGTCGCGGTCGGCCTTGGAAAAGACCGCGACCGTTTCCAGCCCAAGCTTGCGGCACCCGCGCTGGATGCGCCGGGCGATTTCGCCGCGGTTGGCGATCAGGACGCGGGCAAAGCTCATTTCACCCGCCATGAGGGCGTGCGTTTCTTCAGGAAGCTGTCGATGCCTTCGATCCCTTCGTCGGTTTCCCAGGCGTCGGCCAGACGGTCGGCGGTGTAGATCATGTTGGTTTCCAGATCGTGCGCCGCGACATAGGCGATCAGCGCCTTGGTGTCGGCCACGGCCCCCGGCGCGGCCTGAAGGTGATCCTGCACGACGCGCTCGATGGCCGCGTCCAGATCATCGGCGGAGACGACCTCGGTCAAGAGACCGATCCGTTCGGCACGCGCGCTGTCGAACAGCGCCCCCGACAGCATGGTTTCGCGCGAATGCTCCTTGCCGATGCGGGCCACGACATAGGGCGAGATATTGGCCGGCAGGAGGCCCAGTTTGACCTCGGTCAGGCCAAAGCGCGACCCTTCGGCGCCGATCGTGTAGTCGCAGACCGAAATCATGCCGACCCCGCCGCCATAGGCCGGACCGTTGATCCGCCCGATCAGCGGTTTGGGCAGCGTGTCGAGGCGGCGCAGCAAATGCGCCAGCGTGGCGCTCTGATCGACCCGCTCGGCGCGGGACTTGTCGATATTCGACGAGAACCAGTTGAAATCCCCCCCGGCGCAGAAGCTCTTGCCGGTGCCGGTGAGAACCACGATGCGCACCTTGTCGTCGGCTGCCAGTTTTTCGGCGGCGTCCGTCAACTCGGCGATCAAGCCGCCGTTCAGCGCATTGTGCTTGTCGGGTCGGTTCAGGGTGACGGTGGCGACGCCTCGTGCGTCGGTCTCAAGCAGAATGGTTTCATAGGTCGTCATGGTATTGGCCTCACATTCTGAAAACCGGCGTGTGGCGCCCTGCCCCGGGCACCGATGAGACGATGGCCAGGCACAGGCCCAGAATATCGCGGGTCTGGCCTGGTTCGATCAGCCCGTCGTCCCAGAGCCGCGAGGTGGCATAATAGGGGTCGGACTGTTCGCCGTACTGGGCGCGCACCTGCGCCTCGATCTGCGCCAGGTCGGCCTCCAGCTTCGCAAGCTCGCCACCCTTCTGGCGGCGCAGCTCCAGCATCACGTTGGTGGCGATGTCGGCGGACATGGTGGCCAGTTCCGCCGTGGGCCAGGCAAACAGGAAATTCGGCGCGAACCCGCGCCCGCACATGCCGTAATTGCCCGCCCCGTAAGAGCCGCCCAGAAGGACGGACAGGCGCGGCACCTTGGCCACCGACATGGCATAAACCAGCTTGGCGCTGTCCTTGGCGATGCCGCCGCGCTCCGCTTCCGTCCCGACCATGAAGCCCGATATGTTGTGCAGGAACAGAAGCGGGATGTTCCGCTGGTCGCACATCGACACGAACTGCGCACCCTTCAGCGAACTCTCGGACAAGAGCGCGCCGTTATTGGCGAGGATTCCCACGCGATAGCCGTGGATGCGCGCGGTGCCGCAGACCAGCGTTTCGCCCCAGCCGGGCTTGAATTCGCGGAATTCGCCGGCGTCGATCATGCGCAGCAGAACCTCGCGCATGTCGTAGGGTTCCTTGCGGTCGGCGCTGATGATGCCGAGCAATTCGGACGGGTCATGCAAGGGCCCTTCGGGGGCCGTGTCGGGCTGCATCGGACGCGATTGGCCAAGCTCGGCGACGATGTCGCGCATCAGCGCCAGGGCATGGTATTCGTCCTCGGCCAGATGGTCGCAGACGCCCGAGACGCGCGCATGCATCTCGGCCCCGCCCAGCGTTTCGCCATCGACCTCTTCGTTGATCGCCACCTTGACGATCGACGGACCGCCCAGATGGATGCGGGCGTTGCCCCGCACCATGATGACCTCGTCCGACAGCGCGGGGATATAGGCCCCGCCCGCCGTGCAGCCGCCGAAGACGGCCGAGATCTGCGGCAAGCCGCTGGCCGACATGTTGGTCTGGCGATAGAAGGAATTGCCGAAATGCCGGGCGCCGGGAAAGACCCGGTCCTGTTCGGGCAGATAGGCCCCGCCGCAATCCACCAGATAGAGGCAGGGCAGCCGGTTTTCCGCCGCGATTTCCTGGCCGCGGATGTGTTTCTGCACGGTCTCATGGTAGAACGAGCCGCCCTTTACGGTGGCATCATTGGCGATCACCATGCAGGGCAGCCCATGGACCATACCGATGCCGGTGACGATCCCGGAGCCGGGAACCTCGCCGCCGTATTGGCCATAGGCTGCGAGCGAGGACAGCTCCAGAAACGCGGTGCCGGGGTCCACCAGCAGGTCGATCCGGTCGCGGACCAGAAGCTTGCCGCGCTTGCGGTGACGTTCGACCATGTCGGGGCGCCCGCCCGAGGTGGCCTCGGCGATCCGCGCGCGCAGGGTCTCGACGCGGTCGCTTTGCGCTGCATGATTGCGGGCGTAGCTCTCGGATGCTGTGAGTACCGTTGTTTCGAGACGCGCCATGGATCGGATACCCTGTTACAGGTCGGGCAACCGTCATGCGGCTGCCCGGAAATGTCAGTTGCCAGCCAGGACCCGAAGACGCGGCCAGGGCGGCCGGTGCTAGATCACGAAGCCGCCGCCGCAGATGATGTGCTGGCCCGAGATGAAGTTCGATTCAGGGGTGCAGAACAGATAGACCGCGCCGGCGGCCTCTTGCGGTGTGCCGACCCGGCCCAGCGGGATCATCCGTTCCATCTGGGACAGCAGATCGGGGTTCACGCCGACCTTGATTTCCTTTTCCTCGACCTTGATCGTGCTGTCGCCATCGGCGCTGCCTTCGGTCAGGCGGGTGCGGATCGGCCCGAAGGCCACGGCATTGACGTTGACCTTGTAACGGCCCCATTCCTTGGCCATCGTCCGGGTGACCCCGAGGATACCGGCCTTGGCGGCGGCATAGTTGATCTGGCCCGCATTGCCGCCGGTGCCCGCGATGGACGAGATGTTGACCACCTTGCGGAACACCTCTTGCCCGGCGGCGGCTTCTTCCTTGGCTCTGGCGCTGATCACCGGCTGGGCGGCGCGCAGGATCCTGAAGGGCGCGGTCAGGTGCACGTCGATGATCGCCTGCCATTGCTCGTCGGTCATCTTCTGAACGACGCTGTCCCAGGTATAGCCGGCGTTGTTCACGATGATGTCCAGCCCGCCGAAGCTGTCGACGCCGGTCCTGATGAACCGTTCGGCAAAGCCGTCCTCGGTCACGCTGCCGGCGCAGACCTCGGCTTCGCCGCCGGCGGCACGGATCGCCTCGGCGGTTTCATTGGCCGGGTCGGCATCCAGATCGTTGACCACGATCCGTGCCCCTTCCGAGGCCAGCTTGAGCGCGATCTCCCGCCCGATGCCCCGGCCCGAGCCGGAGACCAGCGCCACGCGCCCGTCGAGTTTGTCGGTCATGGTCTGTCCTCCCGAAGGGCGCTGTCAGACTTTTTCATAAAGCGTGGTCACACAGGCCCCGCCGAGGCCCAGATTGTGCTGAAGCGCCAGACGCGCGCCGTCGACCTGACGCGCATCGGCCTGGCCGCGCAGTTGCTGGACAAGCTCGGTGCATTGCGCAAGGCCCGTTGCTCCGAGCGGATGGCCCTTGGACAACAGACCACCGGAGGGGTTTGTCACGTATTTCCCGCCATAGGTGTTGTCGCCGTCGTCGACGAATTTCGCCGCCTCGCCGCGTCCGCACAGGCCAAGCGCCTCGTAGGTGATAAGCTCGTTATGGGCAAAGCAATCGTGCAGTTCGATCACGTCCACGTCGTCCGGCCCGATGCCCGCGGCCTCATAGACCTGATCGGCGGCGCGCTTGGCCATCGAGAAGCCGACCACCTCGCGCATGTCGTGCGCATCGAAGGTTTCCGGGCCGTCCGTCGTCATGGCCTGAGCCGCGATCCGCACCGAGCTGTCGAGGCCGTGCTTGTCGGCAAATTCCTTGGAACAGACGATTGCCGCAGCCGCGCCGCAGGTCGGCGGGCAGGCCATCAGCTTGGTCATCACGCCGGGCCAGACGACCTGCGCGGCCATGACATCTTCGGGTGTTACCTCCTGCCGGAACAGGGCCACCGGGTTTTTGGCCGCATGGCGGCTGGCCTTGGCGCGGATTTTCGCGAAGGTTTCCAGCGGTGTGCCGAACTCCTCCATATGCGCCTTGCCGGCGCCGCCGAAATAGCGAAGCGCCAGCGGGATCTCCGGATTGCCCACGAGGTCGTCGGTTTCTTCGTCAAACGCCGCAAACGGGCTGACTCGGTCATGGAACATCGCGCCGATGGCGCCGGGCTGCATCTGTTCGAATCCAAGCGCCAGAGCGCAGTCCACCGCGCCGCTTTCGACGGCCTGGCGGGCCAGGAACAGGGCGGATGACCCGGTCGAGCAGTTGTTGTTCACGTTCACGACCGGAATGCCGGTCATGCCGACCTGGTACAGGGCGCGCTGGCCGCAGGTGCTGTCGCCGTAGACATAGCCCACATAGGCCTGCTCGATCTTGCCATAATCCAGCCCCGCGTCGGCCAGCGCGGAGCGGGTGGCCGCAATTGCCATGACATCATAGCTGTCGGATTTTCCCGGCTTCTGGAACGGCACCATCCCGACGCCGACGACATGGGCTTTCTCTGACATTTCTCTCGCTCCCGCGTTCGAGCCGGGCGACATGAGTCGCGCGCCGGTCCATTTTCTACCACTTGTTAGATTTTACATCCTGCCGCCAGACAGTGTCAACATCGACGCAGCGGAGCGATCCTTGCCGAATTTTCTAACATGTGTTTGAATAATCGTGCCGCGCCTTCTGAAACGGCGCACCGCCTTCGGCCTTCCGGCCCGCACGTGAGCTGGAAAGGCGGTTGTTGAACATCGGGCGCCCGAAGCCGGACTCCAGAGACGCCCAGCCCGAAAAAGGAAAAGAACAATGGCCAATTGCTATCAATTCAAAGGCTTCGTTCCCGTTGTGCCCGAGGGGACATTCGTTCATCCCCAGGCGGTGCTGATCGGAAATGTCATACTCGGTCAGGGGTGCTATATCGGACCCGGCGCAAGCCTGCGGGGCGATTTCGGCAGGATCGTGATCGGTGACGGGGCCAATGTTCAGGACAATTGCATCCTCCATTCCTTCCCGGGCCGCGATGCGGTGGTCGAAACCAACGGTCATATCGGCCATGGCGCGATTCTGCACGGGTGCACCGTCGGCCGGAATGCTTTGGTGGGCATGAATGCCGTCATCATGGACGGCGTGGAGCTTGGCGCGGAATCGATTGTCGGCGCGCAGGCGTTTGTGCGGGGGGAAACGGTGATCCCGCCGCGTTCGATGGTGGTCGGAGCGCCGGCAAAGGTGATCCGCGAGGTCACCGAGAAGGAAGTCGCGTGGAAAACCCGTGGAACCGCCGAATATCAGCAACTGGCGCGCGACTGTCTGGCAGGTTTGAAACCCGTCGACCCGCTGAACGCGGTCGAGGCCGACCGGCCCGAGATGGCGGCCTCTGATGTGGTGTCCATTCAGGAGGCGCGGCAGCAGACGACCTGATGCGCCGAATCCCGGACGGTCACAGCCGGAATATCCCGTAATGCGGATCGTCGATCGGCGCGTTCAGCGAGGCCGAAATCGACATGCCGAGCGCGTTGCGTGTATCCGCCGGGTCGAGGATGCCGTCGTCCCACAATTCCGAGGTCGAGGTATAGGCTTCGACATCGCGCCGGAATTTCTCCAGCACCGGATCGCGGATCGCGGCGATTTCCTCTTCGCTCAACTCCTTGCCCTCGCGCTGAAGCTGCCGGATCTTGACGTCGGCCATGGTATTGGCGGCCTGATCCGCGCCCATCACGCCGATTTCCGCCTGCGGCCACATGAACAGCGTGCGCGCATCCCAGGCCCGTCCGCACATGCCGTAATTGCCCGCGCCGTATGAGGCATTGGCGATCACGGTGAATTTCGGCACCACCGACCCGCCCTGCGCCATCAGCATCTTGGCGCCGTCCTTGGCGATGCCGCGTTCCTCGTATTCGCGCCCCACCATGTAGCCGGTGATGTTCTGGAAAAAGACCAGAGGCGTGCGGTTCTGGTTGCACAGCTGCATGAAATGCGCGGCCTTGAGCGAACTGTCGTTGAACAGCACCCCGTTGTTGGCCAGAATCCCCACCTTGTAGCCCCAGATATGGGCATAGCCGCAGATCATCGTGGTGCCGTAGTCAGGCTGGTATTCGTGAAACCGCGAGCCATCCACGATCCGGGCCAGAACCTCGCGCATGTCGAACTGGGTTTTCCGGTCCTTGGGGATGATCCCGTAGAGTTCCTTGGGGTCGTAATACGGCGCTTCACAGGCGACGGTTTCGATGATCGTTTTCGGCGGGCGCGTCCACTGGCTGACAATCTCGCGCGCCAGTGAAAAAGCGTGCTGTTCGGTGGCGGCGCGGTAATCGCCGGTGCCCGAGACCGAGGTATGCATCACCGCCCCGCCCAGCTCCTGAACGCCGACCTCTTCGCCGGTCGCGGCCTTGACCAGCGGCGGACCGCCAAGGAAAATCGCCCCGGTGCCTTCGATGATGATGTTGTAATCGCTGAGCGTCGGCACATAGGCCCCGCCGGCCGTGCAATGCCCGCCGACCACCGCGATCTGCGGGATGTTGGCCTGGCTCAGCTTGACCTGATTGCGGAAGACCCGCCCGCCCAGATAGCGGTCGGGAAAGACTCCGTGCTGCAACGGCAGGAAGCCGCCGGCGCTGTCGCAGATATGGACAACCGGCAGGCGGTTTTCCAATGCCACATCCAGAAGCCGCACGATCTTCTTGACGGTATGGGGATACCATGCGCCGCCCTTGACGCTGGCGTCGTTGGCGTGAATGGCGACCTCGCGCCCCTGCACGATGCCGATGCCCGTCACCACCGCGGCACCGGGCACCGCGCCGTCATATTCGCGGCAGGCGGCGAGGGTGGAAAATTCCAGGAACGGCGTGCCGGGGTCCAGCAGCAGCTTCAGCCGTTCGCGCACGCCCAGCTTGTTCTGGCGCTCAAGGCGATCGACGTCGCGTTGCGGGCGTTCGAAACGCGCCGCGTGCTGGCGGGCGTGAAACTCTTTCAGCCGCGCGGACATGGCCGCGTGATTGACCCTGAAGTCAGGGGCATTGGTGTCGATCTGGCTTTCGATCCGGCGCATGGTCACTCCTCCTCCGGCGCCAGCAGGGCAAGCGTGGCCTTCAGCCCGAAACTGTCGCCCTCGGCAAATGGTATTTCGGCCACCACGCCGTCGCGCGGCGCGGTCAGGCTGGTTTCGAGTTTCATGCTTTCGATGACAAGCAACCGCTGGCCTTCCTTGACGTGATCGCCGGGCTTTGCGTTCACCAACACGACCACGCCGGGCATCGGTGCGACGATGCGGTCATCGGCGGCGCCGCCATCGCGTCCGGCCAGACGCTCGGCGGGATCGATCCGCCCGATCGCGTAGGTCCGCCCGTTCATATGCACAAAAGTCGCGTCAGGGCCGACGGCCAGCCGCACGTCCTGCACGCGTCCGCGCGCCCGCAGCACATGGCCACCGGGCGCCCCGGTGGGGTCCAATTGGCAGGGAACCGCGCCATCGGGCGTGTTGAGGATAAAACGATTGCCGTCATGGGACAGCCAGCATTCGGTTTCGTCGCCGTCGATCTGGTATATCCGCCGCATCAGTTTCTCCACCCGCCCATTTTCCGGTGCATCTCGGGTATCTGCATCACGTCGCTCACCAGCCGTTCATCCGACAGGGCGGCGACCGCCATCAGCAGCTCGGTCACATCTTCGCCCGGCGCGGTCAGCGCCTCGGCCTGCTCGGCCAGAAACCCGGTCGAGACATTGCCCGAGGCGAAATCCGGATGCGCAAGGATCGCATCGAGATAGCCGGTATTGGTCGTCACCCCGAGGATCACGTAATTCCGAACCGCCTGACGCGCGCGGGCGATGGCCTCGGCCCGGTCCGAGCCGTGCACGATCAGCTTGGACAGCATCGGGTCGAAATCGGTCGTCACCTTGCCACCGCCCAGAATGCCGCTGTCCACCCGCACGCCCGCGCCCTGCGGCTCGTCCAGCAGAAGGATGTCGCCGATGGCGGGGCGAAAATCTTCCGTCGCGTCCTCGGCGCAAATGCGCAGTTCGATCGAATGACCGTTCTGCGCAATATCGGCCTGTGCGGCGCTCAGCCCCTCGCCCGCCGCGATGCGCAGCTGTTCGGCGACAAGGTCGAAGCCGGTCACCATCTCGGTCACCGGATGTTCGACCTGAAGGCGGGTGTTCATTTCCAGGAAATAGAAGGCGCCGTCCTGCGCATAGATGAACTCGACCGTGCCAGCGCCGCGATATTTGACGGCGCGGGCAATCCCGGCGGCGGTTTCACAGATCTCGTCCCGCTGTTCGGGGGTCAGCGCCGGGGATGGCGTTTCCTCGATGATCTTCTGGAACCGGCGCTGGATCGAGCATTCGCGTTCCCAGAAATGCACCACATTCCCCTGCCCGTCCCCCATCACCTGCACCTCGATATGGCGCGGGCGTTCGATATAGCGTTCGACGAACAGCCGTCCGTCGCCGAAATAGCGCTCGCCCTCGCGGCGGGCGGTTTCGATTTCGGATTCCAGCGCGCCGTCTTCGCGCACGACGCGCATCCCCTTGCCACCACCGCCCGCCGAGGGCTTGATCAGCAGCGGATAGCCAACCGCGCGAGAGCGTTCGACAAATGTAGCGGGGTCGTCATCCTCGATGGCCGAGGGGGCAACCGGAAAGCCGCGCTCCTCGACAAAGGCGCGGGCGCGGATCTTGTCGCCCATCAGGTCGATGACCTCGGATGTGGGGCCGACAAACGTCACCCCGGCCTTGTCCAGCGCGGCGACAAAGCCCGCGTTTTCCGACAGGAAGCCATAGCCCGGATGCACCGCGTCCGCGCCGATCCGTTGCGCCGCCTCGACGATCTGGGGGATGTCGAGATAGGCGGCCACGGGGGTCGGGCCCTCGATGGTCACCACCTCGTCGGCAATCAGATGGGCCGGTCCCTCCTGTTCCGAGTTGTGCCGCAAGACGGCGGTGGCGAGGCCGCGCGCCTTGGCGGTGCGCAGGACGCGGGCCGCGATCTCGCCGCGATTGGCGACCAGCAGTTTGGAAATACCCATCATCCTTCCTTTCATGCACGCTCGGCGGGGTGCAGCCCGTCTTGCGCCGCCAGATCGGCCGGCACGGGAATTTCGATGTCGAGCAGCATCTGCGCAAACCCCTTGCCCTGCGGGTCGATGCGGACCGAGGCGATGCCGCCGCCGCCCAGCGATTCATGCAGCAGGAAGTTCATCGCATGGCTGCCGGGCAGGTCGAAACGTTCGACCGGGCCGTCGCAGAGATGCGCGAAATAGTCTTTCACCCTGTCTTCGGTGAGGGCGGAGCGGATATAGGGCAGATACTCTAGCTTGCGGGCCAGAATGCCGATATTGGCGATGTCGCCCTTGTCGCCGGAGCGGCCCCAGGCCAGATCGACCAGCCGCACCCTGACCGCGTCGGGCCCGGCCTCGCGGCTTTCCACCTGCGGTGCGGCGGGCGGATCCAGTCGGACCTCCTTGGTGGCCACGGTGACCGGCACCTCCTTGCCGTCGACCTCGACCGAAACGGGCGTGTCGGCCTTGTCTTGCAGGAACGAGAACAGCCGCACCACCGGCTGCACCTTGGGCCGTCCGGCGAAGAACCCGGTCAGGCCCTGCGCGGTGGAAATGGCCATCGGCGCGATTTCTCCGGCGAAGATGTTCAGCGCGTTTCGGTCGTCATGAGTGACGCCGATCTTCAGAACGACCTCGCGCGTCCGGGCGCGGGCGTTGGCGCCGTAAGCGGCCTCCGCCCCCAGAACCTCGACGCTGACCTGTCGAAAATCGGCGAGGTTGCGGTCGCGGAAAATCCGCCGGCAGCGGGTCAGGATCGCCTCGGCGACGCGCTCGGCCTTGGCCGGGGCGTCGATTGCGGCGAGCGTCAGCGTGGTGACCGCGCGCCAGCCATCGGCATGGGTCGCCGAGACCTTGTAGCTTCCGGTGCGCCCCAGCCCCCTGCCGCCCTTGACCAGCACCCGGTCCGGGCCGACCTGTTCGAGCGTGACCCCGGACCAGTCGCAGATCACGTCGGGCAGCAGGTAGGCCCGTGGATCGCCGATTTCGTAAAGCATCTGTTCGCCGACCGAGCCCGGCACAACCAGCCCGCCGGTATCGGGCGTCTTGGTCATGACAAAGCTGCCGTCTTCGGCCACTTCGACGATGGGCATCCCCATATTGTCCCAGCCCGGCACCTCCTGCCAGTCGGTGAAATTGCCCCCCGTCCCTTGCGGTCCGCATTCTATCAGATGGCCCGCGAGCGAGCCCTGGCTGAGCCTGTCCCAATCCTCGTCGCTCCAGCCGAATTCGTGCATCAAGGGGCCAAGCGCCACCGCGCTGTCGGCGCAGCGCCCGGTGATCACGATGTCGGCGCCGCCGTCCAGCGCCGCCGCGATGGGGCGGGCGCCCAGATAGGCGTTCATGCTCCAGATATCGTCGGGGAAACCGGCGCCAGAGAACATTTCGCTCACGCCGCCGTCGCGCATCTCGTCCGCGCGGTCCAGCAGATCGTCGCCCAGAACGACACCGATGGACAGGTCGATCCCAGCCGCCTCTGCCGCCCTGGCGAGCGCATCGCGGCAGCCGCGCGGATTGACGCCGCCGGCATTGGCCACAACCTTGATCCCCCTGGCCTTGATCTCGGGCAACCACGGCACCAGCGCCTTGACGAAATCCGGGGCAAAGCCCGCCTCCGGCGTCTTGGCGCGGGCGCGCGCCATCAGCGACATCGTCACTTCGGCAAGATAATCGAACACCAGATAGTCGATTTCGCCCTTGGACACCAACTGGCCGACCGCTTCGGGCGTATCGCCCCAGAAACCGGAAGCGCATCCGATGCGCAGTCTTCGATCCGACATAGCCTTCTCCTCACCGCTCCTGTCAGCGGCCCGTCCATTCAGGGTCGCGTTTTTCATTGAAAGCGGCAAACCCCTCTCGCGCGTCTTCGGTCTGCGCCATCCGCGGCAACAGCGTTTCCGCAAAGCGCATCTGCTGCGGATAGGTCATGTCTTGCAATGCGTGGCAGGCATATTTTCCGAGCCTGATCGCAGTCGGCGACTGCGCCGCAATCCGTGCGACCAGTTCCGCAACCTTGTCGTCAAGTCCGGCGCTGTCTGTCACATAGTTGACCAGATCATAGCGCAGGGCCTCGTCCGCCGTCAGCAGGACGCCGGTGATGAACATCTCCATCAGTTTCCGACGCGGCAACACGCGCATCATCGGCGGCACGATGGTCATCGGAAACAGACCGACCTTCACCTCGGGCGTGCCGATTTTCGCGTGATCCGCCATCACCGCGAGATCGCAGGCACAGATCATGCCCGCGCCCGCGCCAACCGCCACTCCGTTGATGCGCGCGATGGTCGGTTTTCGGCAGGCCTGTATCGTTTCGAACAGCCGGCCGGCAAAATGGTCCGGATCCGCCGGGTCCTGAACAAACGGGCCGCCATCGGCCCCCGCCTTGAGGTCGCCGCCAGCGCAGAAAGCGCGCACGCCCTCGCCGGTCACAACGATCACCCGGCATTCGGGATCGGCCTCGGCCGTCAGAAGCGCGGCAGTGATTCCCTCTGCCACGTCGCGGTTCAGGGCATTGCGCTGGTCCGGACGGCAAATCGTGATGCGCGTTTCATGCCCCCGCGCCTGCGAATGTACGACGTTATCAACCATTTCCGAGACCTCCCGCATCTCCCTTTGCGTCGCCTGCAACGTCAGGTCGCAAAAAGCCTGCCTTGATCTATTTTCTAACATGTGTTTGATTTTGGTCAACACCGCAGATCACATTCCGTTCGGGGGAAGAGAGATGACCAGCCAGAACGTACCTGACGTGGCCGCTTTGGAGGCCATCAGGGCCAATTACTCGCTGACCGATGAGCAGCGCCAGATCGTCGATCACGTCGACAGGGTGTCGCGCGAGGTGCTTCATCCGCTTCAGGCGCGCATGGACGAGGAGGACTGGTGGCCCGACGATCTGTTCCGGCAGATGGGTGAACTGGGCCTTCTGGGCATTACCGCGCCCGAGGAACTGGGCGGATCGGGCCAGAACGAATTCACCCAGGCGCTGGTGTCCGAGGTGATCTCGAAATGGAACCCGGCGGTGGGCCTGTCGCACGGGGCACATGACAACCTGTGTCTGAACAACCTGCTGCGCAACGGGTCCGACGAACAGGTCAGGAAATATGTGCCGGGGCTGTGTTCCGGCGAGCTGGTCGGCGCCCTGGGGCTGACCGAGCCCGGCGCCGGGTCGGATGCGCTTGGGTCGATGGCCACCACGGCGCGTCGCGATGGCGATGATTACATCATCAACGGCTCGAAGATTTACATCACCAACGGGCCGATCGCCGATCTGATCCTGCTTTATGCCAAAACCGACAAGTCCAGAGGTGCCAAGGGCATTTCCGCCTTTATCGTTGAAACCGACAATCCGGGTTTCAAGGTGGCGCAGAAGCTCGACAAGATGGGCTTTCGCGGCTCGCCCACCGGGGAGCTGGTGTTCGAGGAGTGCCGGGTGCCGGCCTCGGCCATGATGGGCGCCGAAAACAGCGGCGTATCGGTCGTGATGAGCGGGCTGGATCTGGAACGGGCGATGGTCGCCTCGGTCTGCGTCGGCATGGCCGAACGGGCGCTGGAGCTGGGTCTGGAATACGCGCAGATCCGAGAACAATTCGGCAAGTCGATCTCCCGCTTCCAGATGATGCAGTCGAAGCTCGCCGAGATTTACACCGAGGTCGAAACCGCCCGCGCCTTCAGCTATCGCGCGCTGGCCGCCTGCGTCGGCCTGCCCAAGGGGGCCGGCGGGCGCGGCGAGATCCACAAGCTGACCGCGGCGGCCTGCCTTTACGCGGGCGAGGCGTTCAACAAGGCCGTCACCGAGGCCTGCCACATCCACGGCGGATCGGGCTACATGCAGGACACCGAGATCAACCGGCTGTTCCGCGCCAACAAGCTGCTGGAGATCGGCGCGGGCACCAGCGAAGTCCGCAAGATCATCATCGCCGAAGAACTGCTGCGCGCCTGAAGGAGGGCGGGACCATGAACAAGCAACTGCGAAACGACATCACCCTTCCGACGCATTTCATGACGGACGAACAGCAGGCGCTGGCCGATCAGGCCGGCAAGTTCTTCATGTCCGAGTTTCACCATCTGAACGCGGAAATGGACGACACCGACGACCTGCCGCCATCGGTCTTTCCCACGCTCGGCAAGATGGGGTATCTCGGTCTGAACGTGCCACCGGAATTCGGCGGGGCCGGGCTGGATTTCACCTCGGCCTGCATCATCACCGAACAGCTGTCGCGGGCCTCTGCCGCGATCGGGCTGACCCATGTGGCGCATGACAACCTGTGCGTCAACAACATCTATCGCAACGCCAATGACGCGTTGCGCCGCAAGTATCTGCCGGGCCTGTGCGATGGCTCGCTGGTGGGCGCCCTGGGCCTGACCGAGCCCGGCGCGGGGTCCGATGCGCTTGGCTCCATGCGGACCACGGCCAAAAAGGATGGCGACGATTACATCCTGAACGGGGCCAAAATTTACATCACCAACGGGCCGATTGCCGATCTGGTGCTGGTCTATGCCAAGACCTCGCCGGAAAAAGGCGCCAAGGGCATTTCCGCCTTCATCGTGGAGACCGACACCCCCGGCTTCAAGGTGGCGCAGAAGCTCAACAAGATGGGGTTCCGCGGATCGCCAACAGGCGAATTGGTGTTCGAGGATTGTCGTGTGCCCGCCAAGAACATGGTCGGCAAGCTGGACGGCGGTGTGGCGGTGACCATGTCGGGGCTGGATCTCGAACGGGCCATCGTCTGCTTCAATGCCCTGGGGATCGCGCAGCGCGCGCTGGATATTTCCGTCGACTACGCCAGGACGCGCCGACAGTTCGGCAAACCGATCGCCAGTTTCCAGATGGTGCAGGCGATGCTGGCCGACATGTACACGCGGATCGAGGCGGCGCGCAGCCTGTCGCTGAAGACGGTCGCCATGTGCGAGGGTCTGGAAGAGGGCGAAGGCGGGCGCGGCGAAATTCACAAGCTGACGGCGGCGGCGATCTTCAAGGCCGCCGAGGTGACCTCATTCGTGCTGGACAAGGCCGTCCAGATCCACGGGGGGTCCGGCTACATGCGCGACACGGAAGTGAACCGGCTTTACCGGACCGGCCGTGTGCTCGAGGTCGGTGCGGGCACTCAGGAAGTGCGCAAGCTGATCATTGCGGGCGAGCTTCTGAAAGACTGAAGGGGGAAACATGAGCGAGAAAAGAACATCGCGCTATGCTCCGGATCTGATGGCGGGCCAGGTGGCCCTTGTCACCGGATCGGGTTCGGGAATGGGTCGGGCAACGGCGCTTGAAATGGCCTCTTGCGGGGCCAGGCTGGCGCTGTTCGCGCGCCGCGAGGAACCGCTGGAAGAGACCGCAGAAATGATCCGCGCGGCGGGCGGCGAGGCATTTGTCGTGCCCGGCGATACCCGTGACGCGGACAGTATCGAAACCGCGATGGGACGCATCAAGGACCATTTCGGGCAGCTCGACGTTCTGGTGAACAATGCAGGCGGCCAGTATATTGCCGCCGCGCGCGACATTACCAACAAGGGCTTCGAGGCGGTGATCCGCAACAACCTGATCGGTTCGTGGCAGATGACCCGCGCGGCGGCGGATCATTTCATGTACGACAACGGTGGGTCGGTGGTGTTCGTCACCGCGATTTCGGCGCGCACCGCGCTGACCGGGTTTGCCCATACCGTCGCCGCCCGCGCCGGCGTGACCGGGATGATGAAAACGCTGGCCGCCGAATGGGGGGAATACGGGATCCGTCTGAACTGCGTCGCGCCGGGCACGATCAGGACCGAGGCGCTTGGCCGCTATCCGATTCCGCCGGACCGGTGGAAACAGCTGAACCGCTCGGTCCTGAACCGTATGGGCGCGCCCGAAGACATCGCCGGCACGATCATTTTCCTCGCGTCCGACCTGGGAAATTTCATCACCGGCGAAGACATCTATGTCGACGGCGGAGAAACCCTGCATATGGGCCACGATGCCCGCGACATGATCAATCCCGACATGTTCGAGAAACGCGAACGCGGAGATGGAAAGAATGAGTAAGCACCCCGTCCTTCTGGACATTTCCGACAGGATCGCCACGGTCACGCTGAACGATCCGGAACGCCGCAACCCGGTGACCGGCAACGACATGATCGCCGCCCTTCTGGACACCTTCGCCAAGGTGCAGGCGGACCCGGAGGTCAGCGTGATGATCCTGACAGGTGCCGGCACGGCCTTTTGTGCCGGCGGCGACATCAAGGAAATGCACGACCCCGAAAGTATCTTCCGCAAGGAGCCGCTGGCGGCGGCGCAGAGCTATGTCGACGGCGTGCAGCGTCTGCCACAGGCGCTTTACAACCTCGACATCCCGACCATCGCGGCGGTCAACGGCCCGGCGGTCGGCGCGGGATGCGATCTGACCATGATGTGCGACATGCGCATCGCGTCCGAGAAGGCGAAGTTCGGCGAGGTGTTCCTGAACCTCGGCATCATTCCCGGCGATGCGGGCAGCTGGTTCCTGCTGCGCCGTCTGGGCCATCAAAGAGCCGCCGATCTGACCTTTTCGGGCCGCATGGTCGAGGCCGAAGAGGCGCTGGAAATCGGCATGGTGCTCGAGGTCGTGCCCGATGACAGGTTGATGGAGCGGGCGCGGGAACGGGCAGCCGTGATCGCCGCGAAACCACCGCGCGCGGTGCGCGTCGCCAAGCGCCTGATGCGCAATGCCGAGCGGATGGATTTGCCGGATTTCCTGAATTCCGCGGCGGCCTATCAGGCCCTGATGCATCAGACCGAAGACCACCACGAGGCGGTCTCTGCGTTCATCGAGAAGCGAAAACCCAACTTTACGGGGCGCTGAGGAAAAGAACGCATGGCAGACATAACCAAACAGAAGATGGAGCAGATCGCGCGGATGTGGAATGCGCGCGGCAAGGGTCTGATTACCCACATGGCGCTTGATATCGAGGACGTATCGCGCGACGGCGTGCGGGTCCGGATGCCGTTCAATCCGGACTTCTGCGTCGATGAAGACCAGACCCTGCTTCATGGCGGTATCCTGACCGCCCTTCTGGACAGTGTTTTCGGTTTGGCGAACTTCGTGGCCATAGAGGGGATCAGCACCATGGCGACCCTTGACCTGCGGGTTGACTATCTGCGCGCGGCACGGTCGCGCGCGGATGTCATCGTGCGCGCGCATTGCTTTCGGCAAACCCGCCACATTGCCTTCAATGCCGGCAGCATCCGGTTCGACGGTCATGAAGAGGCGGAAATCGCCCGCGGAACCGCCTCGTTTGCATTGACGCGCGGCGAGACCGGCTGATTGGCGCAATGACAGAAGGAAACGCCTCGTAATGGACCTGCAAACCGTCAATGCCAACGTATCCCGGGTGCCGTTCTTTCGATTTCTCAACTTCGAGGTTCAGGAGGTGGACAGCCTCCGTGCCGACACGGAGATGACCTTCGAATCACGCCATATCGGAAACCCCGTCTTGGAGCTTTATCATGGCGGCATCATTGCCAGTTTCATGGAAGCCACGGCCGCCATCGCGGTCCATCCCGAATTCGCGGAAGTCCCGGCCAAGCCGATCAATCTCACCGTGGATTACCTCAGACCCGCCACCAGGGGACCGTTGTTTGCCTGCGCAAATGTGACGCGCAAGGGAAAGCGCATCGCGAGCGTCAGCGTGATCTCCTGGCAGACCGCCCGGGAGAAACCGGTTGCGGAAGGGCTATATCATTTCCTGTTGGTCTGATCGCGATGGTGGCTGCGATCAGCAAGCCTCGGCTCGTTCGGCGCAGGTGGTATTCTGCCTGTCGCAAATCCCTTCGAGAAGCAGCTTGACAAGCATGCCGGAGAATTCGGGCAGGGAAAGATACCCCTCTTCGCCCGCCTTGTTCGGATCGAACCATTCCACCGTCCAATTCAGGGCACCCAACATGACCTGACGCAACGGCACAATCTTGATGTCCGATCTTATGGCATCGTCTTCCTGCGCTTCGCGCAGGATTCTGTCCCAGAGCCTGCCGTACTCGTGACGGATTCCCCCGTGTCGCTTCCTGAAGTGATTGGGCAGCATCCCGTAGCTTCTGATGTTTGCGGACGTGAATTCACTTGCCTTGAAAAGAAAGTCCAGATGCGTCCAGATTGCCGTCGCGATCCTCGTATGATGGTCATACGGGGCTTTGAATTCCTGGACCGCGGCGCTGACACCCGATAGCAGGTCGTGCAACCCGGCGTTCAGAACCTCGTCCACGATCGCCTCTTTGGACTTGAAGTGGTAATAGACGCTGCCCGCCTTCATATCCGCTTCTTCCGCGATCTGTCTCAGCGTTGTCGCCTTGTAGCCATTTTCCCGGAGCATGCACGCTGCGGCCCGCAATATCTCTGCGCGGGTTTTTTCGGCCTTGCCGAACGATTCGGGGGTCTTGACGGAAATGGCGGGAACGGCCTTCAGGCGTTCCGTATCGACGACGCGCCGCGAACACATTCCGTCGAGGATCAGTTTGCTCATCCGTTCCGCGAGGATGCTCACCGGATACCGGTCCACATCATACCATTCCACGGTCCAGTTCATGGCACTCAGTATGAACTGGCGGATCACGGTTACCGAAATGTCACTTCGAAGTTGGCCGGAACGTTTCGCCTCGTTCAGAAAATCGCTCCAGACGCCCGCATAGGACGCCCGCAACTCGCGGTGCGGCGCGCGTGCTTCATCCGACAACATCGGATAGTTGCGGATATTGGCCGATGTAAAGTCGCTCTCGGTCAACAGATAGGTCAGATGCGTTTCGATGAGCAATGCGAAGGTCTCGCGGAAATCCTTCGACCTGTCCTTCGTGGGACGAACAATGTCACAGACCTTCTCGTACAATTGCCGCACACCAAGATCGAGAACTTCGCTGAGAATTTGGTCCTTGGATTGGAAATGGTAATAGATGCTTCCGGCTTCGATGCCGGATACCTGCGCGATGTCACGCATGGTTGTCGCGTAATAGCCTTCATTCCGGAACAGGCGCGCCGCCGCAGCGAGGATGCTGCTGCGGGTCCTCTCCGACTTGCTCAAATCATCGTCGGTTTGCTTGATGGCGTCGGGTTGTCTCATCATGAATTTCGATACTTGTCAGCACCGAGACTGTCCATTGCATTAAATCTAACAAATGTTAGAATATGCCATTGAAGGCGTCGAATCAAGTTCTTTGCCAGGATGATAGCGGAAGAGGAGGACCTCCATATGCGAGGGTTGAGTGGAAAACGCGTAATCGTGACCGGCGGCGGCAGCGGCATCGGGCGCGCGGTTTGCGAACGGTTCGGCGAAGAAGGCGCCGAGGTTGCGATCTTTGACATGAGCGAAGACGGGGCGAAGGAAACGGTTCGCCTTATCACCGAGGCCGGCGGCAAGGCGCAGGCCTTCAAGGTGGACATCACCGACCGTGCCCAGGTCGACAAGGCGGTCGCCGCGTTCGAGGCCGGGGGTCCGGTCGACGTGCTGGTGAACAATGCCGGCTGGGACGAGATCAGGCCGTTCCTCGATACCGATGCCGACCTGTGGAAAAAGGTCATCGACATCAACCTTTACGGCCCGCTGAACATGCATCACGCGGTGCTTCCGGGCATGGTCGAGAACGGTGGCGGCCGGGTGGTCAACATCGCCTCCGATGCCGGGCGTGTCGGCTCATCCGGCGAAGCGGTCTATTCGGCCTGCAAGGGCGGCATCATCTCGTTCACCAAGACCGTGGCGCGGGAACTGGCGCGCAAGGGCGTTCAGTTGAACGCTGTGGCGCCCGGACCGACCGATACGCCGCTGTTTGCCCAGGTGGCCCAGGGCGAGGCCGGTGAAAAGATCGCCGAGGGCCTCAAGCGGGCCATCCCGATGAAGCGCCTGGCACAGCCTACGGACTATCCCGGCATCATCTGCTTCCTGTCCTCCGACGACGCCGGGTTCATCACCGGCCAGGTCATTTCGGTTTCGGGTGGCCTGTCGATGCACGGTTGACCGCTGGGGGCCGCGTCTGTCACAAGGCGCCGCCGCCAGGCCGGCCAGAAGTTACCTCCCTGACTGGCCGTGCCCATGGTGCGGCCTTTTTTGCGGTGAAGAAAGGTGAGGAATGTTTCAACCAGACACTGACATTCGGCGTTCAAGCACACTGGCCGCGTTCCTGAAAGATTGTCATACGGACAGTTACGAGGATCTTGCCAGCCGGGCCAACAGCGACCCGGACTGGTTCTGGGACCGGATCATCGACTTTGCCGGGATCCGGTTTGATCGCCCCTACACGCGGTTACGGGATATGTCCGATGGGCCGGAATCGATCCGATGGGCCGTCGGCGCAGCCCTGAACCTGACGGAGACCTGTCTCGATGCCCGCATCGAGGACGGTCTGGGCGACAAGACCGCGATCGACTGGGTAGGCGAGGATGGAAGCCGCCGCCGCTGGACCTATGCCGAACTCGCCGCCGAAGCCGCGCGCGTCGCGTCAGCCCTTGCCGCGCGCGGGGTAGGGCCGGGTCAGGCGGTGGGTATCTACATGCCGATGATCCCCGAGATTCAGGCCGCGCTTCTGGGCATCGCGCGGCTTGGTGCCATCGCCGTGCCGCTGTTTTCCGGCTTCTCGCCCCCCGCCATCGTGTCGCGTCTGAACGATGCCGGGGCGGTGGCGGTGATGACGACGGATGCCACCCCCAGACGGGGCAAGCCGGTCTGGATGGAGGCCAGGCTGGCCGAGGCGTTGAGAGAGGTGCCTTCGGTTCATACGGTGTTCAGCCTGCGCCGGTTCGGCGGTGCCGTGGCCGATCCGGCCCGCGATCTCGACTGGACCGAAACCGTGGGGTCTGCCAGCCCGGATTTCGCGGCTGTTCCCGTCGCGTCCGAAGACATCTTCCTGATCGCCTATACCTCGGGCACGACGGGTCGGCCCAAGGGCGTCGTGCATACCCATCTGGGTGTGCAGGCCAAGGCCACGACCGATTTCCTGCTGTGTCTCGACATGAAACAGGATGACCGGCACCTCTGGATGACCGACATGGGCTGGGTGATGGGGCCGCTTACCCTTTTGTCGGTGCTGCTGTCGGGCGCGACGCTGGTGCTGGCCGAGGGCGCGCCGTCGATGCCCGGCGATCCGTTTCGGCTGTTGCGTCTCGCCTCGGATATGAACGTGACCCATATGGGCGTCGCCCCGACCCTGGTGCGGCAGTTCATGACGCAGGATCGCGCACCGCTGGCTGACTATGACCTGTCGGCGCTGCGCATCGTCGGCTCGACCGGCGAGCCCTGGACCGATGACGCCTGGCTCTGGCAACTTGACCATATCTGCCGCCGCCGCGCGGTGCCGCTGAATATCTCGGGCGGGACCGAGCTTTTCGGCGCGATCCTGACCTCGACCGTGCTGCACGAGATCAAGCCCGGCGGGTTCTCCGCCGAGGCGCTGGGTGTCGGGGCGAAGGTGCTGCGCGAGGACGGCAGCGAGGCCGCGCCGGGCGAAGTGGGCGAACTGGTCGTGACCCAGCCGCCCTTGGGCCTGACCCCGGCCATCCGGGGCGACCGCGAGCGGTATATCGAGACCTACTGGTCCACCTTCCCCGGCATCTGGCGGCACGGCGACTGGGTGCGCCGCGATGCGGACGGCACATGGTATATCCTTGGGCGATCCGACGACACGCTGAACATCGCCGGCAAACGCATCGGCCCGCCCGAGATCGAGGCGGCCCTGACCGGGACGGGACAGGTGGTGGATGCCGCCGCCGTTGCCGCGCCCGACGATCTCAAGGGCGTGGCCGTGGTCTGTATCTGTGTGGCGGCTCCGGGTGTGTCGCCCGACGCCGCCCTCGTCGAACGGCTCAGGGACCGGGTCGGAGAGGTCGTCTCCAAGCCCTTCCGCCCGCGCGAGATCCATTTTGTCGACGCGCTGCCGAAAACCCGCACCATGAAAACGATGCGCCGGATCGTGCGCGCGGCCTTCCTGGGCGAAGACCCGGGTGATCTGTCAGCTGTGAGCAATCCCGAGACGATGGCTGCCATCGCTGCTATTGGAAAGGAAACGGAATGATTACTGTCTTCGGAGCCACCGGCACCACCGGCGCCCCCCTTGTCGATAGGCTGCTGGAAAAGGGCGCGAACGTGCGTGCCGTCACCAGCGATCCGGCCAAGCTCGAAAGGCTCAAGGCCAAGGGATGCGAGGCCGTCCTGGCGAATTTCACCGACCCCGCTGCGCTGGAACAGGCCTGCGCCGGGGCGGACAGGATCTATCTGGTGACACCCGCGCATCTGGACATGCGTCGCTGGAAGGCCAATGCGATCGCGGCGGCCAAGGCCGCAGGCGTTCGCCATGTCGTTCTGGCCACCGGGCTTGGGGCGTCGCCCAAGGCGGGGCTGAGCTTCGGCAAGTGGCATTCCGAAACCCAGGAATTGCTGAAGGACAGCGGCCTTGACTGGACCTTCATCCAGCCGACCTATTTCATGCAGAACCTGCTGTGGCAGGCCGACAGTATCGCAAGGGACGGGGTGTATTACGACGATCTGGGCGGACCCGTGGCCTGGATCGACGCCCGCGACATCGCCGATGTCGCCGCCGAGGCGCTGACCGGCGCGGGCCACGCGGGCAAGGGCTATGGCCTGACCGGCCCCGAAGCCCTGACCGGCGAGGATATCGCCGCTGTCCTGTCCGAGGTGACAGGCCGATCCATCACCTCTGCGCCTCTCGCGCCTGAGGACGCCAAAGCAGCGATGGTCGCAAACGGCATGCAGGACGAGGTCGCCGCGGCGATGGTGGAACTGGCCTCCATCGCGCCCAAGGGCTACCTCGGGAGCATCGAGACCACGGTCAGCGACGTGCTCGGACGCCCGGCCCGCCGGTTGCGCGATTTCGTTGCCGAGAATCGGGATGCCTTCGTCAAGTGACCTGACGGCTGCGCCGCTCTATTTCGAACTGACGCCGACAGCAGATGCTGCGACGGAGGTTGACCATATTTTCGTGTTCCGCGACACCGGCGCATTGAGCCATCGTGGCAGCGGGCGTTTCGCGACCGATCTGTTCTCCCTTTCGGTGGCGGGTGGTTGTGGCGGGACGCTTATATCGCTTGCGCCACCCCGCCCGGATTTCGTGCCCCGCCCGTCATCCTTTTGCGGAATCGTGGCCGGGCTGCGGCTGTCGGTGCGACCTGAGCGTTTGCCCGGGACCGGGGCGCTGGAGCCGCTGGCCACCGCGCTTGGAAGGGTCCGGCAGAGCGATGATGGCCTGCCGTCGCTTGTTGCCGAGCTGGACGGTCTCGCAAGGGCGCTGACTTTCGCTGCGCCCCCGCAGGCGTTCAGCGACCGGACCGAACGCCGCAGGGCACGGGAAGAAACCGGCGTATCAAGGCGCCGGCTTGCGGCAGTCAGGCGGTTTCGCCTGCTGCTTGGACGTTTCGCCGGCCCTGCCCTGCCGTTAAGCGATCTGGCGCTGGACGCGGGCTACTACGATCAATCGCATATGTCGGCGTCCTGCCGGGCCTTCGCTGACAGACCGCCCGGCGCGCTACGCCTTCAGGCCACAGCGCGCGCTTTTGGCCCTTCGTTACAAGATGGGAAGATCAAGGACCGGATAAGATTGGTCATCATGGATGACCGCAAGGAGTGAAATCACGCAATGGCGAAATTTGAACCGAAGAACTCCGACTTCGACGTGCGCGTGCGCGACAGTTTCAATCTTCAGAAGGTGATGCATACGCTGGGGATCGGCATTGCCGGCCTGTCGCCCGGTCATATCGTTCTGGAGATGGCGCATAGCGACGCGCTGACCCAGCAGCACGGGTTCCTGCATGCCGGAATCGTGTCGACCGCGCTGGACAGCGCCTGCGGATATGCGGCCTTTTCGCTGATGCCCGCAGACGCGGCGGTGCTGACGGTGGAGTTCAAGATCAACCTGCTCAACCCCGCCGATGGCGAACGGTTTCGATTCGTCGCCGACGTGGTGAAACCGGGCCGAACGCTCACGATCTGCGAAGCGCGCGCCTATGCATTGAAAGGACAGGATGAAAAGCTTGTCGCCACGATGACCGGCACCCTGATGGCGTTGGTGGGGCGGACGGGCGTTGCCGGATGACCCGATGCGGGGCAATGGCCCGGGGCCAGTGCGGACAGGTGTGAACCGGCCGCCGCAAATCCGGGCGGCCGGGACGCGGTAGAGGAAAGCCGGATCAGCTGTTCCAGCGGTTTGCGACTTCCACCAGCCGCTGGCCGTAGGCGCGCGCCGTGTCCAGATCGCCGCCCGTCGGGTATTCGTCGGGGGCGCTGTCAGAAGGCGCAATCGCCAGAAGACCGGCATATCCGCCCGTCCAGTTCAGCTTTTCCGGACCGTCCGCCTTGGCGTTCGCGGGCATGAGGCCGACGCCGCACCAGAGCTGGCCGTGTTGCTGCGACAGCGTGAAGAAATACTGGATGGTCGAGAACTTGTCGCCGTTGACCGTGGCCGAGGTGGTAAAGCCGCCGGCAATCTTGTCCTTCCAGTTCCGCGTGAACCAGGGCTTCGAACTGGCATCCGCGAATTTCTTGAACTGCCAGGCAGGTCCGCCCATGTAGGTCGGGCTGCCATAGACGATGGCATCGGCAGAATCGAGCGATGCCCAGGCCGATTCATCCAGCTCTCCGTCGTCAGACAATTTCAGCAATTCGACCTCGGTGCCGTCGACACCCTTGGCGCCTTCGGCAACGGCTTTGGCCTGAACTTCCGTGTGGCCATATCCACTGTAATAGACAATCGCGACATTCGTCATGGTCGGTGTACCTCTGCTTGGATTCTGCACGATTCCGATCTAGGAGACATGGTTATAAAAAGAAAGCCGATTATGTTTTGAAACCTCGTATGCAGGCTGGAGAGGCGACATCGGCGATCTGTGACGTGCGCGCGCAAGGCATTGCAAAATAAACAGTTTACGCTGATGCCGGGGGGTCTGCCAAGGGGGCTCTGAGCGCAGTCGCACAACCATTGTTCGCCGGACGTATCCTCAAGTGCGCGCATTTTCATCGGCGATCCAGGTTTCAGGCACGTGTCCAGAAAGACCCAAGCCAGTCGATCGACCCGCTTTGTCCATTCGGCACGGGTCAACCGCTGGCTTGCGTCCTCCAGGGCCAGAGCTTCCGTGCAATCCCGAGCGCGGGTCCGGAAGATGGAAGACAGATCGGCGCGCCCTGCCCGCATGGCCTCGGGCGGTATCGCATCCTCTCTCGCTCGGAAGCCTCAGAGACTTTGCGCCAGACGCACCCCTTCATCGATCGCGCGCAGCGCGTCGAGTTCGGCGGCCTCCTTCGCCCCGCCGATCATCGTGACGGTGACGCCGCGCGCGCCAAGTTCGTCGGCCAGGGCGCGCTCCGGTTCCTGCCCGGTGCAGAGCACGATCGTATCGGCAGCAATGATCTTCGGTTCTCCGTCCATCAGAATATGCAGCCCCGCGTCGTCGATGCGTTCGTAGACCACGCCGCCCAGAGCCGCGACTCCGTGCTTGCGCAGTGCGTTGCGCAGGATCCAGCCCGTGGAGACGCCAAGCCCCGCGCCCGGTTTCGAAGTTTTTCGCTGTAGCATCACAACCTTGCGACGCGATGATTTCGGGGCCAGCGGATCGCCCGCCAGAGCGCCCGACGTGGCGAACTTCGGGTCCACGCCCCATGTCTTGCAGAATGCGTCGGTGTCGTGGGCCTCGGCCGGTTCGGTCACCAGGAACTCGGCCACGTCATGGCCGATGCCCCCTGCCCCCATCACCGCGACGGTGTCGCCCGCCGCGCGCGCGCCCGACAGGATCTCGGCATAGGTCGCCACACTGGGATGATCGACGCCCGGCAGATCGGGAATGCGCGGCGTGACCCCGGTGGAGATGACCACATGGTCAAAGCCGGTCAGATCGTCCGGCCCGGCCCGCTGCCCCAGGCGCAGCTTGACGCCGTGCTTTTCCATCTGGCCGGAATAGTACCGCAGGGTTTCGTCGAATTCGTCCTTGCCCGGTGCCGCGCGCGCCAGCGTCAACTGACCGCCCAGCTTGTCTTGCGCTTCGAACAGGGTGACGTCATGGCCCAGCCTGGCGGCCTCGGCGGCCGTGGCCATGCCAGCGGCACCGCCGCCGACCACGGCGACCTTCTGCGGAGAATCTGTCGGCGTATCCCGGAATTCGGTTTCGCGCCCGGCCCGCGGGTTGACCAGACAGCCGACCGGCCGGTCCGAAAAGATGAAGTCCAGACAGGCCTGATTGCAGGCAATGCAGGTATTGATTTCGTCGGCGCGGCCTTCGCGCGTCTTCCTGACGAAATGCGGGTCGGCCAGAAAGGGCCGCGCCATCGAGATCATGTCGGCCTCGCCAGAGGCAAGGATATCCTCTGCAAGCTCGGGCGTGTTGATCCGGTTGGAGGCGACGACCGGGATCGACACCGCCGCCTTGACGTTGGCCGCCGCCTGACGCCAGGCACCGCGCGGAACCGGATAGGCGATGGTCGGCACGCGCGCCTCGTGCCAGCCGATCCCGGTGTTCAGAATATCTGCGCCCGCGGTCTCGATCTTGCGCGCCAGTTCTGCGATTTCATCGGCGGGCGCGCCGTCCTCGACCAGATCGGCGGCCGAAATCCGGTAGATGACCAGAAAGTCGGGCCCACAGCGTTCGCGCACCGCGCGGACGATCTCGACCGGAAAGCGGTGGCGGTTCCCGGCGCTGCCACCCCAGTCGTCGTCACGCCTGTTGGTATGGGTGACGGTGAATTCGTTGATAAGGTAGCCCTCGGAGCCCATGATTTCGACGCCATCGAACCCCGCGGCCTGCGCATTGGCGGCGGCTTTGGCGAAATCCTCGATGGTGCGGCGGATGTCGGCGTCCGTCATTTCGCGCGGGACATGGCGGTTGATCGGGGCCCGGATCGGACTGGGCGCGACACAGCCTTCGATCTTGGCATAGCGCCCGGCATGAAGAAGCTGCGCGCAGAGCAGGCTGCCTTCGGCCTGCACCGCCTCGCAGATCGGGCGAAGCTCCTGCGCCTTCTCCGCATCGTCGATGCGCGGACCTTCGGGATCGAATATGCCCTCGGCATTGGGGGAAAACCCGCCCGTGACCAGAATCGCCGCCTCTCCCCGCGCCCGTTCGGCGTAAAAGGCGATCTGCTTGGCAATGCCGTCGGGCTCGGTCTCCAGCCGGGTATGCATCGATCCCATGATGACCCGGTTTCGCAACATGCGGCGGCCCGCGCGGATCGGCGAAAGCAGGGTCCCGAAGCTTTCCTCTTGTGTGCCTGTCATCGTGAACATCCTCCTCACAAATTCCCTTGATCTGTATTCTAACATTTGTTAGATTTTTGGAAAGAGCATAATTTCGGTCATGGGGAGCGGCGCCGATGCAATTCCAGCCATCAGAAGATCAAAAGGCGTTTCGCGAAACCGCGAAGCGATTTGCGACAGAAAAGCTGGCACCGAGCTATCAGGAGCGCGCAAAGGGTCACAGCTTTGATCGCGCCCTGATCAGGGAGATGGGCGCACTGGGTCTGATCGGGGCCGATCTGCCCGAAGAATTCGGCGGGCTAGGCGAAAGCTCGGTCACCTCGGGACTTATCGTCGAAGAGATCGCCTATGCCGATTTCAACGCAAGCTACATCCAGCTTCTGGGCTCGCTCATGGGCGGCATGGTCGCCAAGCACGCCTCTGGCGATATCGCTTCGGAATGGGTGCCCAGGGTTGTTTCGGGGGACGCCGTCATCGGCCTGGGCCTGACCGAACCGCGCGGCGGATCGGATGCGGCGAACCTGATCCTGAAGGCCGAGAGATCCGGAAACGGCTGGCGGCTGAATGGCGAGAAGACGTCCATGAGCTTTGCCAGTCAGGCCGATGCCGCGGTGGTCTTCGCGCGCACCGGCGACCCTGACGGCGGCTCGCGCGGGGTCAGCGCCTTTTTCGTCGATCTGAACCAGGAAGGCATCAAGCGCACCCATTTTGACGACATCGGCACCAAGCCTGTCGGGCGCGGGTCGGTGTTCTTTGACGATGTCTTCGTGCCGGCCGAAAATATGATGGCGGAACAGGACCGTGCCTTCGGCACGATCATGGCGGGCTTCGACTATTCCCGCGCACTGATCGGGCTGGAGTGCCTGGGGGCCGCGCAAGCGTCGGTGGATGAAACCTGGGCCTACGTTCAGGAACGCGAGGCATTCGGGGCCCCGATCGTGCAGTATCAGGGTGTCAGCTTTCCCTTGGCCGAGGCCGAAACCCAGCTGACCATGATGCGCCAGCTTTGCTACTATACGCTGGATCTGCGCGACCGTGGCCTACCCCACACCTCCGAGGCGGCGATGTGCAAATGGTACCTGCCCAAAACCGCCTGCGAGATCCTGCACCAGTGTCTGATCCTGCACGGGCATTACGGCTATACCACCGACCTGCCGCACCATCAGCGTTACAACGACGTTCTCGGCCTTCAGATCGGCGACGGCACCGCGCAGATCCAGAAGCTGGTGATCGCCCGCGAAAAGGTCGGGCGGATGGCGCTTCAATACGACAAGAAGGCGAAGGGAGCCGCGAAATGAGTGACCCGGTCGCCGTAAGTACCGAAGGCAGCGTCGGCATTATCGAGCTGGCGCGCCCCGAGAAATTTAATTGCCTTTCACTGCAAGTGCATGAGCACATCGCTGCCGCGCGCGCCGGGTTCGAGGCCGACCGGGACATCCGGTCGATCCTGATCCGGGCGCAAGGCAAGCACTTCTGCACCGGCGCCGACCTGGCCGAGGTGAAAGGCAAACTGAACGATCCCGCCGCGCTGGACCATTTCATCGCTTTTGGAATGAACAACCTGCGCGCGCTCGAAACCTCCTCCCTCCCTGTCGCAGTGGCGGTGCAGGGTTTGTGTCTGGCCGGTGGGATCGAACTGATGTTGGCTTGCGATGTGTGCTTCGGGGCCGAAACCGCGCAATTCGGCGATCAGCACGCGCAATTCGGCCTGATTCCCGGCTGGGGCGGCTCGCAACGGCTGACCCGGCTGATTGGCCAGCGCCGGGCGCTCGATCTGATGTTCTCGGCCCGCTGGCTCAAGGCGGACGAGGCCAGGGAGGCCGGTCTGGTCAATTACGTCGTGCCGGATGCGGATCTGCACAGGGCCGCGCTGGAATATTGCCAGAAGATTGCCACCCGGTCGCGCCCCGGTATCGCCGAGATGAAGCGTCTGGCACGGGAAGGGGCAGACCTTGGCATCGACCAGCAGATGCGGCTTGAGCGCGACGCCGCCGTACGCGCCCTGCCCAGCGATGATGTCGCCGAAGGGCTCGATGCTTTCGAAAACCGCCGGACCCCCGCTTTCAAGGGCTGAGAAGACACAATGGATTTCACTCTGAACGACGAACAACGCCAGATTTACGACTATGGCGGCCAGCTGGCGCAGAAATTCGACAATGCCTATTGGCTGGATCACGCCCGCAGGCATGAATTCCCGCAAGAGATGTTCCGGAAGATTGCCGATGACGGTTTTCTGGGGATCATGGTGCCCGAGGAATACGGCGGCGCCGGTCTTGGCATGACCGAAATGGCGCTGTTCATGGAAGGCACCGCCAATCACGGCATCCCGCTGCTGATGATGGTGGTCGGTCCGACCATGTCGCTGGCCCATATCGCCAGCCACGGCACCGAGTTCCACAAGAAAGAGCTTCTTCCAGCGGCCTGCCGGGGCGATATCCAGTTCTGTTTCGCGATCACCGAACCGGGGGCCGGATCGAACACGATGAAGGCCACCACGCTGGCCAAACGCAGGGGCAACCGGTTCAGCCTGTCGGGCGAAAAAACCTTCCTCACCGGCGCCGAGGTGTCGGATTATTGCCTGGTGGTGGCACGGACCAAGCCGCATACCGAGGTCAGCCGCAAGACCGACGGCTTCACCCTCTTTGCCGTCGACCTGAAGAAAAAGGGCGTCGACAAACAGCGGGTGAAGATCTCGATCCCCCTGCCCGAGGAGCAATGGACGCTTTTCTTCGACGAGGTGGATCTGGGCCCCGAGGATGTGGTCGGCGAGGTGGACGAAGGATTCTCGATCCTGTTCGACAGCCTCAACCCCGAGCGGATCATCCTGGCCGCGTTGTGCTGCGGCATCGGCCGGTTCGCCCTGAACAAGGGCGTGGCCTATGCCTCCGAGCGCAACGTCTTCGGTCAGCCGATCGGCGCGCATCAGGGCGTGCAGCATCCGATGGCCAAGGCGCATACGGCGGTCGAGATGGCCAGTCTGATGACCCGTCGCGCGGCATGGGAGTTCGACAACAAGCTGCCGGCTGGGGCCTCGTCGAACATGGCCAAATACGCCGCCGCCGAAGCCGGGATCGAGGCCGTGGACGCCGCACTTCAGGCGCATGGCGGGTCGGGCTTTACCGAGGATACGGGGCTCTACGAGATGTATCCGCTGGTGCGCCTGCTGCGCACGGCACCGGTGAACCGCGAACTCTGCCTCAGCTTTATCGGCGAAAAGGTCATGGGCCTGCCGCGATCCTATTGATCGCGCGGCCAGGAAGGGAGGACGACATGCAATTTGGAATGCGCTTCCGGCGTCAGGACGCCGCCGGCAAGGCGAATGATCGCTTCTGGCACGAGATCGAAGGCACGCCGCTCGACGAGGTGCGCCGCATCCAGGAAGAGCGCCTGCGCGATCAGATGGCCTACCTCAAGGAAAACTCGACCTTCTATCAGGAAAAGTTCGCCGAGGCCGGTGTGGATTTCGACGAAATCCGCAGCATCGAAGATTTGCAGAAGCTGCCCTTCACCTACAAGACCGAGATCCGCGAAAGCCTTGCTGCGGAACCGCCCTTCGGCAAGCACCGGGCCGCGCCGATGGCCGATATCATCCAGATGCAGGCCTCGTCCGGCACCACCGGAAGCCCGTCTTACGTGGCGCTGACCGAAGCCGATACCGAGATGTGGCACGAGATGACGGCGCGCTGTTTCTTTGCCAATGGCGTGCGGCCCGGCGATATGGTGCTGCATGCGTTTTCGCTGGCCAAGGGTTTTGTCGGCGGCATTCCGGTGATGCAGGGGTTGCAGTACATGGGCGCAATCGACGTGCCGGTGGGGGCGGATGGTGGCGTGGAACGGCTGCTGCGCGCCTGCGCCGACACGCGCCCGCGTTGCATCGTCGGCGCGCCGAATTTCGTGCTGCACCTGGCTGACAAAGCGCCCGAAGTGCTCGGCTGCAAAGCCAGTGAACTGGGCGTCGAACAGATCATCGTCGGTGGCGAACCCGGCGGCGGCATTCCCGCCATCCGGGCCAAGATCGAAGCGGCCTGGGGCGCGAAATGCTGTGAGATGCTGGGCGGCACCGATCTGGGTGTGACCTATTGGGCTGAATGCGATGCCCAGTCGGGGATGCATATGGTCAACATGGACTACATCATTACCGAATTGCTCGACCCCGAAAGCGGCGAAATCATCCCTTGGGAAAAGGGTGCCGAGGGCGAGATGATCTATACCGCGCTCGGCCGTCGGGCGAGCCCGCTCGTGCGATTCCGGTCGGGCGATTACATCGAGGTTCTCGACACCGACTGCACCTGCGGGCGCACCGGGCCCAAGATCCGCTGCACCGGCCGGACCGACGACATGCTGATCGTGCGCGGGGCCAATGTCTTTCCCTCGGCCATCAACAGCGTGATCACCGAGATGGTGCCGGAGACCAACGGCGTCATGCGCATCGTGGCCGATTTCGAGGGTCACACCACGCAGGGCGCGCTGACGGTGATCGTCGAACGCGGTCCCGACCGCGACGCCGCGGATGACGAGGCGCTCAAGAAGAAAATCGAGCAGCGCCTGCGCGATGCCCTTGTCTTCAAGGCCGACGTTCACCTTGTCGCGCCCGACACCTTTGAGAAACCCGGTGCCGCCAAGGTCGCCTTCGTTCTGAGAGAATATCCCGACCTGCCATGACAAGAATGAAATCCCTTCTCGACACCGGGTCCGACGACTTCCGGGAAAACGACGCGCGGTATCGCGAAAAGATCGGTGAACTGCATGCGCTTCGCCTGCAACAACGTGTCGGCGGCCCGGAAAAGGCGCGCGACCGGCACCTTTCGAAAGGCAAGATCCTGCCGCGCGAACGGGTCGAGCGTCTGATCGACCTTGGCACGCCATTTCTGGAACTGGGCGAGCTTGCCGGGCTGAACAAATATGACGGCGTCCCGCCGGGGGCCGGCATCATCACCGGCATCGGCATGATCGAGGGCCGCCAGTGCATGATCATCGCCAACGATGCCACGGTGAAGGGCGGCACCTATTTCGGCATGACCTCGCGCAAGCATGTGCGCGCCCAGAAGATCGCCTGGAAGAACCGTCTTCCGGTGATCACGCTGGTCGATTCCGGCGGCGCGTTCCTGCCCGATCAGGAGAATATCTTTCCCGACGAGGGCCAGTTCGGTTCGATCTTCCATCAGCAGGTCGGTATGTCGGGCGACGGCGTGCCGCAGATCGCCGTGGTCATGGGCCCCTGCACGGCGGGTGGTGCCTATATCCCCGCGCTCTGCGACGAGGTGGTGATCGTGCGCGGTCAGGGCTTCATGTATCTGGGCGGCCCGGAACTGACCTTCGCGGCGACCGGCGAGAAGGTCGAAGCCGAAGAACTGGGCGGCGGCAAGATGCATTCGTCGGTGTCGGGCGTGACCGACCATCTGGCCGAGGATGACGCCCACGCCCTGGCCATCACCCGCGAGATCGTCAGCCATCTGGGCGAAAAGCCCCGGCCCCGCAAGACGCCCGCCGCGCCGCGCCCGCCGGCCTATCCGGTCGAGGAAATCTACGGCATTGTCAGCCGCGATCCCAGGGTGCCGACAGACAACCGCGAGATCGTCGCGCGGCTGGTGGACGGCAGCGATTTTCACGAGTTCAAACCGCTCTATGGCGACACCATCATGACCGGCTGGGGCCGCATCCACGGCCATGAGGTCGGTATTCTCGCCAATACCGGCGTGCTCTTCGTCGAGGCCGCGCTGAAGGCCACCCATTTCATCAATCTCTGCGTCCAGCGCGACATTCCGCTGCTGTTTCTGGCCGATGTAAACGGCTTCATGGTCGGTCGCGAGGTCGAGCAGATGGGCATCGCCAAGGCCGGGGCCAAGATGATTACCGCCATGTCTTCGGCCCGGGTGCCCAAGTTCACCATCATCACCGGCGGCTCCTACGGCGCGGGATATCTGGCCATGCTGGGCCGCCCGTTCCAGCCGGATGCGACCTTTGCCTGGCCCACGGGCCGCGCCGCCATCATGGGCCCCGAACAGGCCGCCAGCGTGCTGGCGCAGGTCCGCGCCCAGATCAACGAGCGCGAAGGCAAGAGCTGGACGCCCGAGGAGGAGGACGCCTTCAAGGCCCCGATCCGCAAGGAATACGAGGATTTCCAGGGGGCCTACAATTTCGCCTCGAACCTCTGGATCGACAGCGTGATCGAGCCCTGTGAGACCCGCGATGTCATGGCGCTGATGCTGGATGCGACCTCGCGCAGGCCAAAGGTCGAAACCAGTTTCGGCGTGTTCAGGATGTGAGGCGCGGGACATGAAAATCAAAACGCTTCTCATCGCCAATCGCGGCGAAATTGCCTGCCGGATCGCGCGTACCGCGCGGGCCAGCGGTATCACCCCGGTCGGCGTGCACTCCGAGGCCGATGCCAATGCGCTTCATGTGCGCGAGATCGGGCATTCCGTCTGCATCGGTGCCGGACCGGCCTCCGAGAGCTACCTGAAGATCGACGCGGTGATCGCCGCCGCGAAATCGGTCGGCGCGGATGCGATCCATCCCGGATACGGCTTTCTGGCGGAAAACCCGGATTTCGCCCGTGCGGTCGAGGCCGCCGGGATGATCTTCATGGGGCCGACGCCGGACACGCTCGAACGGTTCGGCGACAAGGCCAGCGCCAAGGCGGCGGCCGTGGCCGCTGGCGTCCCTGTGATCTCGGGCGCCGAAGGCGCGTGGTCCGATCCGCAGCAGATTGCCGACGAGGTGCGCGAAATGGGCCTGCCCGTCCTGCTCAAGGCGGTCGGCGGCGGCGGCGGGCGCGGCCAGCGGCTTGTGACCGACGAGACCACGCTTGTCGAGGACATCGAAGGCGCGCTGCGCGAAGCAAAATCCACCTTCGGCTCCGAAGGGCTGCTGCTGGAGCGGTTCCTGCCCGAGGCGCGCCATGTCGAAGTGCAGATCGCGGGCGACGGCAAGGGGCATGTGGTGCACCTGTTCGAACGCGACTGCACGCTTCAGCGCCGTCACCAGAAGGTCATCGAGGAGGCCCCGGCCTGGGGCCTGCCCCGCGCCCTTCTGGACGAGATCGCGCAGGACGCGGTGCGCCTGGGCGAAACGCTCGACTATCGCGGTCTGGGCACGGTGGAGTTTCTGGTGGCGGGCGAGGACTACTTTTTCCTCGAAGTGAACCCCCGCATTCAGGTCGAACACCCCGTCACCGAGGCGATCACCGGGCTGGATCTGGTGGCGCTGCACCTGCGCATTGCGGAAGGTGCGGGCCTCGGGCTGGTGCAGGAGGATCTGGCGATCAACGGCCACGCGGTCGAGGCGCGGCTTTACGCCGAAGACCCGGCGATGCAATTCGCCCCCTCGACCGGCACCCTGACCACGCTCAGCCTGCCCGAGGGTCTGCGCATCGACAGCGGTGTCGAAGAGGGCGACGCGGTCACCCCCTTCTATGACCCCATGATCGCCAAGCTGATCGTTCACGCGCCGGACCGGGAGACCGCCCTGGCGCGGCTGGCGACAGCCCTGGATCACGTCGCAGTGGAAGGCGTGCAGACCAACCGCGCCTTTCTGACGGCGCTGGCGCGCGACCCCGAATTCGAGCGGATGCAGGTTCACACACGCTGGATCGACGGCAGGCTCGACGCGCTGACACAGGCAGGCCCCCTTGCCCGCCCCGAGTTGTGGAAGGCCGCCGCCGCCATCCTTTTCGTGGCCACGCCGCGCCGCGATACCGATGCCGATCCCTGGACCAACCGCGACACCTTCACCGGCTGGCGGCTTGGATTGGGGGGCGATCGGATCGAAGCCGGACAGCCTGTGACGCTGACCGATTCCGCCGGGGCCTCCGAGGAATTGCTCGTCGGACCTGTCAAGCACGGAGACCGATACACCGTCCTGGCGGAAAACGCCGATGCGGCGACCCTGTCGGTGCGTGAAACCACGCCGGGCCGCTGGCGTGTGAGCCAGGGCGACACGGTCCACCTCATCGACGCGCGGCTTCATGCGGGCGTGATCGAGCTGGACACGCCCGAGGGCCGCCTGATCTTCCATCCGGCCGCGCCTCTGGACTACGCCGGCGGCGATGCTGCGGCGGACCGTGCCGTGGCTTCTCCGCTGACCGGGATGATCGTCGAGATCAAGGTGACCGAGGGTCAGCCCGTCACCGAAGGCGACGTGATTGCGGTCATGGAATCCATGAAACTCGAAATCTCGATCCGCGCGGCCGCGACCGGGATCACCAGCAACATATCCGTCTCGAACGGAGACATGGTCGATCGTGGCCAGGTCATCGCCGAGATACTGCCGCCCGAGGAGTGATGAGATGAGCGACTTTCCCAAATTCGTCGAATTCCGAGAGGAAGGCCCGCGCGAGGGCTTCCAGATCGAAAAGAAGATCTATCCGATCGAGGAGCGGATCGAGTTGATCGACATGCTCAGCGAGACCGGTTTGAAACGCATTCAGGTCGGCAGCTTCGTCAGCCCGAAATACGTGCCGCAGATGGCCGACACCGGCGAGCTGTTCCAGCGGATCAAGCGCAAGCCGGGCGTCAACTACACCTCGCTCTGGCTGAACGACAAGGGGTTTCGCAAGGCGCTGACCGCGCATGAGGTCGATATCGACCCGCGCCTGCTGTTCTACCCCTCCGAGGCCTTTGCGCAATCCAACAACAATTGTTCCTCCGCCGAGATGCGCGAGAAACAGCGCGACTGGGTCCGGCTTTACAAGGAAGAAGGCTACACCGTGGACGCCGCCTATGTGATGACGGCCTTCGGCTGCAATTTCGAAGGCCCCATCCCGCAAGAGCGCATCCTGGACGATTTCCGCTTCATCCTGCAACTTTGCGAGGAAGAGGAGATTCCGGTGCCGATCCTCGTGGTCGCCGACACGATGGGCTGGGGCAACCCCGAAGCTGTCAAGCGGATGATCGGCGCGCTGCGCGACCTGGCACCGGAGGCCCGCATCGGCATGCATATCCACGACACGCGCGGGCTGGGCATCGCCAATGTCCATGCCGCGCTGTCGATGGGCGTGGACATGTTCGAAAGCTCTGTCGCCGGGCTGGGCGGCTGTCCTTTCGCGGGCCACGGCCACGCGCGCGCCGCGGGCAATGTCTGCACCGAGGACGCCGTGTTCCTGTGTCACGAGTTGGGCATCGAGACCGGCATCGATCTGGACAAGCTGATCGCGGCGGCCCTCAAGGCGGAAGAGATCATCGGCGCGCCGCTCATGGGCCGGGTCATGCACACAGGCGGACTCGACAAATATCGCAAGGCAGGCTGAGGGAGAATGAATATGGCAAGGGCACTTGACGGAAAGGTGGTTCTGGTCACCGGGGCGGGTGGCGGAATCGGTCGCGATATCGCGCTGATGGCCGCGTCAGAAGGCGCCGCCGTGGTGGTCAACGATCTGGGCGCATCGCTGAAGGGCACCGGGCAGACGGAAACCGCAGCGCAGAAGGTGGTTGAGGAAATCAAGGCCGCTGGGGGCGAGGCGATTGCCGATGGCGGCAGCGTCACCGACCCCGACGCCGCGCGCGCGATGATCGAAGCCGGGGTAAAGGAATTTGGCCGCATTGATGCCGTCGTGAACAACGCCGGTATCCTGCGCGACGGGTTCTTCCACAAGATGACCTATGAGGATTTCGACGCGGTGGTGAAGGTCCATCTTTACGGTGCCTTCAACACAAGCCGCGCCGCCGCCGACTATTTCCGCGAGCAGGAAAGCGGCGCGCTGGTGCACATGACCTCGACCTCGGGGCTGATCGGCAATTTCGCACAGGCGAATTATTCCGCCGCCAAGCTGGGCATCGCGGCCTTTTCGAAATCGGTGGCGCTCGATCTCAAGCGCTGGAACGTCCGTTCGAACTGCATCGCGCCCTTCGCCTGGAGCCGGATGATCTCGTCGATCAAGACCGACACCGAGGAACAGAAGACGCGGGTCGAGAAGGTCAAGAAGATGACCCCCGCCAAGGTCGCGCCGATGGCTTGCTACCTGATGAGCGACCGCGCGGCGGATGTGTCGGGGCAAATCTTTGCAGTGCGGATGAACGAGATATTCCTGTTCAACCAGCCCCGCCCGCTCCGGTCCGTCCACTCCGGTGACGGCTGGACCGCCGATGAAATCGCCGAGCGCGCCATTCCCGCGCTCAAACCGCAGTTCACACCGCTCGAAGTTTCGGCGGATGTCTTTTCATGGGATCCAGTCTAATGGGCAAGCGCAAGGAAAAAATCAGCTCGAAGATCGGCTGGAGCACCCCCGACAAGATTTGCGTGCGCGGGCTCGACCTGCCGAACGAGATCCTCGGCCATATGAACCTGGGCGATCTGGCCTTTCTGCAATTGACGGGCCGCAAGGCCACGCTCGAGGAAAGCCGCGTCTTCAACGCCATCATCATCACCCTTGTCGAACATGGCATCACGCCATCGGCCCTGGCGGCGCGGATGACCTATATGGGCGCGCCGGAATCGCTTCAGGCGGCGGTCGCGGCCGGGCTCTGCGGGCTGGGCACGGTGTTTGTCGGCTCGATGGAAGGCGCGTCGAAGATGCTTTACGAGGCACTGCCCGAGGACAAGCTGGGCACTGGCGCCGATCTGGACGCAATCGCGCTGGAGACGGTCGAAAAATTCCGCGCCAGAAAGGCCATCGTTCCGGGGCTGGGCCATCCGGTGCACAAGCCGGTTGACCCGCGCGCGCCACGTCTGTTCCAGATCGCGGCCGAGAATGGAAAATCCGGCGAATACATCGAACTGATCCAGAAAATTCAGACCGTCGCCGAGGAAAAGTCCGGCAAGATGCTGCCGATCAATGCCACAGGTGCGATCGGTGCGATCTGCTGCGAATTCGGCTTCCCCTGGAAGATCGTGCGCGGCTTTGGCGTCATGGCACGCGCCATCGGGCTGGTCGGTCATATCCTTGAGGAAAGCGAGAATCCGATTTCTTTTGAATTGTGGCAGCGCGCCGAAGAGGAAATCCTCGAAACCTCCGGCCCGGGAGCGGCTTGAACGATGCAGACTTCGGCACCCGACACCCATAACGATCTGCGCGACGCGCTTCGTGCGCTGTGCGCGCAGTTCCCGCCGGAATATCATCGCAAGTTCGGCGAGGATGAAACCTATCCCGAAGAATTCGTCGATGCACTGACCCGCGAAGGCTGGCTGGCGGCGATGATCCCCGAGGAATTCGGCGGCTCGGGCCTCGGCCTGACCGAGGCCTCGATCATCATGGAAGAGGCAAACCGTTGTGGCGCCAATGCCGGCCACTTCCACGGACAGATGTACAACATGGGCACGCTCCTGCGGCACGGCTCGGACGCGCAGAAGCAGAAATACCTGCCCGGCATCGCCAGCGGCGCCTTGCGCCTGCAATCCATGGCCGTGACCGAACCGACCACCGGAACCGATACCACCAAGCTCAAGACCACCGCGGTCAAGAAGGGCGATCGGTATGTGGTCAACGGTCAGAAGGTCTGGATCAGCCGTATCCAGCATTCGGACCTGATGATCCTGCTGGCGCGCACCACGCCGCTGAAAGAAGTCAAGAAGAAATCCCAGGGACTGTCGATCTTCATGGTCGATCTTAAAGAGGCCATCGGCAATGGCATGGAGGTCCGCCCCATCGCCAACATGCCCGGCCATGAGACCAACGAAGTGTTCTTCGACAACCTCGAAATCCCCGCCGAGAACCTGATTGGCACCGAGGGGCGTGGCTTCTATCATATCCTAGACGGTCTGAACGCGGAGCGGACCCTGATCGCGGCGGAATGTATCGGCGACGGCTACTGGTTCGTGGACAAGGCCCGCGCCTATGCCGGTGAGCGCATCGTTTTCGACCGTCCCATCGGGCAGAACCAGGGCGTGCAGTTTCCCATCGCCAGGGCCTATGTGAACGTCGAGGCCGCCAACCTGATGCGCTTCGAGGCCTGCAGACGCTTCGATGCCGGGCAGGAGTGCGGGGCGCAGTCGAACATGGCCAAACTGCTGGCCGCCGATGCCAGTTGGGAAGCGGCCAATGCCTGTCTCCAGACCCACGGTGGCTTTGGATTCGCGCGCGAATATGATGTCGAGCGCAAGTTCCGCGAGGCCCGGCTGTATCAGGTGGCACCGATCTCGACCAACCTGGTCCTGTCTTATGTCGGCGAGCATATCCTTGGTATGCCGCGGTCGTTCTGAGATGTTTCCGAGCGGGACTTGATCTCTGTCATGCGGGACGCAAGCCGCATCCTTTTTAAACTGCCGTCACAGCAATCTTAAAGGATGATCGACATGAAACGGCTCCAGGGAAAGACTGCACTGATCAGTGGTGCGGCCAATGGCATGGGGGCCGCAGAGGCACGTATTTTTGCCGATGAAGGTGCGAAGGTCATCGTGGCGGATGTCGACGACACGGGCGCAAAATCCGTGGTGCAGGACATTAAGGATGCGGGGGGCACCGCAATGGCGGTGCATCTGGATGTGTCCGATGCCGCCAGTTGGGAAAAGGCGATCGATGAAGGGCAAAAGGCATTCGGCAACATCAACGTGTTGGTCAACAATGCCGGCATCGCTTTTCTGAAGCCGGTCCAGGACACGTCGGAAGAGGAATGGGACAAGATCTTCGCGATCAATGCAAAGGGGGTTTTTCTTGGCACCAGGGCGGTGCTGGAGAATATGAAAGCCGCGGGCGTTGGAGCAATCGTCAATATTTCGTCGATCTATGGTCTGGTCGGCGCGCCTTCGGCGGCGGCATATCAGGCGACCAAAGGTGCGGTGCGACTGCTTACCAAATCGACGGCATCGGATTACGCGCCGTTCAACATCCGGGTGAATTCGATCCATCCGGGCGTGGTACGCACCGCGATGACGGAAGACATTCTGGCTGACCCGGACGGTCAGAAGGAGATACTTGGGACAACGATCATGGAGCGCCCTGCCGAGCCGGAAGAGGTAGCTTGGGCGGTGCTGTTTCTGGCTTCCGACGAGGCATCCTACATGACCGGATCCGAAATGGTTGTCGATGGCGGCTATACCGCGCGGTGAAACGCGCGGAGCCGGAAGCCTGGAACAGTCGGGACCGGTTGGCCGCGAACCGATCCTGGCCAACCCGGAACCGGTTGATTTGGGCGCGAGTTTCCGACAGGCGTCGTGAAATCCATGAGCGAAGGGCACGACCGGCAGCGAATTCGACGCACTTCACTCCTAGCCTGGTTCCGTCAGGTGTCGGCGCGCGGAAGGCGGATTTCGGACAGAACCTCCTCCGTGTGCTCGCCCAGCCGCGGTGGCAGACGGCGCACCCGGCCGGGGCTATCCGAGAACTGGACCGGTATCCGGGGCGTCACGAGGGCGCCCTCTGTCGGGTGCTCGTGGCGCTCGAAATACCCGGTTTGAACTAGGTAGGGATCAACCAGCAGATCCTCCAGGCTGTTGGCCGGTCCATTCGGCACGTCGGCCGCGTCGAACCGGCGGCGCCACTCGGCGGTTGTATTCCCCGCGATTGCCTCGGCGAGGATTCCATATAACCCGTCGATGTGATCGGTGCGCAACTCGGCTGTGGCAAATCGTGGATCGTCGCGCAGCTCGGGCCGGCCTATGGCGTCGAAGAGACGCAGCCACTGGTTGTCCATCGCCGCCATCACGCAGATGTGCCCGTCCTGCGTCGGATAAGGCCGACGATGAGGCGAGAATACCCGGCTGTAACCCATGCCCAGATCGGGCCGGTCGAGCGTTGCGCCCCAGAAATGCTCGATCAGATTGAAGTTGACCATCGCATCCATCATCGGCACGTTTACCTGCTGCCCGTGGCCGGTGCGCTCGCGCCAGACAAAGGCCATCGCGATGGACGATGCCAGGATGTAACCGCATAGTTTGTCCGCGATTACGGTGGGGAAATAGCGCGGCTCGCCGCTGGCCCGGGCCATTATCCCGGCTACGCCGCTGGCGCCCTGGATCACATCGTCGAAAGCAGGCCAGTCGCGGCGCTCGCTGTCCAGCCGGAAACCCGAAGCCGAGGCGTGGATGATGTCGGGATTGACCGCGCGGATCGCCTCGTAGTCAACGCCCAGCCGTTCGGCGGCGCCAGGGCGCATCGAATGCACCAGCACGTCCGCGGAACGCACCAGATCAAGGAGCGCGGCCCGCGCGTCGGGTTGCTTCAGGTCGAGCACGACCGAGCGTTTGTTGCGGTTTGCGTTGAGGAACAGTGCCCCCATCTTCGGGTTGCGCGACGGTCCCACCTGGCGTGTGTAGTCGCCGTCGGGTGACTCGATCTTGATGACGTCGGCCCCCATGTCGCCGAGGATCTGGGTCGCCACCGGCCCCAGCACGTTGACCGAAAGATCAAGCACCCTGTAACCGGCAAGCGGGCCGTCCCCCTCGGCTGGCTGCTGCGGTGATGGCTGCTGCGGCTGGCTGTCCATTTTTCTTTTCCTTTTGCGGTATCGCACCCTTCGAGCCGGCAATGCGCGCCGCAGTCCGGCGGTCAGCCGGCCCGCAACCCAAGGGCGCGGCGCGGCAACCCTGCGGAAGCGTCCCTGCAAGACCCACACTGCTTCGGGAGCGGCTCGCGAAAGCGGTTCCGCAGGCCATTAGAACGGCGTCGCCAAAAGCGCTCAACCGCCGCAGATCAAAAAACACATCTGTGCGCAAAAGGCCCGCCCGGCCCGGAGGTCTTGGTGCAGGCTGACCGCCCCGCTTACCCTAGGGTACCGGAGTCCTGTCATCGGCAGATGCCGCTTTCGGACTTGCGGGATTTCAGGGAGGAGCCACAATGAACAAGTTTCTACAGGCCGTTATCGGCCTGGCCGTCGCCATTGCGCCGCTGACGTCTTCACCTGCGCTGGCCCAGGCCGAAGAAATCGTGATACCGGCGATTGCCGCGATGTCGGGACCGGTCGCCGTGACCGGACAGGATGCGCAAAAGGGGATCGCAGTTGCCCTTGAACATATCAACGCCGATGGCGGCGTCGCCGGTCGGCCGCTGAAGATCCAACTGTATGACACACAGGGCAATCCCGGTGTGGTGCGCCAAGTGATGGAGCGGTTGACCCGCCTCGAGCGGGCGCCGATCATCCTTGGCTGCGAGATCAGCGCAGGCACATCGGCAGCGGCGCAGTTCGCCGAGCAGGCGCGGGTTCCTTACCTGAACTCGTCGGCGGTGTCGGCCGAGCTCCTCGAACGCGGTTACAAATGGTATTTCTCCGACCAGATCACAGCCGATTCCGAGGCGTCCACGGTCGTGTCTTTCCTGGAACACCTCATGACGCAAGGCGACGTCGTCCCGGCGCTGCTTTATGAAGACAGCCCGCGCGGCGCCGGAACCATCGAGCGGATCGAAGTTCTGCTGGAGGAGCGGGGCATCGAGATCGCCGCCAGCGCGCCGTATTCGCGCAGCGATCGCAACCTTCTGCCACCGGTCAAGCGGGTGCAGACGTCGGGTGCCAACGTGGTGATCTGGGCCGGCTACACCGAAGATGTGGTGACCGGGCTCCAGGCAATGCAGCAGCTTGACTTCAAACCCTACATTGTCGGAATCGGCGGCGGCCCGGGTGATGTGCGCATCCCGCAACTGGTGGACCGGGGCTTCATTGAGGACGTCAATCTCAGCACGGTGGACTACTTCAATCCCGACATGGACCGCGCCCAGCGATTTGTGAAGTCCTACGAGGAAGAGCACGGCATCGTGCCGTCCAGCTATGCGTCGATGTGCTACCGCGGTGCCTACACGCTGAAGGCTGCGCTGGAGAAGACGCTTGAAGCCGGCCAGGATCTGACGACCGAGAACCTTCGCGCCGCCATCCTTGAGATCGACATCCCCGGCGATCAGCTGATCTCGCCTTTCTCGCGGATCAAGTTCGACGAACACGGCCGGAACGTCGGATCGCAGAACCTGATCGCGCAATGGAAGGAAGGCGGCACGAAGAAGGTCACGGTCTGGCCGCCAGAGGTGGCTGTGGAAGACCCCAATCCTCTGAACTGATACGTAAACTGGACGGGAGTGGTCAGGATGAGTGTTGAGCTTCTTGTTCAGGCGGCAGTGTCGGGGTTCCTGATGGGTGGCATCTATGCGCTTATCGCCCTGGCCCTGGCGCTGGTGTTCGGCGTCATGGGCGTGCTGAACTTCGCCCATGGCGACCTGCTCATGGTCGGCATGTACGGCGTGGTGATGGTCTGCGCCTCCACGGGTCTCTCGCCGTTTCTTGCGGGCCTCCTGATTGTGCCTGCCATGATGGCGATCGGATGGGCGGTCTTCGGGCTGCTCATCCGGCCGATCGTCGGCTCCGCCCCTCTCGTTCAGGCGCAGTTGACCATCGGGCTGTCATTCGTGATCCAGAGCGCGGCGTTCCTGTGGTTCGGGGCCGACCTGTTCAACGTGAGGACCGAACTCGGAGCGTCGACAATCCGTCTTGGCGCCATCGTGGTAAGCGTGCCGTTGCTGATAGGCTTCGTCATCGCCCTGGTGGCGTCGGGGCTGCTGGCCTGGTTTCTCTCGGCGACCGTCTGGGGGTACCGCATCCGTGCCACGGCGGAAGACCCGGTGATGGCCCAACTGTGCGGCGTGACGGTGCAGCGTGTGCAGATGTGGGTCTTCGTCGGCGCGACGGGGTCGCTGGCGGTCGCCGCCGGCTGCCTGATGGGGTTCTATCATGTCACCCCGGTGGTGGGCCTTCAGTTCAGCGTTCTGTCTCTGATGATCGTGGTGCTGGGCGGGCTGGGTGATCTGCGCGGTGCGATGGTGGCGGCGCTGGTTCTCGGCGTGGCCGAGGCGCTGGCCGGCGCCATCTTCAACAGCGCATCGGCGCCGGCGGGGCTTTACATCTTGTTCGGCGCCGTGCTGCTTCTGAGGCCGCACGGCCTTCTGGGGCGGGGGGCGACGGTATGAGCGGCAAACCGGATACCGCGGTCCGCCTCGGTCGATCCCCGGCGGGTGCCATAGCAGGCGTGCTGCGCAGCGAGGGTGCAGTCGCCATCCTGGTCATCTGGGTGGCGGTGGTGATCGCCCTCACCGTTCTGAACGCCTACTGGGTCAGCGTCGCGGTGATGATGCTCGTGTGGTGCTACCTCTGCACGGCCTGGAACCTGATCGGCGGCTATGTCGGCCAGGTCTCCTTTGGCCACGGGGCCTTCTTCGGTGTCGGTGCCTACTGCACCATCTACCTTGCCACCACCTATGGGGTCAGTCCCTGGCTGGGGATGATCTTCGGCATGGCCCTGTCGGTCGTTCTCGCCCTGGCGGCGGGTTACATTCCGTTCCGGAAAGGTCTCAGCCACCTCGTCTTTGCGCTCCTGACGCTTGCCCTGGCCTATGCGCTTTTCTACGGGGTGTCGGGGGTCAGAGCACTCGGTGGCACCAACGGCATGTTCATGCCGCTTGACGAGACCGGTCTTGCGGCCCTGCGCTTTCAGGACCTCTGGCCCTATCTGCTCGTCATCGCGGTATTCAACACGGTGCTCCTGCTCGTCCTGCAGGCGCTTCTGAATTCGCGCCACGGCTTCATCTGGCGCGCCACCCGGGACAACGAGGCCGCAGCCGCGGCGTCGGGCATCAATCTTTTCCGGTCCAAACAGCTCGCCTTCGCCATCAGCGCCGCGGCGACCTCGGTGGCGGGCGGCTTCTACGCGCAGTTCGTGGGCTTCATAGACCCGCATTCGGTGCTGGGCGTGCATGTGATCATTCTGATCCTGCTGTTCTCGGTTGTCGGTGGCACCGGAACACTTCTGGGTCCGGTCGTGGGCACCCTTGTGCTCTTCCCCCTGGGCGAGATCATGCGCGTGCAGTTGATGTCGCTTGGGGCAGGCGCGCACCAGCTGGTCTACGGCGCCGCCCTTGTCGCGGTGATCCTGCTTCTGCCGGGGGGGCTGATCGGGCAGTTGCGCAGGGCACTGGGCGGGCGATGGTTTTCCGGCTTCACCCTTTCCGTGCCGCAGTCCGTCGCTGCCGGGCCGTTGCCCCGGCGCCACGCCGCCGATCTTGAGGATGGCGGGAAAATTCTCACCGCAGATGGCGTGGGCCGTGACTTTGGCGGCGTGACGGCACTGCAGTCGGTCGATCTCGAAGTTCGTCAGGGCGAAATCCTCGGCCTGATCGGCCCCAACGGCGCCGGCAAGACGACCTTCTTCAACCTGCTCGGCGGTGCCTTTCCGCCAAGCCGCGGCCGGATAACCCTGCTCGGACAGCGCGTCGACGGGCTGGCCCCGCACGAATGCACCCAACTGGGCATCGCGCGCACCTTCCAGATCACGCAGACTTTCGCGTCCTTCACGGTGGCCGAGGCGGTGTTCACTGCCGCGCTTCCCGACCGCTCCTTCGACGAAGCCCGCAGCATCGCCGGTCGGGTGCTTTCCCGTGTCGGGCTCGAGACACGCCGAGATGTGCCCTGTGCAGAACTCACGCTGTCCGAGCGGCGTCGGCTGGAAATCGCGCGCGCCCTTGCAACGGGACCTTCTCTGTTGCTGCTCGACGAAGTCATGGCGGGGCTGACACCGACCGAGGTGACAAGCGTGATCGCGCTCATCCGCGGCCTGCGCGCGGAAGGGATCACCGTGGTGATCATCGAGCACGTGATGCATGCGGTGATGGAGCTTTGCGACCGGATTGTGGTGCTCGATGCGGGCGCGGTGATAGCCGAGGGGCTGCCAAGCGAGGTCAGTCGGGATCCCCACGTGATCGAAGCCTATCTCGGCAAGCGCGCGCAGCAAGCCTCTGCCGCCGCAGCATCCGACAACGCCGACAACGGAGAAACCTGAATGATGATGTTTGATCTGCCCGAGGACGTCAGGGAAGTGCAGCAGATGGTGCGGCGCGTCGCCAACGAGCGCGTGGCGCCCCGCGCCCACGAAATCGACCGCAGCGGGGAGTACCCGCAGGACATGTTCGATCTGCTGCGCGAACTGGGGATGTTCACCTTGCCGTTTCCGGCCGAGCACGGCGGCATGGGAAGCCAGCTTGCCGCCTGCGTCGCGGTCGAGGAACTGGCGCGCGTCTGCTATAATACCGCCTATCTGCTGATCGTGCAGTGGGTCCCGTTCGGTGCGATCCTGTTCGGCGGTGACGAGGCGCAGAAGGCGCGCTTCCTGCCCGGCTTGGCCGATGGCAGCCTGCGGAGTGCGCTGGCGGTCACCGAGCCGCAAAGCGGATCGGATGTTGCCGGGATCCGCACCCGCGCTGTGCGCGAGGGCGACGCTTATCGCATCAATGGCCAGAAAATCTGGAGCACCAACTCGGCGGTCGCCGACTTCGTTCTTGTCGCGGCCAAGACCGGCGCCAGCGACAGCACCGGAGAGATCAACTTCTTCATCGTCGAAAAGGGCACGAAGGGCTTCGAGCTTGGCCGCAAGGAAGACAAGCTGGGCGCCCGGGGCGTGCCTTCGAACGCACTGCATTTCGAGGACATGATCGTGCCCGCCGCCAACCGGATCGGCCCCGAGGGCAAGGGCTTCAAGATCGTGATGGAAGCGTTCAACCAGTCGCGTCCGATCATCGGGGCACGCGGCGTCGGTCTGGCCCAGGGAGCGATGGAACTCGCGCGCGATTTCATCCTCGAACGGCAGGCCTTCGGGCAGGCGGTATCCGACTTCCAGGGCGTGCGCTGGATGATCGCCGACATGGCAACCGGAGTGGAGGCATCGCGGCTGCTGGTCTATCGCGCCGCCGCCCTGGTGGACGCCGGCAAGACAGGAACCGAACTGGCTGCGGCGGCCGCGATGGCCAAGCGGTTCGCCACCGACACCGCGATGCAGGTGGCCCAGGACGCCGTCCAGCTTTTCGGGGCGGCGGGCATCTCGAGCGAGGTTCCGATCAACCGCTACTTCCGCGACGCCAAGGTTCTGCAGATCATCGAGGGCACCAACCAGATTCAGCGCAACATCATCTCCAACACGATCCTGGGCCGGCCCCGCACATCTACTCGGGGCCCAAGATGAAGCTGTCGATCGAGTCTCTCGTCTCCGGTTACGGTCTGCTCGACGTGCTCCACGGTGTCAGCATCGAGATCGCCGAGGGCGAGGTCGTGGCTGTGATCGGGCCGAACGGCGCGGGCAAATCCACCCTTCTGCGCACGATTTCGGGCCTCGTGGCCGCCCGTTCCGGGACAATCCGCTACGATGGCAAGGAGATCGGCGGCCTTGCCGCCAGCGAGATTCCGCGCCTTGGCCTCGTTCATGTACCCGAGGCGCGGCACGTCTTCGGGTCGCTCACGGTCGAACAGAACCTGATCGTGGGCGCAAGCGCCGCATCCGACACGAAAGACCGGAAGAGCGCCCTTTCCGAGGTCTACGAACTCTTTCCGATGCTGAGCCAGAAGGCCCGCGAACTTGCCGGAGGGCTCTCGGGCGGTCAGCAGCAGATGCTGGCGATCGGGCGCGCGCTTATGTCCCGGCCCAGCATGATCATGCTCGACGAGCCGTCGCTCGGCCTCGCGCCTCTGGTGGTCGAGCAGATGTACGAGGCCCTCGACGGTCTTCGCCGCACCGGCCTGACCATTCTTCTCGTGGAACAGGATGTCTACATGGCGCTGGATTTCGCCAGCCGCGCCTATGTTCTGGAAAACGGGACAATCGCTCTCACCGGAGCCTCCGACGTCTTGCGCCACGACGATCATGTGCGCCGTTCGTATTTGGGAATCTGACCCGCCCGGTGCCCGCATTCCGCCTGCCATTCAGACCGGCATCGGCGGCAGGCCGTGCGCAAACTGCGGACCGGTCAGCCCCGCAGCGCCGAGATGCCCAGGGCCCCCTGCGCCAGAAGCAGCGCCTGAAGCTGGTTTGTGCCTTCGGCAATCGTCAGGTGGCGCACGTCGCGATAGTAGCGCTCCACCGGGAAGTCCCGGGTATAGCCCGCCCCGCCATGCACCTGCAAAGCGGTCTCGCAGACCCTGAGCGCCGTGTCGGAATTGTGGCGCTTGGCCATCGAGCAGGCGCGGCCGCGATCCGGCGCGCCGCGGTCCAGCGCGTCGGCCGCCCGGCAAGCCAGCATACGCGAGGTTTCCACGCCGGTCATCATGTCGGCGATCATCTGCTGAACCAGTTGGAAACCGCCGATCTTGCGCCCGAACTGTTCCCGTTCACCGGCATAGCGCAGCGCCGCCTCGTAGGCGGCAATCGACAGGCCGAGGCAGGTGAAGGACACAAAGCAGCGGCCCACGTTCAGATAGTGCTTGGCGATGGCAAAGGCCTCGCCCTCGGTGCCGATCAGGTGATCGGGTGGCAGCCTCACGTCTTCGAACAGAAGCTCGCCCAGCGGGCAGGCGTTCATGCCCATGCTGCGCACCTCGCGCGCCGAGAACCCCGACGCGCCGGTCTCGACCACGAAGGCCGAGACCCCTGCTCTTTCGCCCTCACCCGAACGCGCGAAGACAACGCCCAGATCGGCCCCCGTCCCATTCGAAATATACAGCTTGCGACCGTTCAGCCGCCAGCCATCGCCGTCGCGCCGGGCCCGTGTCTCGACATTGCTGGCGTCCGAGCCGACATTGGGTTCGGTCAGCGCGAAGAAGGCGGTCTTGCGGCCCGACACCAGATCGCCCAGCCATCTTTGCTGCTGCTCTGGCGTTCCGCGCTGCGCAATGATCATCAGGACCAGGTTGGAGGTGCTGACGATGCTGCGCAGGGACGGCCAGACCTGCGACAGCTCGCACAGGAGCGTGCAATAGGTGAGGTAGTCCAGACCCGCCCCGCCCTGCGCCTCGGGCAAAAGGCCGCCCAGAAGGCCGAACTCGCCCATCTTTTGCAACACTTCGGGCGGCGGCGGACGGTGGGCATCCTCGTGCGCCTCGACCAACGGCGCCACCTCGGCGTCAAGGTATTTGCGGAAGCTGCGCCGCGCCGTTTCCTGCCAGTCGTCCAGCTCAAACTGCATCGGTCCTCACTCCAGCCTTTCGGCTTGGTCCAGAATTTCGGCCTGATGCTCGCCCACTGCCGGGACGTGGCCCGCCGGATCACTCATCCCAGCCATCGGCACCGGGAAGGCCATCACCTGCGCCGCGCCGGCTGAGCGCACCATCCCGCGCGCCTTGAGCTGCGGGTCTCGTGCCAGATCCTCCAGCCCGTTGACCGGGGCGAAGGGAACATCCTCGGCCTCAAAGATCTCCGCCCAATGCGCATAAGGACGCGCGGCGATCAACGGGGTCAGGGCGGCGCTGATATCATCCGTGCGGTCGGTGCGTGCGGCGAAGTCGTCAAGCGCCGGATCGTCGAAGCCCGTCATCCCGGTGGCGCGGATCAGGCGGCGGAAGAAATGCGTCTCGATCGCACCGATGGTCATATATTTTCCGTCGGCGGTCGCGAAGATACCATAGGCGGCGCGGCGCAGGATATCGGCCTTTGTGATCTCGCGCCCGGCCTGGCGTCCGGCGTCCCACACGCCGTAGCGCGGGGCGACCCAACTGGCCAGCGCGTCGGTGATCGCCACGTCCAGATACTGGCCCCGCCCCGTGGCGTCGCGTCCGCGCAACGCAGCAAGAATGGTGATGATGGCATACATGGCTGCCGAGAGATCCCCGATCGGCACGCCAGTCGTGTATTCAGGCGGTCCGTCGGGCGCGCCCGAGATCGCCACCGCGCCCGCCATCGCCGCGTAGTTCAGATCATGCCCCGGCCAGTCGCGCGCCGGCCCGGTCTGACCATAGCCGCTGACCGAACAGTAGACGAGGCCGGGATTGAGCGCCGAAAGCGTCTCATAGTCGATGCCCAGCCGCGCGGTCACGCCCGGGCGATAACCCTCGATCACGACGTCCGCCCGTTTGGCCAGCCGCAGGAAAGCCGCGCGGTCTGTGTCGTCCTTGAGGTTCAGGGCGATGCTTTTCTTGCCGCGGTTCACGGCGGCAAAGAGGCCGGGGAACATGGCGCGCGCGGCGTCGCCCGCGGGACGTTCGACCTTGATGACCTCGGCCCCCATCTCGGCCAGTTGCTGCGTGGCATAGGGTCCGGGCAGAAGCTCGGTCAGATCGAGGACGCGAAGCCCCGAAAGCGGTGCAGTGCCGGTCATTTTTGCGCTCCTGTGCTGTCCGCGCAGTCCGGGTCTACGATCCCGGCGCATTCCGCCGAGTCGTCCTGTTCCAGGATCATGTCCCAGATCTTCTGACCCTGTGGATTTTCGAGTTCTTCCATCAGATGCGCCAGAAGCCCGGCGGATCGGCCAATCAGGGCGAAGGCCCGCGCCCAGATCGGGGCAAGCCCCATGTCCGAAACGGTGGCCCCGACCGCGCCGGCGGCGTTGATGGGCAGCAGACGGCCATATTCCTCGCGGGCGGCGGACTCGACGGCCGCCATGAAGCGCCAATGCCGCCCGTCGAACCCGTTCTCGCCCGCGATGCGCCGCAGAACCGGCGTGCGGGGGTCGCCCTCGACGTGGATCGGATGGCCGAGGCCCGGCACAATGCGGCGCGCCGCGCGAAAGGCGCGCACGACCTCCTGCGCGCGGGCGGCATAGGCTGCGTCGTCGTCGCTGTCAGACAGCCCGCCGATCTCGTCGCGGGTAAAGGCGGCGGCGTTCTGCATGGTGCCCAAAAAATGGTTTCCCGCGCCCAGCAAGCCCGCAGCCACCGCGCCCTGAAGCGATTCCGGCGCGCCGAGAATGGTCATTCGCGCGGCGATGGCGCTGGGGGTAAGGCCGTGATCGGTGGCGGTGACGATGATCGCATTGGTCATCGCGCGGGTGCGGGCATCCGGCTCCTTCCCCGTGGCGGTGAAATAGATCATGTCGATGAAATCCATCTTGCCCAGGATGTCATCGGCCAGATCGCGCCCGCGCACATAGATGCGGTCGCGGGTGGTGAAACCGATGTCCGTCTTTACCGTCATTGTCTTGCCTTTCCTTCTGTGTCGGTCGGAGCGCGCAGGATCACCGCGTCAAGCACCGTGGCACCCGCCGGACCGGCGCGCACCGGATTGAGATCCATCTCCGCGATGTCGCCGCGCGCACCCAGGGCGGCCAGGATCACGAGAAGATCGGCCAGCGCGCCCAGATCGGCGCCGGGGCGGCCGCGCAGCGGACCCAGCAGTGCGCGTCCGCGGATCTCGTCGATCATCGCCAGCGCCTCGTCCCGCCCAAAGGGCGCGGCGCGGTGCGTGACGTCAGAAAGCGCCTCGACCATCACGCCGCCGAGGCCGAAGCTCACCACCGGGCCGAACACCGGATCGCGGTGCAGTCCCGCCATCACCTCGACGCCCGGCCCCTGTTCCATGCGCTCAACCAGAGCGCGCTCCAGCCTGTGCCCCTGCGCCGCCAGCGACGCCGCCATCGCGTCCCAGGCCGCCGCCAGCGCCTGCTCATCCATCAGCCCGACGGCTACGGCCCCGGCTTCGGTCTTGTGCAGAAGACCGGGCACCAGCGCCTTGAGCACCACCGGAAAGCCGATCCCGCGCGCCGCCTCGCCTGCCTGCCTCGCACTGGTCACGACCCGTCCTTCGGGCACGGTCAGACCCAGGTCGGCCAGCACCGCCTTGGCGGCAGCCTCGTCATGCTCGCCGGGCGGAAGTGCGGGCAGCGACGGGGTCTCGGTGTCCGAGGGGCTCCAGTCGCCGCGCCAGATCAGCCGCTTCAACGCCGTCACCGCCTTGCCGAGGCTGCGAAAAGGCGCCAGCCCTGCCGCGTTCAGCGTGGCATAGCCAGCGGCGCGATGCCCGCTCATCCAGACCGGCAGGAGCAGAGCCGGGCTGTCCGGCGCCAGCGCGACCATGTCGTCGGCGGACCGGTCGGTGATCGGGCCGTAGTCGGCGGGAATCGGCAGAAGCACAACATCGGTGGCCGGATCGCGCGCCACCAGCGACAGGCAGTCGCGGTTGAGCGTGTCCTGCGTGAAAACCTGGGTCGTCAGGTCCACCGGGTTATCGACCGCCGCATAGGACGGGGCCAGCGCGCGCAGCCCGGCGCGGGTGTCGGGGGCCAGTTCGGACAGGGTCAAACCGGCGCTGCCCACCATGTCGGCGGCCAGCGCCGCGGTGCCGCCAGAGAAGGAATAAACGCAGATTCCCCGGCGTCGGGCGATGCCCGCACGCTCGAACAGCGCCGCCGTGTCGATCAATTCGTCCAGATCGTCCACCTCGACGATGCCGTGCTGGCGGAACAGCGCCGAGGTGACCGCCGCCGATCCGGCGAGCGCGGCGGTGTGCGAACGGGTGGCAGCAACGCCATAGTCCGACTTGCCCACCTTCATCGCCACCACCGGCTTGCCGGCGCGAGCGGCAGCGCGGGCAGCTGCCAGAAAGCGCGGCCCGTCGCGGAAGCCTTCGGCCAGAAGCGCGATTACCCTTATGTCGGGATCGCCCACCATGTGATGCACGACATCGGCCATGGTCAGGTCGGCCTCGTTGCCGGTAGAGCACCACAGGCCGACGCCGACACCGCGTTCGCTGGCCTGGATAAAGGCGCGGCCAAGCCCGCCGCCCTGTGTGACAAGCCCGATGCCGCCGCCCAGCGTGTCGTTCTTGAACACCGGCGAGAAGGTCAGCCCGAGGCGGCGATTGATGTTGCTCAGCCCCGGCGAGTTCGGCCCATAGATGCGAATCCCGCTGTGCCGGGCGATTTCAGCCATCTCGGTCTCGGCGGCGCGGCCCGCATCCCCGGTTTCGCCGAAGCCAGAGGTGAAGACCACCGCGAACCCAGTTCCTGCCGCGGCGCAATCCCGCAAGGCGTCGATCACCGCCTCCGCCGGAAGGCACACCACCGCCACATCAACGGGGCCGGGCAAGGCCGACATTGCGGGATAGGCCCGCAGGCCATGAACCCTTGCACGCCCGGGATTGACCGGGAAGATCCCTCCCTCAAAGTCGGAATGCTCGGCAAGGTTCAGCAAGGTGTCACTGCCCACGCTTCGGGGGCGTTCACTGGCCCCCAGGATCGCCACGCTGCGCGGCGACAATAGCCGCGAGAGATCGGGGAAGTCGCCCGCCCTCATCGGTTCAGGCACCCGGTGGCGCACGACGGACGAGCAGTTTCCAGACCCCTTCCACCACGGTCTCCCCCCGCTGGTTGGTCACCTCGCGCCGGAACGACAGGATGCCGCGTTCGGGTTTCGAGGTCTCGCGCTTCTCGGCCACGGTGACGCGCACCCCGATCGTGTCGCCGATGAAGGTGGGTTTCGGGAACCGGCATTGCATGTCCAGAAGTCCCAGCAGCGAAGGTTCGAGGAAGGTGTTCAGCAACATCCGCGTGGTCAGCCCCGACATCACCGACACAACCAGAAGCCCGTGTGCGATGCGCTGGCCATAGGCTGACCCGGCGGCATACTCGGCATCCACATGCAGCCGGTTGAAATCGCCCGACAGGCAGGCAAATCCCGTCACGTCCGCCTCGGTGATGGTGCGGGTGGGGCTGTCGAACTGGTCGCCTTCGTTCAGGTCCTCCCAGTAAAGCTGCTGGCCCTTCAGGGCAGAAAGGTCGGGTCGGGTCATCGGCTTTCCTCCTCCTCTTCCGGCAGCGCCAGCACCATGCCCTTGAGTTCGGACTTGAGCACGCGGCCGGTCAGGTTGCGCGGCACCGCCGCCATGAAAACCACGCGTCGCGGACGCTTGTAGCGGTCAAGCCCCGCCTCGGCGTGGGCGATCACATCGGCCGCGGTCAGCCGGGCGCCCGGCGCGGGCACGATCACCGCGCAGATCGCCTCGGTCCAGCGCGGATCGGGCAGGCCGATGCAATGCGCCTCGGCAATCTCGGGATGGCTGGCCAGCGCCTCCTCGATCTCGGGGGCGTAGACGTTGATGCCGCCGCTCTTGATGATGTCGCGCTTGCGGCCGGTGAACCAGAGCAGCCCCTCGGCATCGATCCGACCCAGATCGCCCACCGTCAGATAGTCGCCGCGCCGGGTCTCGGCGGTCAGCGCCTCGTCGTTGTAATATCCGTCATAGCGGCTTTCGCTGCGGGTGCAGATCTCGCCGACCTCACCCTGCGGCACCTCGTTTCCATCATCGTCCAGCAGCTTGAGTTCGACCCCGAAGAAGGGACGGCCCACGCAATTGCCTGCAAGGTTGCGGCGCAGGTCCTCGGCGGTCAGGTTGGCATAGGGCCCTGCTTCGCTGGAGGCGGCATAGATCATCAGCGCATCGCCGAACTTGTCGAGCGCGGCGCGCTTGAGGTCGGGATACATCTCGCCGCCGCCCGACTGCAAAGTGCGCAGCGACGACAGGTCGGCGCCGGCGAAGCCGTCGGACTCGACCATCCGCTGCAGCATGGCCGGCAGCAGCATGGTGGCGGTCAGCCGTTCGTCCTCGATCAGGCGCAGCGCCGCGGCCCCGTCGAAGCGGCGCATCAGATGGACGCTGGCACCCAGATAAAGCGGCAGCAGCGTATAGGTGCAGCCGGCCGACAGGCAGATCGGCAGCGCCGACAGCGCCCGGTCGTCGGGGCGGAAACGCTGCTCGATGGCGCGTTCCTCCATGCCGAAGAGACTGCGCAGCGCGCCCTTGGGCTTGCCGGTGGTCCCCGACGTGTGCAGCATGATCGTGGTGCCGTCCTGCCCTTGCGGCGGATCGGGCGGTGTGTCTGCCAGAAGGTCCGACAGGCGCGGCAGTCCTTGCGCGGCCACGTCGCCAAGGGCGATGATATCGCTTACCACAGTCCGGAACAGATCGGCATGGTCCAGCGCCGCGTCTCCCAGCAGCAAGGCCTTGCTGTCCGAGCGGGCGACCACCTCGGCCATGACCTCGGGCGCGATGCGGTAGTTGATCGGTGCGGGGATCGCGCCCAGCCCGGTCACCGCCACATAGGCGGCAAGGAAATCGGGATGGTTTTCCGAGATCACCGCCACCTTGTCGCCCGGCGCGATGCCGCGTCGCGCCAGCACCGTCATCATCCGTTCCACCCGGTTCAGAAGATCCGTGTAGGTCTGGCTTCGCCCCTCGAACACCACCGAGGGTTTCGTGGGGAACCGCCGCGCGTTCAACCTCAGGGCCTGGAGAAAGGTCATCGGCATGGCCGCCTCCTCAGGTGAATGCCGAGATCCCGAGAACCTCGCGCCCGATGATCAAAGTCTGGATTTCCGAGGTGCCCTCGGGGATCAGCCCGCCGCGGGTGTCGCGGAACAACCGCTCGACCGGGTAATCGGTGGAATATCCCAGCCCGCCATGGGCCTGCAGCGCCATCGACGCGACCTCATGCGCCGCCTCGCTGGCATAGAGCTTGGCAATCGAGCATTCCTTGCGCCCGGGCAGACCCGCGTCCAGCGCCTGTGCTGCGCGGTCGGTCAGGGCGCGGGCGGCTTCGGTGCGGATGGTCATGTCCACGATCAGCTTCTGTACCAGTTGGTAGCCCCCGATCACGTTACCGAACTGCTTGCGCGTCTTGACGTAATCGGTCGAGAGGTCCAGCGCCCGCTGCGACGCGCCCACCGCGCCCGCCGCCACGTTGAGCCGCCCGTAATTCAGCCCGGTAAGGATCGCCTTCAGGCCCTTGCCCGCCGGTCCCAGCAGGTTTTCCTTTGGCACTCTTGCGTTGTGAAAGGCCAGTTGCGATGTCGCCGTGGCCTTGATGAACATCGTGCCCACCCGCGAGGCTTCGAAATCGGTTTCCTCGGAATCCACGAGGAACAGGCTCAGATCGCCGTCGCAGCCTTCGGTGAACGTCCGCGCCACCAGGATTCCGACCCGGCCGTGAATACCATTCGTCGTCCACAGCTTGCCGCCGTTGATCAGCCAGTGGTCGCCCTTGTCCTCGGCCCGGGTCTGGACCGAGGCGACGTCGGAGCCGTGGTCAGGTTCGGTGATCCCGACCCAGACCGGCATCTCCCCGGCGATGACGGGATCCAGCCATTTCTCCTTCTGCCGGGCGTCGCCCAGATGGTGCAGCAGCGCGGCGACGATGTTGACGGTATTGAGCAGCACCCGGAGCGACAGCCAGCGATACCCCGCCTCCTCCATCATCATCGCCCAGGTGCGGTAACTCAGCCCGTAGCCTCCCGCCTCCTCGGGCAGAAGCCCGCCGAGATAGCCGAACTGGCGCAGCGCGCCCACCATCTTCCAGGGCAGCTCGCCCGCCGCCTCGCATTCGGAGATGCGCGCCTCGGTCAGTTCGCGCGCCATGAAACCCCGGATGCTGTCGCGCAGCATCCGCGTCTCCTGCTCCTGGTCATCGATGGACGGCGCGACGTGTTCAGCCATACCGCCCGCCGGTGATGTGCAGTGTCTCACCCGAGATGTATTCCGCCGCATCAGAGGCGAGGAACACCACGCCGTTGGCGATGTCGCGCTCGTTGCCCAGGCGCGGAACGGTGTTCATCGCCAGCGCGCGCGACTTGATCCGGTCGTAGTTCGGAAGTGCCTCGATCATGTCGGTGGCGATGAAACCCGGCGCGATGGCGTTGACCGTGACGTTGAAGCGCCCCTGCTCCATCCCAAGCGCCCGGGTAAAGCCGATAATGCCGGCCTTGGCCGCCGCATAGTTGGTCTGCCCGGGATTGCCGAGATAGGCGCGCGACGAGATGTTGATCACCCTGCCCCAGTTCTGCTCCATGAAATGCGGCACCACGGCGCGCGAGCAGTTGTAGGCACCCTTCAGGATCACGCCCACCACGGCATCCCAATCCTGCTCCGGCATCTTGGTGATATAGTTGTCGCGCGGAAAGCCGGCGTTGTTCACAAGGATATGGACGGCCCCGAATTTCTCGATCGTGCGCGCGACGAGCGCGTTGACCTGGGCCTCGTCGGTGACGTCGCAGACGGCACCGATCGCCGCGTAACCGTCGGCGACAAACGCAGCGCGGGTGGCTTCGGTGGTTTCCGGGTCGATATCGGTGATCACCACCTTCGCCCCTTCCTCGGCCAGCGCGCGCGCCGTCACCGCGCCGATCCCGCGGCCCGACCCGGTGACGATTGCTACCTTGTCCTTCAGTCCCAGTTTCACTTTCGATTCCTTTTTATTGCCTAGTATTCACCCGAGAACGCGGTGACGATTTCCGGGAAGAAGGCGATCAGCGCCAGAACCGCGAACTCTGCCAGAACGAAGGGCAACACACCCACAAAGACCCGTTTGAGCGGCACCCCGGTGATCGAGCTGGCGACGAAGACGTTCATCCCGATGGGCGGCGTGATCAGCCCGATCTCGACGGTCTTGGTGATGAGGATGCCAAACCAGATCGGCGAGTAGCCGAGTTCCATGACCATCGGAAAGACGATCGGCATGGTCAGGATCAGGATCGCCAGCTGATCCATAACGCAGCCCAGAAGCACGTAGATCACGATCAGGATGAGGATCACCATTCCCGGACTGATCTCCAGCCCCTGCACGTAGGAAACCAGCGCCTGCGGTGCCATCGTGAGGGTAACGAAATAGCCGAAGATATGGGCCCCGATGATGATGGTAAAGATCATTGCCGTGGGGCGGGTGGTGCGTTCAAGCGCGTTCATGAAGTCGCGCCAGCCCATGCGCCGCAGCATCACGGCGGCGATCAGGATCGCGCCGAGACAGCCTGCCGCCGCAGCTTCGGTGACGGTGACGGCGCCGGAATAGATTCCGGCGACCACAAACACGAACAGCAAGATCACCGGCCAAAGCTCACGCAGCGACAGGATGCGCTCTCGCCAGCTGTGGCTTTGCACCGGCGGCGCAAGTTTGGGGTTCAGCGCCGCCCAGGCCATGGTGATGCCGGCAAAGGACAGCGCGGTGATCAGTCCGGGTACGATGCCGGCGATGAAGAGCCCGCCGATAGAGGTTTCGGTGATAATGCCGTAGACCATGAGCACCACCGACGGCGGGATCATGATCGACAGCGTGCCGGCTGCCGCCACCGTGCCCACGATCATACCACGGTCATAACCGTATTTTTTGGCCTCCGGCGCGACGGTGCGGGCCATTGTCGCGGTGGCGGCGGTCGACGAGCCAGACACCGCACCGAAACCTGCGCTGGTGAACACCGTGGCCACAGCCAGCCCGCCTGGCAGATGCCCGACCCACTTGTTGGCGGCGCGGAACATGTCCGACGAGATCCGGCTGGCCGACAGGATCTCGGCCATCAGAATGAACAGGGGAATGGCGGTCAGCAACCAGGAGGCTGTGTTGCGATAGGGGGCGACCGACAGGATCCCGAGCGCAAGGTTGAGCCCGCCGATCAGGTAAAGCCCCACAGTGCCGGCGATGCCCATAGCGAAGCCAATCGGCATCCCGACGACGAGAAGCCCCGCCAGCAGGAAGGACACGGGTGCGAGATATTCCATGCTCAGACCGCCCGATCCTTGGGGTCGCGGAGCCGCTGCACGTCGCCCGCCAAGTTCACCAGAAGCCGCAGGACAATCAGCAGGCAGCCGATTGGCGCAATCACGAGGGCGGTGACGAGCGGCGCGTCGATGTCGCCCGACGTGCGATACCCGAAGTCCCACGCCTTGAGCGCCTCACGCGAGGCACCGTAGCACACCAGCGCGAAAAACGCGGCCGCCAGCAGACGCAGAACCACGTCGAGACCGGCGCGCAGCCTGGCTGGCAGCGCCTCGAACAGGATCCCCACCCGCACATGGCCGTCGTGCATCTCAAGGTAGCTCAGGCTTCCGAACACGATGATGGGCATCAGATAGAGTTCGGTGGCCCCTATGACGCCCTCGATCGGGTCGTTCAGGACATAGCGGGTGAAGATCTGGATAAGGATCAGCACCAGCATGATGATCATCGCCGCGCGCGACAGCCAGTTCGCCCAGGTGTCAACCCGGTCCATTGTGCGGCCAAGAGGGCCGTGCAATCCAGCCTTGGGCGGCGGCACGGCGTCCTCTTCGGGATCAAGATCATGCGGATGCACGGTCGGGCCCCTTTACTGCTTCTGGTGCTTTTCGATATTTGAACGAAAAGCCTCCAGCACCTCGCCGCCGGGCATGCCGCGCTCTTCCAGGTCCGAAACCCAGGCATCGAAGACCGGCGCCGTGGCCGTTCTGACCTGTTCGCGCTGCGCTTCGTCAAGAACGATGACCTCGATGCCGCTTTCGCGCATCTTGTCTTCGAGTTCGGCGGCCGATCGGTCGGTTTCCTCGGCGACGCGCTGCATCGCCTCCTGCGCCGCCTGCTTCATCGCCTCCTGATGCTCGGGCGCAAGCCCTTGCCAGACCTCGTCGCGGATCACGTAAGGTGCCCAGTACACGAAGATATCCAGCCCAAGCACAGCGGTGTCGATCACCTCTTCGAGCTTGTAGGAATAGATGCTCGTGGTCGGGAAGATCGCGCCGTCAACCGTGCCGGTCCGGATCGCCTGATAGGTTTCGGGGCTGGGAATATCCACCGGAGCGCCGCCCAGGGCCTTGACAGATTCCGACATGTTACCGGCAATGATCTTCAGCTTGAGCCCATCGATATCCTCCAGGCCGTCGATCTCCTTGCCACGGGTAAAGAGATTGTAGGTGGAGGTCATTACGCCCCAGAGCGGACGCATCCCGTTTTTCAGAAAATCGTTCTCCAGGATCGGCCCCGAGGTCACCGTATCGTAGAATGCCGGTGTGCCGACCGTACTTTGCGAGAACAGCCCCGGCAGCGTGTGCACACCGGCCAGCGGCATCGTGCCCCCGTTATAGGCCGGTGGGACATAGCCTATGTCCACCACGCCCGACTGCACCAACGAGAACATGTCGCGAAGCGAGCCCATCTGCCCTGCGCCGAAATACTGGAACTGGACCTCGCCGTCGGTCAGTTCGGTCACCCGCTCCATCCAGTATTTGGTGCCGGTCTCGACGATGTAGTGGCCCGGCGGAAAGGTGTCCGCCACCTTGAGGGTTGTCTCGGCCAAGGCCACCTGCGGCGCCAGCGCGCCTGCGATTATCAGCGCCGCGCCTGCGGCAAGACGATCCAGTCCGTTCAATACAGTCATTATAATTCTTCCTCCCTGCGTCGGCCGACGCTTCCCGAGCCCGGCCGCCTCCCTTGCTTCGGCGGGTGCCTCATGGACCCGTCCGTTGGTTAGCCTTCCTCGTCCGATGCAATCACCCGGCACGCGGCCCGGTCAATGCGGAAGCGCCGCCCACCCCGATCCCGCCACCAGATCGCACATATATGCGATTGCGCGAACGAAGGCCGCGGTTGCGTCCGCACGTCGATCGCCGGTCCGGTGGACCTGCGCATCCCAGCGCTGTTTCGGTAACGTGGTAGAGTATCAACTCCCCGCTGACCGGCGCATTCGGAATGTCGAGCGTGTCGAACGGCACCTGCCCCCGTGCCGTGGTCCGCTATGGCAGGAGCTGCGCGACGACGATGCCCGGAAACCCGGGAAAGTGCAGCCGTGCGGCGAACGCGTTGGTCATCATTGCGCCGCCGAACACATCGTCGTGGCCCAGCCCGCACTGAAACTCCACCCTGTTTGCAGTGACGGTTCGGGGCATCCATCAAAAAACTGCGAAGGGCCGCAAGACTACCTGCGGCGCCGCGACGAAACGGACAGCTATCATGCCTGGCGTGATATAGGCACGACGGTCGAATGGCTGGATGATAGTCTTCGGAGAAGCGTTGGGGACGAGGCAGCTGCTGAATTGACAGTTTATGATGCGCGAATGGCGATGGCGCGCATAGCGGCCCGCAGGCCCTTCTTGGCAGGCAAATTCTCTCGCAAGCCGGTCGATCAGGCATTTGGCGACGCGCGAACCTGAACAGGACTCCGACTATCGGATCCGGGAAATCTCCGCCCCGGATCCTGGGGTGACCCAGGACTTACGGCGGTCAAGAACTCCGATGTTCAACAGACCTGTGGTCATGACCTTTCTTTCCCAAGTTCTGAAGAATCTCTTCACGCATGATCCTGACAATTTCGTTCTCGGACCGCAGGATGACATCCGTCGGAGCACCAACCCCAACGGCAAACAGGCGGGAACTCTGGTGGCTGGGAAAGGGCATCGAGATCAACCCGGCACCTTTGACGACTTGATCGGTCGAACGATAGTATCCCTTGGCACGCGTCTCGGCCAACGAGGCGACGAAAGCCTTCACGTCCACCGCCGGTTCGTCGGGCGCACGATAGGCATTGATCTTTCGTAACAGGCGACACACTTCTTCATCGCTGAAGCGGCTCATCAGAACCCGTCCCACCCCCGAATTCCCCAGCGGACGTCGCGTGCCGAGGGAAATGTGGTGAATCGGCGACTTCTTCGGACGGATTACCTGCACATACTCGGCTTCGTCGCCGTTCTTTGTTCCCAGGACAACGACATGCTGGGTCCGTTGCGCAATCGCCTTGAGCAGCCGCTGGATGATGCCTTCGCCGAACAGATCCGGGTTCATCCAAGAGCCCAAAAGCGGGACCCGTTCCGTGGGGAAGTAGTTCTTGTTTCGGGCATCGTGCGTCAGGAAGCCGAGGCTGACCATACTCTTCAACAGCGCCGAGGTACTCGATTGCGGATACCCAAGTTTCCTGGATACTTCCACTACCGAAAGCGGTCGACGCATCTCGTCGAAATACACCAACGTTTCACAGGTTCGGGCAACTGATTTCACGATGTGACCCCCGCCGGTCTTCACCGGCGTCTGATGCGCAGCTTCCATAATCCCCTCCCAGCATACTATTATATGAACAGTATTCAGAAAGTAGATTGGCCGCGTATGTATTTTCTGTCAACTGTTAGAAAACCGCGGACAGTCCGTCGCTTGCTGCCAGGGGATCGGGAAGATGTCAGGCTCGGTTGTCAGTGGCCTCCCTGCCGGTTGGAATGACGACACAGTCGGCGGCCACGGCGCCCTGGCCATCGGCTCCGACGATCATCGGGTTGACATCAATCGTCTCAAGCGCGGCCCCGTGATGGGCGGCAAAGGCCGACAGGCGCGCCAGCGCGTCGGCGAGCGCGCCGATATCGCGTTCGGGCGCGCCCCGGAAGGCGTCCAGCAGCTTTCGACCGTGGATTTCGTCGATCATGCGGCGCGCTTCGGCGGGCCCGAAAGGCGCGACCCGGAAGGACACGTCTCCCAGGGCCTCGACCAGCACCCCGCCCAGACCGAACATGACCACCGGGCCGAACGCGGGATCCCGGGTCACGCCGAGTATGGCCTCCAGTCCCGGTGCTGCCTGTTCCGCCACGACCAGCCCGTCGATCCGCGCATCGGGTGCCTTTTCGGACGCCAGTTCCAGGATTCGCGCCCCGGCGGACCGGACATCTTCGACCGAGCGCAGATTCAGCGCCACGCCGCCGATATCGGATTTGTGCAGGATGTCGGGCGAAGCGATCTTGAGCACGACCGGAAAGCCCATCTCCCGCGCCGCCTCGGCTGCCGCTTCCGGCGTCCTGGCCAAAGTCTCGCGCACGATCGCAATGCCGGCCTCGGCCAGCAGCGCCTTGGCCTCGATCTCGTTTATCATCCCGTCCGGCAGCGGTGACAGGTCAGTGAGTTCGGGTATCGGGTCGGCTTCACCGGCGCGCGCGAAGGAACGGGCGAAATAGCGCAATGCGGCCATCGCGCGGACCGCGCGGGTCGGTTCCTCGAACACGATGAACCCCGATCTTTCGTATGCGGCACGGCCTTCGGGTTCGGTCAACGAACAGAACAGCATGGGTCGACCGGGATACTTCTCGCGGATGCGCTCCAGCCCGGTCCGGATGGCTTCGTTCAGGTCGGCGACCAGACCGACCGTGGACATGAAGATGATGGCTCCGTCGATGTCGCCGTCGCCAAACAACACATCCATGTTGGTTTCCAGCAGGTCGATCTGGTTTACCAGCTGCGCCGTCACGTCGACCGGGTTGCGGACCCCGGCGAAGGGCAGCACCGCTTTCAGTTTCTTCTGCGCATGATCGGGAAGTGCGGGCACGTCCAGTTTCAGTCTCTCGGCTTCGTCGGCCATCAGCACTCCGACGCCGCCCGACACCGTCACGAGGCCCAGCCGGTCGCCCTGCATCATCGACGCCGATTCCGCGCAGGCATAGGTCACATCGAACATTTCATCGACCGATTGCGCCCGGTAGACGCCGTATTGCCGGAAGGCCGCGTCATAGACCGCGTCGGACCCCGCCAGCGAAGCGGTGTGCGATTGCGCGGCCTCGGCACCGACGGCGCTGCGTCCGACCTTCATCATGACCACCGGCTTTTCCCGGGCGCGCGCCAGTTCCAGCGCCTCGACCAGCCTGTCGCGGTCGGTCGCGCCTTCAAGGTATCCCATGATCACGCGGGTCTCGTCATCCTGCGCGCAATAGGCCACGGCATCGGCAAAATCGACATCGCAGGAATTGCCCGTCGTCGCCCAGAGGTTGACCCCCAGGCCGCGCATCCTGACCAGCGTCATGCAATACGACCCGAAAGCGCCGCTCTGGCTGACGATCGACACGCCGCCGGGTTTGGGCAGGTGCTTTTCGACGCCCGGCGTAAAGGTCGCGTAAAGGTTGTGGCGGACGTTGGCGATGCCAAGGCAGTTCGGCCCGACCAGCCGCATACCGCCCTCGCGCGCGATGTCGACCATGCGCGCCTGAAGTGCGGCACCTTCGTCATCGACCTCGGAGAACCCCGAACTGAAGATCACCGCGCCCCGCACACCACGCGCCGCGCAATCCGCGACCGCCTGAACTGCCAACGGCGCGGGCAGCGCGATCACCGCCAGATCCGGGGTCGTCGGCGCCTCGGTGATCGACGGATAGGCCGTCAGACCCTGAACCTCGGACGACCTCGGATTGATCGGCAGGATCGTGCCCTCGAACCCGTGACGTATGAGAAAATCCACCGGCCGTCCGCCGATGCGCTTGGGGTCGCTCGACGCGCCGATCACGGCAACAGACCGAGGGGCGAAAATGGCATCCATTCCGTCAATTCGCATGGGTCTTCCCTTGATATTCTTATTAGTAGGATTTCGGCAGGCCGAGCGCATGTTCCGCGATGAACGACAACACCAGTTGTGGCGTGACCGGCGCGATGCGGAACAGGATGGCTTCCCGTACAAGCCGCTCGACATGGTATTCCTTGGCATAACCGAAACCGCCGAAGGTCAGCTGCGCGGTCTGCGTCGCCTTCACCGCCGCTTCGGCGGCCAGGTATTTGCCTGCATTGGCTTCGTTGCCACAAGGCTTGCCGGCATCGTAAAGCGCGCCGGCGTTCATCGCCATGAGATTGGCGGCTTCCAGTTCCGCCCAGCAGGCGGCCAGCGGGTGCTGCACCCCCTGATTCTGGCCGATCGGCCTGCCAAAGACGACACGCTCGTTGGCATAATCCGCGGCGCGCCGAAGCGCGTTGCGCCCGATGCCCACCGCTTCGGCGGCCACAAGCACCCTTTCGGGATTCAGCCCGTGCAGGATCTGGCGGAAGCCCTGGCCTTCCTCGCCGATCAGATCCTCGGCAGGAATCGGCAGCCCGTCGATGAACAACTCGTTCGAATCGACGCATTTGCGGCCCATCTTCTCGATCTCGCGCACGGTGACGAACGTCCGGTCGAGATCGGTGTAGAACAGGCTCAGGCCTTCGGTCGGTTTCCTGACCTCCTCCAGCGGAGTGGTGCGCGCCAGAAGCAGGATCTTGTCGGCAACCTGGGCGGTCGAAATCCAGACCTTCTGGCCGTGCACGACATAGCGGTCACCCTGCCGCACGGCGCGGGTTTTCAGCTTGGTCGTGTCGAGGCCGGTCGTCGGTTCGGTGACACCGAAACAGGCCTTTTGCTCACCGGCCACGAGCGGCGGAAGATAGGTCTTCTTCTGGTCCTCGGTGCCGAACTTGACGACCGGATTCAGGCCGAAGATGTTCATGTGGATCGCCGATGCGGCGCTGTTGCCGCCGCCGGATTCCGCAATCGCCTGCATCATGATCGCAGCATCGACAATGCCAAGACCGGCGCCGCCGTATTCTTCGGGGATGGCAATGCCCAGCCAGCCATCGCGGGCCAGCTTCTGGTGCAATTCGTGCGGGAAGCCGCCTTCGCGATCCCGGTTGAGCCAGAATTCGTCGTCGAACTCCTCGCAAATCCGCAGAACCGCATCGCGGATTCCCTGCTGATCGGATGTCATCTGATAGGTCATGGTGTCCTCCTCAATTCTCGCAGACCCGGGCTCAGCGGTCCGGTCCGGCGATGATGCCAGTGTCGGCAAGCGCGTCGATCTGCCCGGCGTCGTATCCGAGCTCTTCCAGCACCGCGCGGCTGTCGGCCCCCAGTTCGCTGCGCCCGAGCCAGCGCAGCCGGCCCGGCGTCTTGTCCAGCTTCGGCACGGGGCCGACGACCTTGGTGTCGTCGCCCTCGACCCCGACGATGTCGCCCCGCGCCGCGATCTGCGGATCGGCCAGGATGTCATCGACGTCATAGACCATCGCCGCCACGGCATCGTGGGCCTGGAAGATGTCGATCGCCTTCTGCGCGTCATGCTGGGCCACGAATGCCCCGAGCCGGTCCACGATCTCGTCCATATGTTCCGCAAAGCCCTCCAGACTTTGGAATTGCGGCTGATCCGCCCATTCCTTTCCGCCCGCGGCCTCCAGAAGACGCCGCCCGGTCGCCGCACTGCCTGCGCTGATTGTGACCCACTTGCCGTCCCGGGCGCGAAACACCCCCGCCGGAGCGTAGGAATTGGGTGACTGAAGTCCGTTTCGATCGACCGGCAGTCCCGCGCCGGTGCGGGTCGGGACGTGGTAGTCGATCAACCGCAAGAGCGGCTCGAATATCGCCAGATCGACCACCTGGCCCCGGGCGCTGCCGTTCTGCACCGCATGAAGCGCCATCATCGCGCCGTAGGCGGCCATCAGGCCGGTGGTCGAATCCGCGGCGGGAAAGCCGGGGTGCATCGGGGCGTTGTCGGCGAAGCCGGTCATGTGGGCCAGCCCGCTCATGGCCTCGCCGGCCCGACCGAAACCCGGCCAGGAGGACCGCGGCCCGGTCTGGCCATAGCCCGAGATCCGCACGATCACCAGATCCGGGTTCCATTCATGCAGGACCTCTGGCGCCAATCCCGCCCTTTCAAGCACGCCGGGGCGAAAGTTCTCGATCAGAACCTGCGCGTTTTCGACCAGGCGGCGCAGAACCTCTCGGCCCTCGTCGGTCTTCCAGTCCAGCGCCACCAGTCGCTTGTTTCGCGCCAGGGTCTTCCACCAGGCACCCACACCATCCTTTGTGCGCGCGCTCAGAGCCCGCAGCATGTCGCCCTGCCCCGGCCGTTCGATCTTGATCACGTCAGCGCCGAAATCCGAGAGCAGAGCGCCGCACATCGGCGCGGCGATCACATGCCCCATTTCAATCACCCTGAGATCGCTCAGCGGCCCGTCTTCTATCGTCACTCGGTCTTCTCCCGGATGTTCATTTCTCGGTCGTCAAGCCCCGATCGCCGGGTCCAGCGCCCCTAGTCTCCCCGGAACCGAAATCCATTGCGAGAACAATCGAACGCCCGTTAGATCCCCGAAACGGACGCATGACTTTTCACTTGACGGAGGAAGAAATGGCTGAACCAAACACGAATCGAATGGCTGAACGCCGACGTTCGGTTGCCGAGGCACTGGACGGTCTGTTCGATCCCAACACCATCGCGGTGGTTGGGGCGTCCCGCACCAAGGGCAAGCTCGGGCAGGCCGTGTTGGCCCTGCTGAAGAGCAACGGCTATCGCGGCAAGATCATCCCGGTAAACCCTTCGGGCGGCGAGATCGAGGGGCTTGCGGCTGTGCGCAGCCTGGAAGAGATCGACGGTCCGATCGACGTGGTCGTTCTGGCGACCCCGGTCGGCATCGCTCTCGATGCGTTGGAAACCTGCACCCGGCTCGATGTGAAAGTGGTGGTCGGGGTGACCTCCGGGTTTTCGGAAGCCGGCGAAGACGGGCATGAGAACGAGATGCGGCTGCGCCGGATCATGCAGGACGCGTCCTTTCGCCTGGTCGGGCCGAACTGCGAGGGCGTGGTGCGCCCCGCAACGGACCTGCAACTGACCTTCAGCCCGATGTTCAACGGTCTCAGGCCCGGCCCCGTGGCCATGATTTCCCAGTCCGGCGCGCTTGGCGGCCTTATGGCGTTGCGTCTGGGCGAACGCGGCGTGGGGATCAATGCCATCGTCTCCAGCGGCAACGAAACCGATCTGACCGCGGCGGATCTGCTTGAATATCTGGGCAACGACCCTGAGACCCGCGTGGTGCTGTGCTACGTCGAGGAACTGCGCGACGGGCGACGGTTCGCCGAGGTGGCCCGGCGGCTGACGCAGGACGGAAAGCATGTCGTTGCGGTCAAGGGCGGGCGAAGCCGCGCCGGATCGCGCGCGGTCCAGTCGCATACCGGCGCGATGGCCGGGGACGACCGGGTGATCAGCGCGGTGTTTCGTGAAACCGGGGTTATCCGCGCGCGGGAATCCGTGGCCGCCGTCGATGCCGTCACGGCCCTCGCCGCGGGGCGGCGGCCTGCCGGCAACCGGGTCGGCATTATCTCTGTCACCGGCGGACTCGGCGTCGAGATGACCGACCTCGCTGAAAGCGCCGGCTTCGAGGTTCCGGTCCTGGCCGAGGCGACGCAGACCGCGCTGTCGCGCTATGTGCCGTTCTACGGCTCGGTCTCGAATCCGGTCGATCTGACCGGCGTCGTTCTGGCGAATCCCACCTATGTCGGCCGCTGCCTGGAGGCCGTTGCCGATGATCCGGGCGTGGATATCGCCATCGCGATTATCACATTTGTGCCGGATCAGCAGTTCATCGAAGCCCTGGCCGAGGCGTTCGACAGCACCGGCAAGCCGATTCTGATCGTCTGGACCGGCGCGGCGCGCAGCAATGCCTCGGGCGAGGCGCTGCGCGAACGGGCGGTTCCGGTGTATGATTCGCCCGCGCGGGCGGCGTCGGGCCTTGCGGCGCTGGCGGCCACGACGGGAGAAGTGGCATGACCCCGAGGGAAACACTGGAAGACTGGCAGCGGGCCGGGCGCAAAGTGGTCCATGAGGCCGACGCGAAGGACCTGCTGCAACGGATCGGCGTACCGGTGCCGAAACGCGACCCCGTCGAAGGGCGCTGTGTCGCCAAGCTGTGTCACGACGATTATCCGCACAAGTCCGATCATGGTCTCGTCCGACTGGGTCTTTCCCCCGAAGAGGCGAAACGGGCCGCCGCCGAAATGGCGGAGCGTTTTGCGGGCGGCACGGCGCTGATCGAGGAAATGGAAGAAGACTCGGTGGCCGAATGGATCATCGGCTGCAAACGCGACGACACCTTTGGCCCGATCGTGCTGGCCGGTCCCGGCGGCATCCTGGTGGAACTGATCGACGCAGCCGAGATCCGGCTCGCGCCCGCGGGGCCGCAAACCGCCGAGACGATGGTGGATTCGGGCCCGGGCGCCAGGTTGCTGGCGGGGCTGCGCGGCGCGAAACCCGCCGACCGGGGGGCCCTGGCGGACCTGATTTCACGCATATCTGTTTTCTTCGCCGAAAACGCCGATCTGATCTCGGAAATCGAAATCAACCCTGTGATGGTTCGGGCGGACGGGAAAGGATTGGTCGCTGCCGATGCCTTGATCGTGTTGGCGCCCAAGGCGGACGAACAGGAGAATATCACGTGATACGTCACCCTTTCGGAGAGTTGTCACTGGGCCAGACCGGCGTATCCAGCGGACGGACGATGACGGAAACAGATGTCGTCAATTTCTGCATGCTGACCGGGAACTGGCTTGAGCTGCATTCCAACATCGAGCATGCCAAGGAGGCGATCTACGGTCAGCGCCTCGTTCAGGGCAGCCTCGTGTTTTCCATCGTCAACGCGATGATCCCCTTCGACAGTACCGTTCTCGCCGCCTTTTACGGCTGCGACGGTCTGCGCTTTCTGCGACCGACCTTCATCAACGATACCCTCTGGGCCCGCGTGGAAATCGTCGATCTGAAGGATCATGACGAAAAGCACGGTGTCGTGACCAGCAAGCTGGAAGGCATCAACCAACGCGACGAAACGGTGATGCGCTGCGCGTTCAGCCTGCTGATCCGAAAGACCCGACTCGATCGCCCCGGAGAACCGCCCAAGATCCGGGCCGCGCACGGCACCGCACAAGGAGAGAGAGCATGAACTTTCTCAGTCCCGAGCAGGAGATGTGGCGTGCGACCGTCGCGCGTTTCATCGACGAGGAGATCGGTCGCGACTACATCCGCAAATGCGACCGTGAGCGCGAATATCCCTACGAGGCCTATGAAAAGGTCGCCAGGCAGGGCTGGCTCGGCATCCTGTTTTCCGAGGAAAGCGGCGGGCTGGGCGGCGACATCATGGACTATGCGCTGATGTGCGAGGGGCTGGCGAAATACGGTTTCGATTTCTCCACCGGTCTGATGGTCGCCACATTCACCGCGATGAATATCGAGAAATTCGGCACGCCCGAACAGAAAGAGCGCTATATCCAGCCGTTCCTCGATGGCGATATCCGCTTCTCGATCTCGATTTCCGAACCCGGCGCCGGGTCGGATGCGGCCTCGACCAAGACCCGCGCGCGGCGCGACGGTAACGGCTGGGTCGTCAAGGGGCAGAAGCTGTGGTGCTCGGGCGCGACGGCCGACAATGCGATCCTCGCCATGCTGACCCGCACCGATCCGGACGCGCCCAAGCACAAGGGGTTGTCGGTCTTCCTGATCCCCAACGATACCGAGGGTCTGGATATCCGCAAACTGCCGACCCTGGCGCGGCGCGCAACAGGCACCACCGAGATTTTCGTGGATGACGTGAAACTGCCCGCCGATGCGCTGCTGGGCACCGAAAACGAGGGCTGGAAGATCATCACCGATCATCTGGAACTGGAACGTGTCGCGGTGGCCGCCGCCTATGTCGGCAATGCCCAGACGGCGGTGGACGATGCCCTGCGCTACGCGCATGAACGGATCCAGTTCGACAAGCCGATCTTCGACTTTCAGGTGATCCGCCACATGCTGGCCGACATGCAGACCCAGGTCGATGCCGCGCGGCTGCTGGTCTATCGCGCCGCCAGCCTGGCCGCGGCCAAGACGCCCTGCACGCGCGAAGTCTCGATGGCGAAACTCTTTGCCTCCGAGACGCTGCAAACCGTCACCCGCAACGGCATGCAGATCCTCGGCGGTCATTCCATGCTGCCCGAGGCGGATATGGAACGGTATTTCCGCGAGGGAATGCAAAGCACCATCGGTGGCGGGACATCGCAGATACAGCGCACCCTCATCGCCAAGACCATGCGCCCGAACTGACATCGGGACCGCCTTGGGGCACGACCGGACAACAAAGGGAAAGAACCCATGAAGAACGGACGCGATCCGGTGATCGTCGGCCTTGCCGACGCGCCAATCGAGGACGGGAAATTCGTCACCAAGGCTTCGGTTCTGGGCCATGCCGCCCTGGTGGCGAAAGCCGCCGTCGAGGAAGCCGGCCTGACGCTGGACGATGTGGACGGTCTTCTGACCGCCGGCATGTGGGGCGTACCGGGGCCGGGGCAGCTTGCGACGGTGACGCTGGGCGAATATCTCGGCATCATGCCAACCTATGTCGATGGCACCAATATCGGCGGCTCGGCCTTCGAGGCGCATGTCGCCCATGCCGCGATGGCGCTGCGCGAGGGCTATTGCGAGGTTGCCCTGATCGTCTACAGCTCCGACCAGAAATCGCTGCGCAGCCGCAATCTGGGGGGGCGCCCCTCGGTCCTGTCGATGCAGCACGAAACGCCTTACGGGATGCCGACGCCGGTGGGCGGCTACGCGATGGCGGCGCAGCGTCACATGCACGAATACGGCACCACCTCCGAGAACCTGGCCGAGATCGCCGTCGCCACCCGGAAATGGGCGCAGCTGAACCCCGCCGCGACGCGGCGCGATCCGCTGTCGGTCGACGATGTCCTGTCCAGCACGATGATCTCGGAACCGCTGCACCTGCTTGATTGCTGCCTTGTCACCGACGGCGCGGGTGCCATCGTGATGACCACCGCCGAACGCGCCAGGGACCTCGGGACCGAACCCGTCGCGGTCAGGGGCTATGGCGAGGCGCACACCCATTGGGCCATCGGAGAGATGCCGGACCTCGCCCGCCTGCTGCCCGCGCAGAAGGCCGGCGAAACGGCGATGAAAATGGCCGGGGTGAGCCATTCCGATATCGACGTGGTCGAGGTCTATGACAGTTTCACCATCACCGTCCTGCTGACGCTGGAGGCGCTGGGTTTCTGCAAGATCGGCGAAGGTGGCGATTTCGTCTCCGGCCAGCGCACGGCACCCGGCGGCGCCTTTCCGATGAACACCAATGGCGGCGGTCTTTCGGCGCTGCATCCGGGCATGTACGGGATATTCCTGCTGATCGAGGCCACCCGCCAGTTGCGGGGCGTCTGCGGCATCCGGCAGGTCGCGGGGGCCGAGACCGCGCTGGTGCATGGCACGGGGGGCACGCTGTCCTCCGGCGCGACCGTGATTTTGCAGAAGGACTGAGTCGATGAGCACTGAAAAACCGCTTCCGGTGATCGACCACGACAGCGCCCCCTATTGGGCGGCCGCGCACGAGGGCCGCCTCGACATCCCGCTTTGCGGCGATTGCGGCAGGCATCACTTCTATCCGCGGGCGATCTGCCCGCACTGCCATTCCGACAACCTGAAATTCGACACGGTCAGCGGGCGCGGCGAGGTGCATACCTTCACCATCGCCCGCCGCCCGGCAGGCCCGGCCTTTGCCGACGACGTGCCTTACGTCGTTGCGCTGATCGAACTGGAAGAAGGCCCGCGGATGATGAGCCGGATCCAGACCGACGATCCCGAATCCGTGCGTATCGGGGCCAGGGTCGAAGTGACCTTCGTGAAAGCGACCGACGAGATCACCTTTCCCTACTTCAGGATGACCTGAGACAGCGCGCACAGGTCCGCGCAACCAACCGTAATAGGGCCGCCGCAGGTGTTCTGCGGCGGCTCCTTTTTTGAAGTTGCATCGGCGTCAACCGGTGCCGAGGGTCTGCCGCTCTCCGCGAAAGAACCGCCATGCCACCAACGCAATCAGCACCAGCCCGCCGATAATGTCGGCCAACGGCGCAGCATAGAACAGCAAGGTTGCCGTCGCCAGAAACATCCCCCGCCCCGGCAGGGACAGCGTTCCCCGGAGGTAACCGCTCAACCCGACGCTGACGGCGAAGACCGCGGCACTGGCCACGCCCAGATCCAGAACGATCTGACCGGACCCGCCCTGCGCCAGGATACCCGGCCTGAACACGAACAGGAACGGCACCACATAGACCGCACCGGCAAGCACCAGCGCGCGGCCCGCCACCTTCCAGAAGTTGGCTCCGGCCAGCGCGGCGGCGGCATAGACGCTGGCGCAGACCGGTGGCGTGATGGCCGACAGGATCGCGTAGTAGAAGACGAAGAGATGGGCGGTCATTTCCGGCAGGCCAAGCCGCACGAGGCTGGGCGCGGCAACCGCCGCCGCCAGCACGTAGGACGCGGTGGTCGGAACATCCATGCCCAGCACGATCGACAGCACCGCCGCCAGCAGCAAGGCGACGATCAGGCCCTGATCGGACACCGAAAACAGCAGGTTCGAGATCTTCACCCCCGCGCCTGTCGCCGTCAGGACCTTCACCACGATCGCGGCACAGGCCAGCAGCGCGGCGATCATCACCAGCGCGCGGCCGGCTTCGACCATCCCTTCGTAAACGTCCCGGGCCAGCCCGGCCCAACAGGCCCGCAGCCCCTGCGCCCGGGCCTCCTGGGAAAAGGGGCGCACGACCGCGCAGGTCAGGATCAGAACGATGATCGACGCCGCACCCGCAAAGCTCGGTGTATAGCCTTGAAACAAGAAATAGATCACCGTCCCGATGGGAAGAAACAGCGGGATCGCCTTGTCGGGCGCCAGGAAATCCGCCGGTTTCGGCATTTCGCTCTTCGGGGTGGGCTGAAGGCCTGTCTTGCGCGCATAGAGGTCCACCCCGAGCCATATCGCGAGGTAATAGAGAAACGCAGGACCGATCGCAGCGACCGCGATTTCGGTGTAGGGAATGTTCAGGAACTCGGCCATGATGAACGCCCCCGCCCCCATCACCGGCGGCGTCAGCTGACCGGCGGAGGAGGCGACCGCCTCGACCGCGCCGGCAAAGGCCGGCGGATAGCGCAGCCGCTTCATCGTGGGGATGGTGATCGAGCCTGTCGCCATGACATTGGCCACCGCCGATCCGGTCACCGTCCCGAACATCGCCGAGGACAGGGCGCAGACCTTGGCGGGGCCGCCGAAGGTGCGTCCGGCGATCCATGTGGCCATTTTCATGAACACGTCGGTCGCCCCGGTGGACAGCAGCAATGCCCCCAGAAGCACATAGATCGTGATGACCCGCGCGCCCACATCCGCGAGATAGCCGAAGATGCCGGTGGTCGAACTGTAGAAGGTCTCGACCGCCGTGCGCGCCGAAACCCGCGGCGGGCGCCAGCCGCCGTCAATCAGATCATACCCGAAGTAATAATAAAGAACGGTGATCAGCGCCAGCAAGGGCAGGAACCAGCCGATCACCCGGCGGGCCGCTTCGAGCGTCAGCAGGACGGCCAGCAGACCAGCCGCCTTGTCGAGCGGGCCGTACTGCACCATGATGTCGGAAAAGCGATCCCGGTTGAGGATCACGTAGAGGCAGACGCCAAAGGCCAGCAGCCCGAGCGTGATGTCGATGGCCCGTTCCAGGCCGCTTCGACCGCCGGTCCGCGCCGCGCGCGCGGCGTAGAGGAAAAAGGCACCGCCCAGACCGAAGCCGATAAAGATCGGTCGTTGAACCAGCGGTTCGAACTGTCCGTACAGGGCATTGTAGAAATGCAGTGCGACGAATGCTGCGAACAACGCGCCGAGTGCCTGCGCTCCGCGCCGTTCCCAAGGCGAAGCTTCGCTCGATGATTGTCTCATGTTCCCTCCCGAGACGGCGGGGCGCATGGGGCGCCCCGCTCGACCGGTCCGTTTGACCGGCTGTGCGACTGTCCGCCGGGCGGAATCAGTTGCCTGCGGCTTCTTTCCAGTACCGCGCCGCGCCCGGATGATAGGGTATACCGGTCTCGATGGTCGCGACGGCATCGGCGGCGATGTCGTATTCCGCCAGTTGCGGCCAGGCTTCGACCAGCAGATCCATGTTCTGGTGGATGCTGCGGGCGATGTCATAGGCGGTGTCGTCGTCCATGACGCCGGTGCGGGTCAGGAAGAAGACGTTGAGCTTGGGCACCCGCATCTCCTCGGACCCGGGAATAAGCCCCGCGGGAAGGGTCGTGAAACCGACGCCCTCCATGGCTTCCGTTGCCGCTTTCTCCTGCTCCTCGGAAAAGCCGATCAACCGCATCTCGGTGCTGGTCATCAGCTCTTGCAGGGTTGCATCGACAGAGTTTGCGGCCCCGTATTTGCTGTAGCCGATGATCTGGCGGTTCTTGATGCCTTCGACCGCGTCACCGACGGCCCCGTGCACGAGGTCGGCGTTGATGTCGAACATCGACAGCACGGTGGTTGTCAGGTTCTCGGCGGCCGATCCCCGGATACCCGGATTGAACTTCTTGCCATCCAGATCCTCGAGCGAGGTCACGCCCGACTCCTCGGTTGCGGCAATCAGCAGGACCGACGCGCTGTAGGGATAGAGCGCGACCGTGTCGGGAACGGCGTTGCCTTCGAACTTGCCCGATCCGTTACGGGCCGCGATCAGAATGTCGGTGGTGGCAAGGCCGAGATCGATTTCGTCCCGTGCGAGGCGCAGGACATTGTCCACGCTGGCGCCGGTCTCGATCACGTTGACGGTGGTATCTTCCATGCCGGTCTCGATCGCCTTGCTCATCGCGACCGAGATCGTGAAATGGCTGGACGTCGGGCTCGTGGTCCCCATCGTCAGATCCCTGGCCGAAACCGCCCCGCCCACAAGAATGGCACTCAAGGCCGCCGCGGCACCGATTGCCCGCCGGTTTTCAGTCATCATGCGTTTGAACATCTCTTCCTCCCAGTGGTTGTTCAAAGTTATCGGCATCCGCGCTTCAGGCGCGCAGAGTGCCGGTCTTGTCGACCCGCTCGCGCAGGATTGTCAGTTCGTCGTCTGTTGGCGGCGGCGTCGTTGGCACGTCGCCCGAGACTCCAAGGTCGAACCCCGTGTGGCGCTGCACCTCTTCGGCGGTCGTGCCCGCGTGGACCGATTTCAGCCGCATCCGCAGCGTCGCCGGGTCGAAATCCAGAACCGCGCGGGGTGTCACCACGAACCGCGGCCCCTCATTGGTCATGCCGGCGGCGCGTTTCGCCTCGGGCCCCGAAAGGTGCCCCGGTATGGTGATGAAATCCACTTTCTCGACAAAATTTCGCGCCGTATGAACCGTGGGGCAGATGTAGAACCGCGTGGAGGTATGGCAATAGGACAGGTTGGCCGCCCCCGGCCCGCGCATCCCGGGCGCGTGCAGCGTACCACCGACGTGATGCAGGTTGATGTTGCCGAAGGCATCGTGCTGCAAGCCGCTGTGAAAGAAGAAATCCAGCCCGTGATGGCTGTGGCCGAAAAGCTCGATGAAGGTTTCGGCGGCCTCGCAGCGGCCCAGGGCCCGGTCGTCCAGCATCGAGGGATAGAGCCGTCCCGGCTCCGGGTTGAAGAACATCTCTCCGCCGATAGTCAGGTTGGGCGCATGCAGTTCGCGCGCCAGAGCGATCGCCGCCATCGGCACCAGGGCCGCAGCGCCCGCCGCCCCCAGTTCGCCATCGGCCAGGTCGCGGGCCAGCACGACGACCATCTGCTCAAGGGGGGAAATCGCAGCACTCATTCTCTCCGCGCCTCCGCTTCGAGCCGGGCGAAATGCTGGGCGTCGCCGACCGCCTCGATATAGTCGTCCTGGTTCTTCGGCCCGGTCACGTGGCGCGCGATATACGCGTCCAGCCCGGCGCGGTCGCCGGTCCGGGCGGCATCGCCCAGATCGGCGTAGGCGTCGATGTGGTCCTCGTCCATCGCATAATGGGGGAAGCTCGCGGTGGGGTGCGCGCCGTAGGGCACCTCGACCACGGCATCGACATAATGGGCCGGCACCGTGACCCGCGTCGGATCGTCCAGAACGACCTCGTCCGGCACGATCCTGTCCACGCTGGCAATGACCATGTCCGAGGCGCGCGCCATCAGCTGATCGGCATAGACCATCGTGCTGAGATGGCGCAGGTTTCCCCAGCGGTCGGCCTCTTGCGCGTGCAGCAAGGTGACGCGGGGCCGGATCGGTCCGACGGCATGGATACGGCGCCCCGAGAAGGGGCAGTCAATCTCGCGGATCAGCGGGTTGTGCTTCAGAACGTCCGACCCGCGCAGCGCGTCGATCGGCTGAAACGGAACACCGTGGGCCGAGGCCATCAGCCCGCCCACCACGGTCAGCGCATCAAGTGCATGGGCCGTCACCTGCCCTGCCTCGACCGCGCGGCGGAAATTGGGGCAAAGTCGGTTCTCCAGCGTGACGCCGGGAATGAATATCTGCGCGACCGCGCCTGCCGCGATCATCAGGTCCACGTCATAGCCCGCGCCGGGCGAGGAATAGACATGCAGGCCCTTTGCCCCCGCAGCCAGCAGCCCGCGCACCAATGCGACCGGTCGGCCCTGCTTGAACAATCCGCCAAGGCAAAGCTCCGGACGGTCCTGCAAGGCATCGCGGGCCAGGCGGGCTGCGTCCCGCAGCCCCGTGACCTTGCTGCGACGCCTGGGTTTGGTTTGGCCGTCCATCGTACGGGTGGTCGCTCCGATGCTTCTGTTGCCCTGGCGGATCGCCGGGGAATTTGCGCAGAACAACTGTACCGGAACGCACCCGATCCAGCACCTTCCGGCATGTGACAGGCAGGATCGAACACATATGTGCGATTGGCCGCGCCGGGTTCGGGATCAGGAGATCAGAGCAACCCCGCAGCGACACCGCCACCGACAATGAGCGTGATGAGAATGATGCTGGCAAGACCGAACAGTCCGTTCCAGCGCAAACCGATGGTCGTGGGCCGTTCCCCGACGATGGAAGAGGCATAAACCACGGCCGTGATGGCAGGCCCCATGCAGATGATGCTGCTCCAGCCGCCGGCCAGTGCAAGACCCAGAGCGAGCGGCGACAGACCATCCACGCCGATGCGGTTGACCACTTCCGCCAGCAGGACCACCGAAATCATCGGGTGCACGCCCACCAGCCCCGTCAGGAACACCGTCATGATCAACAGCACGACGGTCAGCACAGGCCGCGTTGCGATCCAGCCAAGATGGTCGGCAATCCATTCGACCGGAACGACCTCCAGCGCGACGAGGCCGATGAACCCCGCCGACGCGATAACGCTCATTTCGGTCGCGAATCCCGGTGCCTGCGTCACGAACCGGCGCGACATGTCCGGAATGCTGCCGATGCCCTTTCGCAGACCCAGCCAGAGAAGCGCATAAATCGGCACGATGGCGATCAGGACGGTCTGGAAACTGTATTCTGTCGCCCTGTCCAGCGCCACCACGGCGCCCCCCAGCACAAGGACATGGCCGGCAACGATCACGACCGACCAATGGGCCCAGCCCGGAAGGACTCCGGTCAGGGCCGGGGCCCGGCCCCGCGCCGAGGGCGGGCGCCACCATTCCACCGTGTCGAACAGCCACCCCAGAAGGAAAAGCACCCCGGCCAGCGCAATTCCGTACGGCGCCAGTAGCGCCCATTCGAGCCCCGGAATCGTGAGGATCATCAGGTTGAGAGCGATCCCGAACGGCGTCCAGAACGCGATCGAGGAAAACCCCCGCATACAGGCGCTCACCATCCTGCGCTTGCGCGCCTCGAACACGAAATCGTCCATCTCATGGCGATGGGCTTCCAGCCCTTTCATGATGACCTCAAGCATCACGCCCAGCCCGCCGAGGTTCAGCAGCACGCCGAACAGGTGGCCCCCAGCACCCAGAGAGGCGTAGCGCCGGGTCGGCGGCTGCAACGTCAGGAATTCTCCGGCAACCTCGACAACCGGGTCCTGTGTGGCCGCGATGCGCAGGAATGCGACAGCCGTCAGCAGCGCGGACAGGAAAACGACGCGCGCCGCGGCCTCGGCGAAAATATGTGGGTCGATACCATCGGCCAGCGCCAGGACGGCAATCGCGAACGAGAAGAAAAGCAGCACCCATCCGACGCGGGCAATGTTGCGGAACGCGATCGCGAGATAGACGCCGAAAAACGGCACGGCGGCGAGCGACACGCCGCTGGCGGGAAAGATACCCTGCAAGATGCCACCGCCAAGACAGGTCATCAGGCAGACAGCCGCAATCGAGTTGCGCACGGCGGACCGTTTCAGAGCATCAATGGACGACATCTGCACCCGCTTTTCCAAAGCCGCGTGGCCCTTTTTCTCGCAGCTTTTCTGATACGCCCCGGCGCCCGATCTCAAAGGGATTCAGATGACGGTTTGCGGCCAGCCTGCCTCAACCGGGCGGGGATCTCAATGCGACAGCTTCGTTCAACACATATGTGCAAACAGATGGTCACCCGAATTGATAGCCCCTCCCGTCATGAGGCAAGGTGCGCTACCAGAGAGGATCGACACATGGTCAGTGATTTCACCCGCCGTCTGACGCGGTTCATCGCCGCGCCACATCGGCTGGACGCGGCAAATGCCGGACAGGCCGCGCTTTGCGTCGAGGATACGGTGGCTGTCATCCACGGTGGCTGGCACGAACCGGTGGTCCGCCGTCTGGCGGCACTCGACGGGGACAGTGCGGCGACACCTACGGACGCCTTCGACAAATGCGGCGTCGAACAGGCCGCGTTTCTCACCGCGGTCTCCGGTCATGCGCTGGACTTCGACGATGTCCACACGCTCAGTGTCACGCATCCCAGTGTGGTCTTCGTGCCGTCGCTGCTGGCGATGGCGGACGCGCGGCCCGAGACGGCGCCCCGGGTCGCCCCCGCGCTTGCGGTGGGAACGGCCGTCAATGTCGCGCTGGGACGGGTCCTGGGCTTTGGTCACTACGACAAGGGCTGGCACGCCACATCGACGATCGGCGCCGTGGCCGCGGCGGCGGCGGTCGCGCACCAGCTCGACCTCGACGAGGAGGCCATCGGCAACGCCCTGTCTCTGGCCGCGTCGCTGGCCGGCGGATTGCAGATCAATTTCGGCTCGATGGCAAAACCGATCCAGGCCGGCAACGCCGCCCTTGTCGGACTGCGCGCCGCCCGCATGGCCGAGACCGGGATCACCGGCGCCCCCGATATCTTTGCGCCGCGCGGTTTTTTCGATCTTTATGCCGGCCCGGACGGGCTTGCGGGCGATCCCGCCGGGGTGGAGCCAAGGATCGATCTGGGCAGCGTGTCGCGCAAGCTTTATCCCTGCTGCTATCTCACGCACAGGATGATCGCCGCCGGGCGGCACCTTCACGCGCAACGCGGCGGAGACGTTGTGCCCGAGGGCTCCGTGATCGAAATGACGGTGCCCAAGGGCGTCATGGTGCCCCTGCATGTCATGGATCCCAAGGATGGAATGGAAGCCAAATTCTGCGCCGCCTATACCCTGTCCACGGCCCTGTATCAGGGCCGGGTCGGGCTTGCGGATTTCGAGGGCGACAGCCCCCAGCGCCCCGGGGTCCGCCGCCTCATGGACATGGTGACCATCGAAACCGAACCGGACGCGGGGCAGGATCGCGTCGGTGTGGACCACGGGGCGGTCCATGTCCGCCTGCGTCACGGAAACGAAACCCTCGCCGAAACCTCGGTCGCGGCGCATCCCGGTTCGCCCGCGGACCCGGCGAGCCCCGCCGAGATCGGCGACAAGATCGCCGATTGCCTCGATAAATACCGCAGGGACGGCGGCGCGCCGCCTGCTGCCGGGGCGTTCCGTCAGGATCTGCGCAGACGGCTGCATCTGCCGCCGCTGCGAGACAGGATGGCTCCCGACGGCAAACCGGAACACGGCACGTCAGCCGGCAACCAAGCACCGTCTGAAAGGACCACCTGATGGACTCGATGATCCACGACATGGCCGAGCGGCTTTTCCGCGACCATGTCAGTCATGGCCTGCGCGAGGACGCCGCTGCCGGGCACTGCCCCGAGCCCCTCTGGACGCAGATCGAGGAGGCCGGATTGCCCATGGCGCTGGTGCCCGAAGAGGCCGGCGGTTTCGGCGTGCCCGCCGCCGAGGCGCTGGGGCTGGTCCGCATCGCCGGGGCGCATGGCCTGCCGCTGCCACTGGCCGAAACCCTGATCGCGAACGCGGTGCTGGCCCGCGCGGGTCTCGCCCTGCCCGGCGGCAGGCTGACCATTGCCGAGGGCGCGGCGCTGCGGCTGGAACGGCGCGGGGCTGCCATCCATTTAAGCGGGCCGCTGACATTGGTACCTTTTGCACGCTGGGCCGACCGGATCGTGACCATCGCCGCGCTGGACGGCGCCGATCATGTTCTGTCCCTGCCGGTCAAGGATCTGACGGTCGCCCCGGCGCAGGATCTCGCCGGGATGCCGCGCGACGATGTAAAGGTCGATCTTGCGCTGACAGAGGCCGATGCCGCCCCCCTGCCGCGGTCGCTCGGCGGAATGCGCGGGCTGGGGGCGCTTGTCCGCAGTCTGGCCACGGCCGGCGCGATGGAGACCATCCTTTCGATGAGCGTCGAGTATGCCAACGACCGGGTCCAGTTCGGACGGCCGATCGGCAAGTTTCAGGCCATTCAACACTATCTCGCGACGATGGCCGGAGAAACCGCCGCGTCGCGCACCGCCGCCGAAATGGCCGCCGACAGCTATGACACGCCCGCCTTTGCGCTGACCGTTGCCGCCGCCAAGATCCGCGCCGGAGACGCGGCGGAAACGGTCGGTGCGCTGGCCCATCAGGTTCATGGGGCCATCGGCTATACCCAGGAACACGCGCTGCACCATTTCACCAAACGGATCTGGAGCTGGCGTGACGAGTTCGGCACCGAACTGGACTGGACCAGGGAGCTGGGACGGGCCGCCCTGTCGAGCCCCCAGGGCACCTTCTGGCATTTCATCACCGACAGCACGGCACAAGGCACCCCGGCATGACCCTCACCGCATTTCCTCCACCCCCGCCCGGTGCCGATCACGACGACCTCCGGCAAGAGGTCCGCGCGTTTCTGGCCGAAGAGCTGGCCGATTTCCCGCCCGAAAAGCGCGCGGAATCCTGGAACGGGTTCAGTCGTGACTTTTCGCGCAGGCTGGCGCAGCGCGGCTGGGTCGGCATGACCTTTCCCGAGGAGTACGGCGGGCACGCGCGCAGCGCGCTGGAACGTTATGTCGTGTCCGAAGAGCTGCTGGCCGCCGGTGCGCCGGTGATCTCGCACTGGATCGCCGACCGTCAGAGCGGACCCCTGATTCTGGCCAAGGGCACCGAAGACCAGAAACGCCAACTCGTGCCGCGCCTCGCCGCGGGCGAGCTGTTTTTCTGCATCGGGATGAGCGAGCCCGATTCCGGCTCGGACCTTGCGGCCACGCGCACCCTCGCCACCGAGGTCGAGGGCGGTTTCCGGGTCAACGGCACAAAGGTCTGGACGACTTATGCGCATGTGGCCGATTACATGATCCTGTTCTGCCGAACCGGCAAGAGCGAGGACCGCCACGGCGGGATGAGCCAGTTCCTCATTGATCTCAAGGCCACCGAAAACATCCAGATCAGCCCGATCATCGACCTGGGCGGCGAACATCATTTCAACCAGGTCATCTTCGACGACACGTTCCTGCCATCCGACGCGCTGCTGGGCGAAAAGGGCGAGGGCTGGTCGCAGGTCATGAGCGAACTGGCCTTCGAACGCAGCGGACCGGAACGGTTCCTGTCGTCCTTCGCGCTGATCGAGGAACTGATCCGCGTGCTGCGCCAGGACGCCACCGAGGCCCAGCAGGCCGAGATCGGCCGCCTGTCCGCGCATCTGATGGTGCTGCGGCAAATGTCGCGGTCGGTCGCCGGGATGCTGAACGAGGGCAAGAACCCCGCGCTTCAGGCCGCCATCGTCAAGGATCTGGGTGCGCTTTTCGAGCAGGATATTCCGCGTCTTGCCCGCAGCCTCGTCTCCCGCCCCGCCGTGCCCGGAGGCGGCGACAGCTACGCCGCGGTGCTGGCCTACACCGAACTTGCGGTGCCGTCATTCTCGCTCCGGGGCGGCACCCGCGAGATCCTGCGCGGCATCATCGCACGCGGACTGGGTTTGAGGTGACGCGGGTTCCTATGCAAAGATAGCCTCGGGGGCCTAATGCATGGACGGCCCCGTCTGATCGGGACGATAGCCAAGCGCCATCGAAAGTTGCTCGGCGCTCGCTTTGGCCGCTGTCACACAAAGTTTCCTGTTCCGGGCTGCGCGTTCCAGGGGCGCGCCGATCACCAGGGCCCCGGCCAGGTTTCCATCCGAACGGAACACCGGGACTCCGAACCCCGCGGCGTCGACATGCGCCGTGCCGACCGTTGTGGCATACCCGGTCTTGCGGATCTCTGAAATGATGCGCCGCAGTTCCTGTTCGTCGGTGATCGAATTACCGGTTAGCGGCGCCAGTTCCGTCCGCCGAAAATACGCATCAAGTTCCTGCGGCGTGACATAGGCCAGCATCACCAGACCCGATGCCGAACAGAACAATGGCCGGTCGGCACCCGTCTGGGCAACATAGCGGACGGCCTGCGGGCTTTCGATGACCGACGAATAAACCACACGATCACCATCCCGCACCGCGTAGAGGACCGTCTCGCCGGTCTGTTTGACAAGGTCGTTCATCACCCCGCGCAGAACCGATTCGAACGGATGGTTGGTCAGGATGGTCTGCGCAAACTGGAAAATCCGTGGTCCGAGGAAATACGCGTCTTTCTCGCGCATCAGGTAACCTTTTTCGGTGAGAGGGCGCAGCAGCACCAGCAGACTGCTCTTGGGGCAATCCAGCGCGCTGCTGAGCTCGGACAGGGACATGCGCCGGTCGCTTTGCGCCACCAGATCGAAAAGCGCCAGGATCCGGTTCAGCGACCGTGGCCCTTCCGATGTGCGTCCGGCAGGTCCAGTTGCCTCAGATTGCGCGGTTTTCATGATCGTTGTCTCCAGTTAGTCTATGCGCCCCGGGTACCTCCAAAACCCCCGCCGCAGTCCAGCCATATTTTGCCAGGATCGACTTTCTGCAGCGCATATGAGACAGGTCTAGGCCTCTCCCGGTTCCTTGTCCGTCGTGCGTGCCTTGATCATCCGCAGGGGCGTGTATTCCAGAACCTGCTCTCCGGTTTGCTTGAAAACCTTGTTCCGGGTCCGGACCAGGCCGCGGTTCGGTCGGCTCTTCGAGCGGCGCGACTCGGTCACCTCGACCTCGCAATGGACCGTGTCACCCGCGAATGTCGGCCCCAGAACCTTCAGTTCCATTTCCAGAAAGGCAAAGCCCGTGTGCTGCATCGTGGACTGGGTCAACAGACCCTCCATCAAGCAGTAGACCAGGGAGCCGGGGGCGGCGAAGCCCTGCATGTTGGATTCCTTTTCGCGGAATTCGCTGTTGATGAACAGCACTTCAAGCATGCCGGTGACGCTGACGAAATTCGTGATGTCGGTTTCGGTCACCGTGCGTCCGATGGTCCGAAACTTGCGCCCCACCGGCAGATCCTCATAGCAAAATCCAAGGCCCACAGTTTCCATGTCGCTCAATCCCATTCTTATCAATCGCCTCCCCGGCGAAAAACTTCGTCGCGCCGTTAAGGCGCTTTCGAAAGGTAGGGTATAAGCGCCAAAATTATCAATTGAAGCGGCAGATATCGCTGGTCCGACGTGAATCAATCACATTCGTGATAAACCCCGCTTCCTGCTCCCGTTCAGCGTTTTCGACACGACATTGCACATATGTGGTTTTTCACGGCCGCCGGCCGTTAGTGTTTGGTCGCGCCCGACCGCCAACCTACCGTCGACCGGCAAGCACTCGGCATCCACAGCCGCAAGGAGGTGCACCGGCATGAATTTCGGTTTTTCCGAGGAGCAGGATACCATTCGCGAAACCCTGGCCCGGATGCTTGGCGATCACGCCACCCTGGAGGTCGCGCACAACCGGCTCGACAGCGCGGAAGGGTTCGACACGGCAACCTGGTCCGCCCTGGCCGAAGGCGGCTGGCTCGGCCTCGCCATGTCGGAAGCAGAGGGCGGTTCGGGGATGGGCGCGGTGGAACTGGCCATCCTTGCCGAGGAAATCGGCCGCTGCCTGGCCGCCGTGCCTTGCCTCCCGGTCCTGTGCCTGGCGGTTCCGGCCCTTCAGTCCGCCGGGACGGAAGACCAGCGCAGATCGTTTCTGCCCGGCATTGCCGAGGGCCGCACGATCATGGCGACAGCGCTTGCCGAAGGCGGGGGTCTCGCCCCGGACACCGTATCGGCGAAAGTGGCGCGGGATCGCCTGTCGGGACGAAAAGCGCCGGTCACCTTCGGCGCCGCGGCGACCCACGCGCTTGTCGCCGCGACCGATGAAGAGGGCACATCGCGTCTCTATCTTGCGGATCTCGCAGCTCCGGGCGTGACGATCCGAGCGCTTGACCCGATCGACCGCACACGCCCGGCGGCCGAGATCGTCTTTGACAACACGCCGGTCGACCTGCTGCCCGGCTCGGATCCCGCGGCGATCCGGCGCCTTCTGGACGGCGCCGCGGTGCTGGCGGCCTTCGAACAGATCGGTCTTGCCGGGCGCGCGCTGGCCCTGACCACGTCTTACGCCGGCGACCGGCACGCTTTCGGGCGACCGATCGGCAGCTTTCAGGCGGTCAAGCACCGGCTCGCGGACATGTTCGCCAGGATCGAACTGGCGCGGTCCAACGCCTTCTTCGGCGCATGGGCGCTGGCGAGCGGCGACAGCCGACTGCCCGAAGCCGCCGCCGTCGCGCGCCTCACGGCGCTCGATGCGGTGCAATTCGCCACCGAGGAAACGATCCAGCTGCACGGCGGTATCGGGTTCACCTGGGATGCCGACCCGCACCTGTTTCTGCGGCGCGGCTGGCAGTTGAAGGCAGAACTCGGCCCCGCCGCAATGTGGCGCGAACGGCTGCTCGGGCATCTGGCCGACGCCCAAGGGGCCGCAAGCTGACAGGGAAGCTGACAGGGAAACCGGACACATGGATTTTAGCGACAGCCCGGAAGAAGCCGCCTTTCGCGCAAAAGCGCGGGACTGGCTGGATGCCAACGCGACCCTGCGGGACGGCAGCGAGAAGGCTCAGGATCACTTCATGGCCCGCGACGCCGACGAGGTCGCGCGGGCGCGCGACTGGCAGGCCCGCAAGGCCGAAGCGGGCTGGGCCGGGTTGACCTGGCCGCGCGCTTTCGGCGGGCGCGACGCCACGCCGATCGAACAGGTGATCTGGAACCAGGAGGAAGGGCGCTATGCCGTGCCACCGAATGCCTTCCTGATCGGCATCGGGCTGGTCGGGCCGACGGTCATGGTCCACGGCACGGAGGATCAGAAAAAAGCGGTTCTGCCGCGCGCCCTGACCGGCGAGGACATCTGGTGCCAGCTGTTTTCCGAACCTGCCGCCGGCTCCGACCTGGCCGGCATCCGAACCCGCGCGCGGCGCGATGGCGACGACTGGGTGATTTCCGGCCAGAAGGTCTGGACCTCGGGCGCGCATTATTCCAGCCACGGCATCCTTCTGGCCCGCACCGACCCGGAGGTGCCCAAGCACAAGGGCATGACGATGTTCCTGGTGGAAATGTCCGATCCGGCCATCCAGACACGTCCGATCCGCCAGATCTCGGGCGGTGCCAGCTTCAACGAGGTGTTCATCGACGACCTGCGACTGCCGGACAGCGCCCGACTGGGCGGCGAATCCGAAGGCTGGAAGGTGGCGCTGACGACGCTGATGAACGAACGGTTCAGCATCTCGGTCGGGCGCGCCAGCGGCGGGGCGCGCGCCGAGGAGCTGATCGCCCTTGCCGCCCGCGTCCAACGCAACGGGCGTCCGGCCATCGAGGACGGCGCAGTGCGCGCGCGCATCGCGGATTTCGTCGCGCGGCAACGCGGGCTGGAATTCACCTCCTACCGGGTCATGACGTCGCTGTCGCGCGGCGAGGCGCCGGGCGAGGAAGGCTCGATCGGAAAGCTGCTGCTGGGCAGGCTGCGGCAGGAGATGGGCGCCTTCGGGATGGAACTGGCGGGCACTGCGGCGGGCGTGTCGGCGGCCGACGACGACGATGCCGCGCGCTGGCGCAACGAGTATCTTACGGCGCCGGGCAACCGGATCGCCGGCGGGTCCGATGAGATCCAGCGCACGATCATCGGCGAACGTATTCTCGGGCTGCCGCCGGACATACGCGTGGACAAGACCGTGCCATTCTCGAAACTTTAGGCCTACCGCCCGGCCTTGCCGGACAACCAACAAGGAGGAGACTACCATGAACTTCAGATGGACAAGCATCGCGGCTGCCGGGTGTCTGGCGATGGCCGCACCGGTCGGCGCGCAGGACATCGAATTGCCCGACGTCATCGCCTGGTCGGCTTACGACACGGGGTCGGCCGGCCATGCGCATTCGATTGCCATCGGCAACATGATGCGCAGCCGTTTCGGAACGACGATTCGGGTGCTTCCGGGGCGCAACGACGTCTCGCGGATGACGCCTCTCAAGAATGGCACGGTGGATTACTGCCTGTGCGGCATCGCCTCCTATTTCGCCGGCGAAGGCGTCTTCCTGTTCGCCTCGCCGGAATGGGGCCCGCAGCCGATCCGCGCGGTGCTTCAGGCTGTCGGCGACTACGGTCTGGGTGTGGCCGTCGCGGCCGATGCCGGCATCGAGACGATTACGGACCTCAAGGGCAAACGGGTCGGTCGCGCCGCAAGCTCGCCGGCGATCGATGTCAACATGGAGGGTCTGCTGGCCTTTGCGGACCTGACATGGGACGACGTGGAGGCTGTCGAGTTCTCGGGCTATGTGAATTCCCTCAAAGGCATTCTTGAAGATCGCGTGGATGCCGCATTTGCGCTGACAACGACGACAGTGAACTACCAGATCGAGTCCAGCCCGCGCGGTCTCAAGTGGCTCGAAACCCCGGCGGACCAGACCGAAGCATGGGAGCGCTATACCAGCGTGACGCCGTATGTAACGCCGCACATGGTGTCGGTGGGGCCGGCCATCGACCCCGCCTCTCCGCTGCCGATGGCGCAATATCCCTATCCGATCCTCGTCACCGAAGCCGATCAGGATGCCGCCGAGGTGCGCAACATCGTCGCCGCGCTCGACGCCGGTTTTGACGACTACAAGGACGCCGCGCCCGGCGCCAATGCCTACGAAATAGATCGCCAGATCCTGTCCTGGGTGATGCCGTGGAGCGATGGCAGCATCGCCTACTTCAAGGAAAAGGGTCTGTGGACGCCCGAAGCGCAGGAAAACCAGGACAAGCTGGTGGATCGGCAGAAGGTTCTTGCAGACGCCTGGGGAGGCTTTGTCGACAGCGCTCCGGACGATGAGGAAGCGTTCACCGCGGCCTGGATGAAGGTGCGCGCCGAGGCGCTGGAAACCGCCGGTCACGACGTCTTTTTCCGCTGAGACACCGCGGCGCGGCGCCGTAAAGGTGCCGCGCGCTATCGGAAAGCCGGGACAACACGGGAATCGCGCATGTCACAGCAAACGCAGGACGCCTCGGCACCGCCGGTGGGCATGGGCACCCTGCCCCCTTACCTTCGCTGGCTGCTTGCCGCATCGGCGGTTCTGTTGTCCGCGGCATCGATCAACCATCTCTTCAATCTCGGGTTCTTCATGAACGTCCGGCTGCTGGAGATTCATTACCTCTACGTGATGCTGCTGCTGACGTTGCCGCTCGTTTACCTTGTCTTTCCATGCAGCAAGACAAACCCGCATGGGTCGACGCGATGGTGGGATTACTTTCTGGCCCTTCTGGCGCTGATCACCTGCGCGTTTTTTGCCTATTACGGGCGCAGCGTGGTCAACAAGGGCTGGGACTTCGCGGCCCCCACCCATGCCGTGATTGCCAGCTTCGCCTTCTGGTTCCTGCTGCTCGTGGCGGCGCGGCGCACTGGCGGGTGGATGCTCTTTGCGGTCATCCTGATGTTCTCCGTCTACCCGATGATCGCCAACTATGCGCCGGGCCCGATCCAGGGGTTCCAGCGCCCGCCGGTCGAGACGGCGATCTTCCACGCCATGAGCGGCGAAAGCGTTCTGGGCATCCCGATGCGCAGTTTCGTCAACCTTGTGGTCGGCTTCATGATCTTCGGGGTCGCGATGCAGCACACCGGCGCGGGGCCGTTCTTTATCGACATCGCCTTTGCCGCGCTCGGGCATGTCCGGGGTGGGCCCGCCAAGGTCGGCGTCCTGACCAGCGCGCTGACCGGCTCGATGAGCGGCAGCGTCATCACCAATGTGCTGACCACCGGGTCGATCACCATTCCGGCCATGAAAAAGGTGGGCTTCCGGCCCAGCTATGCCGCCGGAATCGAGGCCGCGGCCTCGACCGGGGCGGTGTTGATGCCCCCGATCATGGGCGCCACGGCGTTTGTCATGGCAAGCTTTCTGCTGACCGATTACACCAACATCGTGGTTGCGGCGGTGCTGCCCTCGCTGCTTTATTTCTTTGGCCTCTTCGCCCAGATCGACGCCTATTCGGCGCGCAACGGACTGAAAGGCGTGCCGCGCGCCGAACTTCCCAGGTTCGGCAATGTGATGCGCGAGGGCTGGTACTTCCTCGCGGTCTTCGGGCTTCTCATCTGGATGCTGCTCTATCTCAAGCGCGAGGCGATTGCCCCGTTCTATGCGACCGCGCTGCTGATCGGCCTGAACCAACTGATGTCGAAATCGCGCTGGGGGCGGCAGGAGCTGATGAACTTCCTGATCGCGACGGGTCGGCTGTTTGTCGAACTGGTCGCGATCCTCGCGGCGGTCGGGCTGATTGTCGGCGGGCTGGCGGTGACCGGCATGTCCGGCACGATTTCGAACGATCTGCTTTTCATTGCGGGCGGCAACACCTTCCTGCTGCTGCTTCTCGGCGCCCTGACCAGTTTCATCCTCGGGATGGGCATGACGGTGACGGCCGCCTATGTCATCCTCGCCGTGTCTCTGGCGCCGGCTCTGATCGCCGGCGGGCTCGACCCGATCGGCGTTCATCTGTTCATCCTCTACTGGAGCATGCTCAGCTACATCACCCCGCCCGTCGCGCTGGCGGCCTTCGCCGCGGCGGCGATTGCCCAGGCCCGACCCTTCGCTGCGGCCTATGAGGCGATGAAGCTGGGCACCGTCATCTATGTGCTGCCCTTCTTCTTCGTGCTCGATCCCGCCTACACCCTCCAGGCCGGGTTCGTAGACAGTCTCCTGACGATCCTGCGCGCGGGTATCGGCGTCCTGCTGATCTGCGCCGGATTGCAGGGGTATCTGCTGGGCGTCGGTCGTATCGAACCCGGCCCCAGAGGCGCGATCGCGCGGCTTCTGCTCGGGATTGCCGGTCTGGCCTTCGCGCTGCCGTCGACCGCGATGCTGGCCGTTCCGATCGCCGCGGCGGTGGGCGTCGGCGCCGCGGTCACGGCGCTGGCGGCGGTCATCGTGACCTTCTCGCGCAACCGAAAGGCCGCCTGAGATGAGCGCACAGGATGGCAAACCCGAGGTTCCCGCCCCGTTCAACACCCTGCTGGGCGTCCGCTTCGTATCGTGGTCCGAGGGCCACGCCGAGTTGCAACTTGCAATCACCCACGACCACCTGAACGGCGCCTTCGCGGTGCATGGCGGGGTCTTCGCAACCATGCTGGACAACGCGGTCACCTTCTGCGCCGCCTTCGCGGGCCAAGGCCGGCCCGGCCATCGCTGTCTGACGCTCTCGCTTACCACGAGTTTCGTGGCCTCGGCCGTCGAGGGCGATGTGCTGACAGCCCGGGCGCGCCTTGCCGGTGGCGGGCGCAAACTGGTCTTCGTGCAGGGCGAGATCCTCAATCAGGACGGGCGTCGTCTGGCGCATGGAGATGCCGTGATCAAGCGGGTCACTCCGCCATCGGGCCAACCCGAACGGCGGGGCGGCAACTGAGTTGCAACCAACGAACCAAGTGAGGAGACATAGATGATCAACCCGATGTCACTGGAAAATCAGGTAATTATCGTCACCGGCGCCGGACAGGGGATCGGCCGCGGCGTGGCGGAACTGGCGGCCGAGCTGGGCGCCAGGGTCGTCGTGAACGATCTGAACGAAGACGGCGTCAGGGAAACCGCCGAGAAGATCGGTGGCAATGCCCGCGCGCTCGTCGGAAACGTGGCCGACCCGGACTTTCCCGAAAAGCTGGTGAAATTCGCGCTTGACGAATTCGGGGACATCAACGGGCTGGTAAACAACGCCGGCATCGTGCGCGCCGCGATGATCCACAAGATGGACCGTGCCACATGGCAGCAGGTCATCGACGTCAATCTCACCGGTGTCTTCGCCTGCCTGCAGGCTGTGGGCACCTACTACAGGGATCAGGCCCAGAACGATCCGGACAGCGCGGCGCGCCGCGCCATCGTCAACGTCTCCTCCGATGCCGGCCGCCGCGGCACCATCGGGCAGATCAACTATGGCGCCGCCAAGTCCGGCGTGCTCGGCCTGACAATGAGCGCCGCGCGGGAATGGGGCCGCTACGGGATCAACGTCAACTCGGTCTGTTTCGGAATGGTCGAAACGCCGATGACCGAAACGATCCGCTCGGACAAGTTTGCCGACAAGTACATGGCACAGATTCCGATGGTCCGAATGAGCACTCCGGAGGAAGTGGCGCAGCCTGTCTGTTTCCTCTTGTCCAACGCAGCATCCTACATCACCGGCCAGCACCTGAGCGTGAACGGCGGGTTCCACATCGGGTTCTGAGATGACAGGCATGGAAAAGGGCCCGGGGCCCGATGCCGTCTTTGCCGCCAAGCTGGCCGACGGCGTCTTCGAGATTCAGAAATGCGGCGGCTGCGGCAGCCATGTCTTTCATCCGCGGGTGATCTGCCCGGCCTGTGGCAGCGCGGACCTTGAATGGGTGGCTCCCACGGGACGGGGAACGATCTATGCGCGGACAATCGTGCGCCGGAAACCCGAACGGGGCGGCGATTACAACGTGGTGCTGGTGGACCTCGACGAAGGCGTGCGCATGATGTCGCGCGTGGACGGGATCGCGCATGACGAGATCGCGGCCGGGCTGAAGGTCTCCGCGTCGATCGGCGAAGGGGCAGACGGCGGCCCCGCCGTGGTGTTCCGGCCTGAAGGAGGTGCATCATGAGTTTGCGGGGAAAAGCCGCCATCGTCGGCGCCGCGCTGGCGGGGTGCGGCGAGGCCCATGGCAAGAGCGCGATGGAAATCACCGTCGAGGCCGTGCATGGCGCATTGGCCGATGCCGGCGTGTCGCTTGGCGAGGTCGACGCCGTTGCCACCTGCCAGCCGCTGGACATGCTTTCGGGGCTGACGCTGGCGCAGGAACTGGGGCTGAACCCCAGGTTCACCATGAACAACCGCATGGGCGGCTCGTCGTTCCTGTCGCACACGCTCTGGGCCGCGATGCTGCTGGAGTTGCGGCTCGCCGACACCGTGCTGATCGCCTACGGGTCGAACCAGCGCACCGCCTCGGGCAAGCTGATGACCGCGCTCGGCCTGCCAACCTACGAGGCCCCCTACAAGCCGCTGTTCCCGCTGTCGTCCTACGCGCTTGCCGCGGACCGTCACATGACCCAGTTCGGCACCACGCGCGAACAGCTGGCCGACGTGGCGGTGGCGGCGCGCGCCTGGGCCCGGAAGAACCCCGAAGCCTTCATGCGCGATCCCCTGACGCGCGAGGATGTCATTGCCTCGCGGCCGGTCTCGGATCCGCTGCGGGTGCGCGACTGCTGCCTTGTCACGGACGGTGGCGGCGCGCTGATAATGCGGCGGGCCGAGACGGCGAAGGATCACCCCAGGCCACCGGTCTATCTGCTGGGGGGCGGTGAAGGCACCACCCACCGCGACATTTCCGAAATGCCCGACCTGACCGCGACCGGGGCCGCGCAGTCCGGTGCCGCGGCGCGCGACATGGCCGGGGTCACACCCGCCGACATTGACGTGGTGCAGCTTTACGATGCCTTCACCATCAACGTGATCCTGTTCCTTGAGGATCTGGGCTTTTGCAAAAAAGGCGAGGGCGGCGCCTTCGTCGAAGGCGGCGGCATCGCGCCCGGCGGTCATCTGCCGGTCAACACCAATGGCGGCGGGCTGTCCTGCGTCCATCCCGGCATGTACGGCATCTTCACGCTGGTCGAAGCGGTGCGACAGCTGCGCGGCGAAGCTGGAGACCGCCAGATCGACGGCGCCGAGCTGGCCCTGGCCCACGGCAACGGCGGTGTCCTGTCCAGCCAGGTGACGAATATCCTGGGCACCGAAGCGACGCTCTGACCAGGCCATCGGACAAGACGAAAGCGGCCCTCTGTAGGAAGGGCCGCTTTGCGTTTCTGCCTGAGGCGGCTCAGTTCGGGTAGGTTGCCAGGTCGATCTTGGAATAGATTTCCTGGCGCAGAAGGTCGGCAAAGGGCTGCGGATTGTCGCGGATCGGATGCAGCGGCTCAACCAGACCGTGCCATTTCTCGATCAGCTCGCGATAGGTTGCGATCAGCGGTTCCGGATCTTCGATGCCGCGTTCCTCTCGCGAGATGCGGGCGATCTCTTCAAGATCGGCGGTGCGGAAATCGATCAGATCCTGAAGAAACTCGGGCGAGGGTTCGTGCACCTCCAGACCAAGGTCGCCGGCCTCTTTCAGCACGTCCAGATCGTCGGTTTCGTAATACACCTCGGTCTGCGCAACGGCGTCGGGCAGGTTCTTGGCGAATTGCTCGCGTTGCTCCGGCGAAAGTGAGGCCCAGAATGTCGGGCCGGCGGCAAAGATCGAACCGGAATGATAGGTGCCCAGCGGCAACTCCGTCAGGTGCTTGGCAACCTCGATCAGACTGTGCCCCTTGAGCGCACCGACCGGCTGCACCGCAGCGGTGACGACACCGTGGCTCATCGTGTCGTACATCTCGCTCGACGGCACGTTTACCGGCTCTGCCCCAAGGCGTGTCGCCCAGCGGTCCCAGACCGACCCGCCCGTGCGCAGCTTGACCCCTTGCATATCGCTGATTTCGACGATCGGCTTGGTGGTCAGCAATACATAAGGCGCAGTGCTGATCCCGCTAAGCGCCACCATGCCGTTCTTTGCGAACTCGTCCTTGCACGGCTGGCAGTGCAGCATCACGAACTCGCTGGTTGCACCGGCCATGGCATAGTGGTCTTCGCCCAGAAGCGCCAGATCGGCAACGAGCTGCGCATAGGGCATTTCCGAGGGGAAATAGGTCAGCGCAAGTAGGCCGACATCGGCCACGCCGTCGCGCAGGCCCGACAGCGTCGGCTTGGGGCCAAGCAGGGCACCGCCGGCAAACAGCTTGAAGTCGAAGGCATCGGGAAATTCGGCCTCGGTCATGTCTGCAAAGGCTGCATGGCCGCGCGACGTTGCGTGGTTGGGCGAGGTCCAGTTGCTGATCGTCACCCGTTTTTCGGCCAGGACCGGGGTTGCCGTCAGCACGGCACTCGCCGCCAGTATCGTCAGTGTTTTTGTCAGTCTCATGTGGTCTCCTCCTCGTTTCAAAGTCCCGCTGTCGCGCGGGTTGCATCACGGCCTCAAAAGCCGCTTCAATTGGCAAGTTCCGGCAAGAACATGACCAGTTCGGGAAAGGCGATCATGATGACCAGCACCAGCACGTCGGCCGCCAGAAACCACATGACCCCCTTGAAAATCAGCGAAATCGGAACCGCATCACCGACGATTCCCTTGATCACGAAGACGTTGAGCCCGACCGGTGGCGTGATCAGCGCCATCTCGACCAGCTTGGTTGCAAGCACGCCCAGCCAGATCAGGCTGATATGGTTCGCCTCGTAGATCGGCAGAAGGATCGGCAGCGTCAGCAGCAGAATGCCCAGCGGATCGAGGATCATGCCCAGCAGACAAAAGATCACGGCCGTGCCGAAAACCAGCATCACATAGCTGGCCCCCATATCAATCACCAGGTCGGTCATCGCTTCGGGGATACCGCTGATCGCCAGAAACCTCGAAAACAGGTTGGCACCGACCGCGATGATGAAGATCGCCGCAGTCATTTTTGCAGTGTCCATCAGCGCGATCCTGGACACTTTCCAGTTCAGGGTGCCGCGCGCCGCCGCAATCACGAAGGACAACGCCGCCCCGACAGCCCCGGCCTGCGTGGGTGTGAATATCCCGGTGAACAGACCGCCGAAAACGCCCACCACCAGCAAGATCACGGGCCATGTCTCGCTCAGGGCCTCCAGCCGTTCGGACCATGTCGCGCTTTCGTCGAGCGACGGCGCGAGCGCGGGATTGATCCACACACGAACGATGATCACGGCCCAGTACCCCAGCATCGTCAGTACGCCCGGCACGATCGCGGCCAGAAACAGCTTGCTGATCGCGACCTCGGCAAAAATACCGTAGATGATCAGAAGGATGCTCGGCGGGATGAGCGACCCCATGGTGCCGGCTGCGGCAACCACGGCGGTACTCAGCCCGGGATCGTAGTCGCGCTTCAGCATTTCCGGCACCGCGATCCGGCCCATTGCCGCGGCGCAGGCCAGGCTGGAGCCCGCCGCCGCCGAAAACAGCGCCGCGCCGCCCACGCTGGCGACCGCCAGCCCGCCCGGCAGGAATGACAGCCAGACCCGGGCGGCCTTGAAGATCCCGCGCGTGATGTCGGTCTGGTAACAGACGTAGCCCATCAAGAGGAACATCGGGATCGAGCTCAGCGTCCAGTGCGCGGCGAAGTCATAGGGCACCGCCGTCAGCAGGCCGAAAGCCGCGCCGCTTCCCAGCATCGCCCAGAACCCGAAGAAGGACACGATACCCAGCGCGACCGCGATCGGAACGCGCAGCAAGACCAGCAGAATGACAGAGACGACGCCGCAAAGGCCGATCTGGAAAAAGCTCACCGTTCCGCTCCTATTCGTACATGTCGTGATTGGGGCCGGCCATGCCAGCGTCGGTGAAAGGCCTCTGGATCAGCTTGGCCAGCAAGAGCAGAACCATCAGCCCCGCACCAAGGGGCAGACAGAAGCGACCGGGCCAGACGGTCACCGCCGCCATGCCCATGGATTGCTCGCCGATGAGGTATTTTTCGACGGCATCGATCCAGGTCTGCCAGGTGAGCAGCCCGTAGAACACCGCAGACAGCGCCAGAGCCAGCATGTCGAGAGCGGTCCTCGCCCCCGTCGGGAGCAGATCGTGGATCAGGTCGACCTTGATGTGCTCGTTGGTGTATTCGACGAAGGGAAGCGGCAGAAAGACCAGCCCGACCATGTAATAATACGACACGTAATCCACCGTGCCCGGCAGGGGCTCGGCGATGAACTGGCTCAGGATGACATCGAGCGTGACGTGGACCATCATCAGGGCCGCCAAAGCCGTCGCGGCATAGGTGATGATCCGCGACACCCATCCGAGTCTGGCAATTACTGATTCCATCGCCGTATCTTTCCCTGTCATGTCGGGCCGCGCACCAGGTGGCTATGCCCCTCGGAACACCGGTTGTCTCTTGTTCAGAAAGGCGTCGATGCCTTCGGCGTGGTCTGCGCTCTTGATGATTTGCCCCTGGATGATGGCCTCGGTTTCCAGAAAGCTCTCAAGCGAAGGTTGCAGCGCGGCCCGCATCAACCGCTTGGCCCCGGCCAGCGCAAAGGTCGGACCTGCGGCCAGGTCTGCCGCATATTCCGCTGCGGCGTCGTCGAGCGCGTCGTCGGGATGCACCTGGCTCGCCAGACCCAGGCTCAGGGCCTCTTGCGCGGGCACCAGCCGGGCCGAGAAGGCAAGGTCTGTCGCCCGCTGGCGTCCGATCAGGTTCTGAAGAAAGAACGCCGCGCCGCCATCCGGGGCCAGGCCGATCTTGCGAAAGACCTGACCGAGTTTCGCTGTCTCTGAAAGCAGCAGGACATCGCAGGCCAGCGCCATGCTGAGCCCGATCCCCACCGCTGGCCCACGCACCGCCGCCACTACCGGCTTTTCGCAATTGTAGATCGACAGGATCATCTGATGTGCCCGGTGCAGACGCGCACGGTCGCCCCAGACATCGTCCTTGCCCATGGTCGAGATGTCCGCTCCCGCACAGAAGGCACGCCCCTCGGCTCTCAGCAGCACCGCCCGGACCTCGGGGTCGGTGTGCATCCGGCGGAAGCTGTCCATGAGCTCGACCCGCATCTCAAGGGTCAGCGCGTTCAGCTTGTCCGGCCGGTTCAGCGACACGATGGCCAGACCGTCCTTGCGTTCAACTGTGATGTCACTTGCCATGACCGCCCCTCCCTCAGGCGAAAATCCGTCAGTCGGCAAACAGCGCCCGTGCGATCCCGTTCTTATGAATTTGTGTCGTGCCTCCGGTGATCGTCAGCATCCGTACGTCCCGCACCATCCGCTCCAGCGGCAGCGAGCCGAAATAGCCGTAACCGCCGAACATCTGCATCGCGTCGTGGGTCACGCGCTGCGCCATCTCGGTGGCCTGGACCTTGGCGATCGAGGACAGCGTCGGATCGGGCTGGCCTCGGTCGATCAGCGACAGCGCGGTGTAGCACAGCGACCGGGCGGCCTCGATCTGCACCTTCATGTCCGACATCATCCATTGCAGGCCCTGCATGTCGGACAGCGCCTTGCCGAACTGGCGGCGGGTTTTCATGTAGTCACAGGCCAAATCGAACGCGCCCTCGGCCACGCCGAGCGCCAGAACCCCCATGCCGACGCGGGTGCCGTTATACACGCCAAGCGGACGGACAAAGCCGCTGGAATTTCCGGCCAGACCCTCGGTCACGATGTTTTCCGCCGGAACCCGCACATCGTCGAAATGGATCTCGCATTCGTTGCAGCCGCGCGTGCCCATCTTCTGTTCGAGGATGTGCACCGTGACGCCGGGGCTCTCGCGTTCCACCAAAACCGTGCCGATGCCGCGCGCCCCTTTGCTGTCGCAGAACCGCGCATAGACCAGAAGGTAATCGGCCCGGTCACCGAAGGTGGTGAAAATCTTGCCGCCGTTCAGCACGAAGCCGTTGCCGTCTGGCCGCAGCGAGGTCGTCACGGCCGTCGCGTCCGACCCCGCCTCGGGTTCTGTCCAGGAAATCGCGCATTCGATCTCGCCCGCCGCGAAGCGCGGCAGGAAGGCGCGTTTTAGGTCGTCGCTGCCGCAGGTGGCGATGATCCGGGGCGAGACGTTCTGATCGTGGACGATCAGCGCGGTGTTGAAATCAACCTTCGCCAGTTCCTCGATCACCAGATAGCAATCCACCAGCGAAACCCCGCCGCCGCCAAATTCCTCGGGGATGGTCATGCCCAGATAGCCGAGTTCGCCCAGGCGATGGTGGTTCTCGTCGGGGTAGATGCCTTCCCGGTCCCAGCGCGCGGCGCGGTCGCGGAATTCACCCAGCGCCAGCTTGCGCGCCGCGTCCTTCAGCGCGATCTGATCCGTGGTCAGCAAGGAAGGATGCATGCGCCCTACCCTCCCCGCCGCTGGTTGAAGCTGTGGCCATAGACCATGGCGGCGATCGTGTTGCGCAGGATCTCGACCGTGCCACCGCCAAGCGCGAAGCCGCGCGCGTCGCGCACCATGCGTTCCAGCGGGTATTCACGCGTATAGCCGTTGTGGCCGTGGATCTGCAGCGCCTCGTTCGTGACCCGTTGCGCCATTTCGTTGGCGTAGAGCTTGGCCATGGTTGCATCCATCGGGTCGGGAAAGCCGTTTGGCGCGGGGTTGGTGGCGGCGCGATAGACCATCAGCCGCGCGGCATGGATCTGTGTCGCCATGTCGGCGATCTTCCATTGCAGGCCCTGAAACTCGTTGATGGGACGTCCGAACTGATGACGGATCTCGGAATATTCCTTGGCCGCCTCGAAGGCGCCTTGCGCCAGACCCACGCACATCGCCGCATTGCCCACACGCTCGGGTCCGAAACTGCTCATCAGAAGCGCGAAAGAGCGCGAGCTTTCCGGATCGCCCTCGACCAGCACATCCTCGGGACCGGCCTTGTAGTTTTCAAGGATGATCTCGGCCTCGGTCAGACCCCGGCCACCCATCTTGAGCGATATGTGGCCGATCCGCGCGCCGGGTTTCTTCAGATCGACGACAAAGGCGCCGATCCCCCTCGCCCCGCTGGCCTTGCCGAAGCGGCAGAAGACCAGCGCGTAATCAGCGATATGCGCGCCGGTGGACCAGCATTTGTTGCCGTTCAGCACCCAGCCGTCACCATCCCTGGTGGCCGTGGTGCGCAGGTCGGTGACTGCGGATCCCGCTTCGGGTTCACTTATGGCGATGGCGATGAACTTCTTGCCCGCCGCCATGTCCGGCAGAAACCGCTTTTTCTGTTCGTCGTTGCCCAGAACGCTGATCGCCCGCGAGGGACCGTTCAGGTAAAGCTGCGAGACCAGCGCGGTGTTGAAACAGACCCGCGCCATTTCCTCCAGAAAGACGGTGCCCTGCACCACGGGCGCGCCGGACCCACCGTATTCCTCGGGGATGAACATGCCCAGATAGCCAAGCTCGGCCAGCTTGTCGCGATTGGCGGCCGGAAATTCCTCTTTCTCGTCCCAATAGGCGGCCTTGGGGGCGAATTCCCGTTCGGCCAGCTTGCGGGCCTCGTGGCGAAAATCTTCCAGTTCCGGATCGAGCTTGAACATGTCAGTTTTTGTCCTCTGAGAGTGGGGAAAGCCCGGCGTCGCGCAATGCGCCCAGAACGCGGGCCGTATCGGCGCCTGCTGCCGGGGCGGGCCTGGGGGCCACGCGGTCGTGACGGGCAAATTCCATCGGCAATCCGGGTACGGGGATCGTGCCCAGATCCGGGTGCGGAAGATCGTGGATCATGCCGCGGGCGCGCATGTCGTCGTCGGCCACCACCTCGGCCAGGGTGCGCACCGGGGCGCCCGGCACGCGCGCGTCGCTCAATGCCGCGAAAATCCCGGCGCGGGTATGCTGCGCGGTCCATTCCGCCACCCAGCCATCGACCTCGGCGCGCCGCGCACAGCGCGCGGGGCCCTCGGCCAATTCGGGATCCTCGGCCAGATCCGGGCGGCCCATCGCGCGGCTCAATTGCTGCCAGTGGCGATCGTTCAGGCACATGATCGCCACCTGCCCGTCCCGCGCCGGAAACAGGTCGTAGGGCGCGACCTTGAGCACGGCCTGGCTGTTGCCGGCCCGGTCCGCGAACCCTTCGGGCGCCAGCAGAAAACTGGAGATATTCGACGCCAGCGCGTGATGCGTGACGTCCTGCATGGCGATCTGAACGAAGTCGCCGCGCCCGGTCGTGCCGCGGGCATGCAGCGCCGCCATGATGCCGCCGAACAGGTGGATGCCGCCGAGGAAATCGGTGATCGCCGCGCCGCATTTCACCGGCGGGCCATCGGGGAACCCGGTCACCGACATCAGCCCGGTCAGCGCCTGAATGGGAAAATCCATCGCCGGCGCATCGCGGTAGACGGAATCGGCGGCGTAGCCTTTGCCAGACCCCATGACCAGACGCGGATTGCGGGCCGAGAGCGTCTTCCACCCCAGCCCCAGCTTTTCCATCGTGCCGGGCCGCGCGTTTTCGATCAGCACATCGGCGGTATCCGCCAGCGCCAGAAGCGCGGAACGCCCGTCGTCCGACCGCAGATCGAGCACCACGCTTTGCTTGCTGGAATTCAGCATCATCGCCGCCGGGTTTTCGCGCCCGCCCGCGATGCCGCGGATGCTGTCGCCGCCGGGGGGTTCGACCTTGATGACCTCGGCCCCCATGAGCGCGAACATCAGCCCGCAATAGGGGCCGAGGTAGACCTGGCCCAGGTCGATCACCCTGAGACCGGACAGGGGACCGCCCGCCGTCGGCATCATGATCCGCAAAAGCGCGGCTGGCGCTTTTCTTTGAAAGAGGCCACAGCCTCGCGGTGATCCTCGGTCTGCATGATAAAGGCTTCGGCGGTGGCCTCGATCTCAAGATAAGTCGCAAAGTCGCAATCCATGCCGCGGTTCAACATCGCCTTGCCCAGCCCGAAGGCACGGGTCGGCCCTTCGGCCAGACGCGTGGCCAGCGCAGAGGCTTCCGCCTCCAGCGCGTCTTCGTCGTGAATGGCATGAACGATCCCCAGATCGCGTGCCTCCTGCGCGCCGATCACCTGGGCGGTCATGAACATGGCCTTGGCGCGCTGCGTCCCGACCACCCGCGACAGCAGGTAAAGCCCCCCGCCATCGGGCACGATCGCCACCCGCGCATAGGCCTGACAGAACCGGGCCGAGGGGGCGGCAAGGATCACATCGGCCAGAAGCGCGATGTTGAACCCCACACCGAACGCGGGCCCTGCAACCGCCGCAATCACCGGTTTTTCAAGGTCATAGAGCATCCGGGTGACGCGGTGCTGCTGCTTCATGCGGTCGCGCATGGCGACGGGGGTTGAGTCGGCAAAGGTGTTGATGTCGCCGCCCGCGCAGAACGCGCCACCTGTTCCGGTGATCAGAAGCGCGCGGACACGGTCATCATCCCGCACGTCCGTGACGATGCGCTCCATCTCCTTGCGTGCGTCCTGGTCGAGCGCATTCTTCTTCTCGGGAAAATCGAAGGTCATCCGACCGACACCCTCCGAGCGGCTATAGAGCAATGGCACCGCTTCTTCCTCCCGAATGAGTCGGCTTCTGACACGCTAAGGGTTGGGTGGCTCACCGCACATGCCCCGGCATCGAAAAACAGACTCGTGTGAAATTCACGGTGCCGTCTTTTCCCGTTGTGATCTTCCGGCAGGGATGTTTCGCTCTGCATGAGTGTCTACCAAACACTTTGGCGAAACCTCGGCTTCGCCGGAAATATCTGAAATTATGAAGAAAATGGACCATGTACAAAGACTCCCCTCTGGGCCGTCTGCGCCTGCCTGTGATCGGCTCCCCGATGTTTCTGGTGTCCGGCCCCGACCTGGTCATCGCCCAGTGCAAGGCCGGCGTGATCGGCAGCTTTCCGGCATTGAACGCGCGCGAGGCCGATGGAGAGCCGCCTCTGCTGGACGCCTGGCTCAAACGCATCACCGAAGAGCTCGACGCGCATAATCAGGCCAATCCGGATCGGCCGGCCGCGCCCTTCGCGGTCAACCAGATCGTGCACCGCTCGAATGACCGGGTCGAACGCGACGTCGAGATCTGTGCCCGCTGGAAGGTGCCGGTCTGGATCACCTCGATGGGCGCGCGGGAAGACGTGAATCAGGCGGCGCACGGCTGCGGCGGCACCGTGCTGCACGACGTGATCAACAACCGGTTTGCCAGGAAGGCCATAGACAAGGGGGCCGACGGGCTGATCGCGGTCTGCGCCGGTGCGGGTGGCCACGCCGGCGCGCTGTCGCCCTTTGCGCTGGTTCAGGAGATCCGCGAATGGTTCGACGGCCCGCTGGCCCTTTCGGGATCCATCGCCACCGGGCGCTCCGTTCTGGGCGCGCAGGCCATGGGCGCCGACTTCGCCTATATCGGTTCGCCCTTCATTGCCACCACCGAAGCTGTCGCCGCCGAAAGCTACAAGCAGATGATCGTCGACAGCGGCGCCGACGACATACTCTACACCAGCCATTTCAGCGGCGTGAACGCCAATTATCTCAAACCGTCGGTGCGGGCGGTCGGGCTTGATCCGGACAACCTGACCGGCGACGGGAACATGCTCAACCTCTCGACCGGCGACGTCCGCCCGAAGGCCTGGCGCGACATCTGGGGCAGCGGCCAGGGGATCGGCGCGGTGCATGCGGTGACGACGACAGCGGAATACGTCGACCGTCTCGACAGGGAATACCGTGCCGCGAAGGAGGCGCTCTGCGCCTGACGGATGCGGGCGGCAGGTTGCCCTGCCGCCATTTGGCGTTCCGTCTGCCGGTCACCGAGGCTTCGGACCCGCCGTCAGTTGTCTTTCCGATTGACGATCAGGTCCGCATTCTCGGGCAGTTCGTCAATGACGCTCACCGCATCGGCACGGATCCTTGCATGCAGCTGAAAGGCCTCGGCGGCGGCTTTCTCGGCGGCGGATGCGTCGGCGCCAGCTTCAAGCACAAGGGAAACGCGGATCATGTCGCGATCGTTTTCCCGGGTCACCACGGCCTGCGCAGCCTTCGCGCCCGGCGTGGCGATGACGGCTTCCTCGATCACGCGGGGATAGACGAAAATCTCGCGCACCTTGACCGCCGCGCCGACCCGCCCCTGCAATGCGGAGATGCGCTTGACGCTGCCATCCGCGTTGCTTTCCAGCGCGAATGCACTGTCGCCGGTGCCGAACCGGATCATCGGCCATGTGGCGTCGCGGGCGGTCACGACAACCTCGCCCGGCTCGCCATTGGCGACCTGCGCGCCACTGACCGGATCGCAGATTTGCACCACGCGGTCGGGGTGAACCACATAGCCTTCGCCGCCATCCTCATA
>NZ_CAXREX010000181.1:0-2633 GCF_964229645.1 Nioella sp. | reverse complement strand
ATGGGGTTAACGGCCAGGCGGGGCAGATGTTCCTTAATTGTTGATAACATTTGACCGGAGCGATTAGCGGACTCACGGCTGAACTCTCGGGCACCACGACGCGGAAACCGGCTGATGGCGCCGCGGCCCGGAAACGTCCCGGGAACCTTGTCGCGCCGCAGCAGTTGCCCTGCAGAGCCGCCACAGCCAGCCTTGGCCGGACACCGTCATCTGTCATCGCCATGCCGCCACAGGAGCCCCTATGCAGATCACCCTGAATGTGAACGGCGTATCCCGCGCGCTGGATCTGGACACCCGCGTCACCCTTCTGGATGCGCTTCGGCATCATTTGAGGCTGACGGGGTCGAAGAAAGGCTGCGATCACGGGCACTGCGGGGCCTGCACCGTGCTGGCCAACGGGCGCCGGATCAATGCCTGTCTGAGCCTCGCGGTGATGCATGACGGCGATGCGATCACCACGGTCGAAGGGCTGCACGAGGCAGGCGGGGCCGGGTTGCAGCAGGCCTTCATTGACCATGACGGGTTTCAGTGCGGCTATTGCACCCCGGGCCAGCTGTGTTCGGCCATAGGGATGCTGGACGAGCTGGCGCAGGGCTGGCCCAGCCACGCGAGCGACGGTCTTGAGGGGCCGTTCCCCCTGACGCAGGCGGAAATCGCCGAGCGGATGAGCGGCAACCTGTGCCGTTGCTCGTGCTATCCCGGCATCAACGCCGCGATCCGTGACGCGGCCAAGTCCGGCACCGGCGCGACGGAGGCTGCGGAATGAGGCCCTTCGATTACCACCGCGCCCGCGACTTGCAGGATGCGCAGGCCAGTCACGGGGCCAGTCACGGGGCCGGTCACGCGTCTGGCGCGGCCTTCATCGCCGGCGGCACCAACCTTCTGGACCTGATGAAACTGCAGGTGATGACGCCTGAGCGGCTGGTCGATATCTCGCGTCTGGGGCTCGACCGGATCGAGGATGACGGCGACGGGCTGCGCATCGGCGCCACCGTCACCAACAGCGACCTGGCCGCCGATCCGCGCGTCCGCCGGCGCTGGCCGGTCCTGTCTCGTGCGCTGCTGGCCGGGGCGAGCGGCCAGTTGCGCAACAAGGCCACGACCGGCGGAAACCTGCTGCAGCGCACGCGCTGTCCGTATTTCTATGACCCCGATACGCCTTGCAACAAGCGCGATCCCGGCGCGGGATGCGCCGCGATGGGCGGGGAATTGCGCAACCACGCGGTGCTGGGAACCTCGGCGCAGTGTCTCGCTCTCAGCCCCGGCGACATGCCCGTGGCCCTGCGCGCCCTCGATGCCGTGATCGAAATCCGGGGTACCGACGGCCGGACCTGTGCGCAACCGATGGAGGGTTTTCACCGGCTTCCCGGCGACACGCCCGAGCAGGAGACGGTGCTTGACCCCGGCGAGCTGATCACCGCGGTGCGTCTGCCGGCGCCGCGGGGCGACCGGCAGGTCTATCGCAAGGTCCGCGACCGCGCGTCCTATGCCTTTGCGCTGGTTTCGGTCGCGGCGGTGCTGCGGCTGGAGGGCGGGGTCATTTCCCACGCCGCGCTGGGCTTCGGCGGGCTGGGCACGGTGCCATGGCGCGACCCCGAGGTCGACGCGCTGCTGACGGGCGAGCGTCCTTCGGCGGCCTTGTTCGACGAAGCGGCGACGCTGTTGCGGCGCGGCGCCGAACCGCGCGAGGGCACGGCGTTCAAACTGCCCCTGGCGCGCCGCGTGCTGCGGGCCGTGCTTGAGGAGGCGACACAATGACCATCCCGCTGAAAGTGGACGGCAATAGCCCCGACCGCATTCCCGATATGAAGCAGGGACTTGTCGGCACCGAGATTGCCCGCCCCGAAGGCCCGCTCAAGGTGACGGGACAGGCGCCCTATGCGGCCGAGGATCTGCCCGAGGGATGCGCTTTCGGTACTCTCGTCCGGGCGCCGCGATGGGGCAGGGTGAGCCTGTGCAACGAGGAACGGCTGGCGGCGATGCAGGGGGTTCTGTCGGTGCTGCGCGATCCGGCAATGATCCGGCGCACCGCGCAGGGTGGGGCCGGCAAGGCGCCCGCGCAGGGAATGGACGAGGCCGATTTCGCGGGCCAGTCCGTCGCGCTGATCGTGGCCGAAAGCTTCGAGGTGGCGCGCGATGCGGCGCGCGCGGCCGAGGTTGCGGTGGATGGCCCCGCGCCCGCTGTCGACCCGGACCACCAGGAGACCGAGGGCGAACCCGACAGCCACGGCGATCTTGAAGCGGCGATGCGCGGCGCCGCGCATGCGCTGGACGTGACCTATACCACACCCTCGCTGGCCGCTGCCGCGATGGAACCGCACGCGGCCGTCGCGTGGTGGGACGGCGATGGCGTCACGGTTCGGACCTCGCTGCAGATGCTCAAGCATAACCGCAAGGAGCTGGCGGATTGCCTGGGGATCGACCCGTCCCGGGTCCGGGTGCTGTCGCCCTATGTCGGGGGTGGCTTCGGCTCGAAACTGGGGGTATCGCCCGAAGCCGTGGCTGCGGCCTTGGCGGCCAAGACGCTGGGGCGCCCGGTCTGCGTGGTCCAGGAACGCCGGCAGGTCTTCGAACTGGTCAACCGCCGCTCGGAATCGCGTCAGCGCATCCGGCTGGCGGCGGATGAAGACGGG
>NZ_CAXREX010000180.1:0-9702 GCF_964229645.1 Nioella sp. | reverse complement strand
GGGGCAGGTCGGCCCATGGGGCCGAGATGCTCAGCCCGAAACCGGGCGCGTGTCGGGAAGCGTCAGCCGCGCCACCTGTTCCGCGATCGGGTCGATCGACAGCGGGTGCGCCTCGCTTTCGTAGACGGCGGGGTTCTTCAGCACCTGCCACTTGCCGCCCAGGAATACCTCCAGCGCCGAGAACTTGGCCTTGTAGCCCATCTTGGCACTGCCGGGCACCCAGTAGCCGAGGTAGACATAGGGCAGCCCCGCCTCGCGCGCGATCTCGATATGATCGAGGATCACGTAACTGCCGAGCGAGCGCTTGGGCAGGTCGGGGCGGAAGAAGGAATAGACCATGCTGAGCCCGTCATCGAGTACATCGGTCAGGCAGACGGCCATCAGCTCGTTATCCGCCGCGCTGTCGCGATATTCGATCACCCGGCTGCGCACGGGCGTTTCCTCGATCATCGCGGCAAATTCGAACACGTCCATGTCAGCCATGCCGCCATCGGCGTGGCGGCTGTCGAGATAGCTGCGGAAGAGAGCGTATTGCTCCTCGGTTGCCCAGGGGCTGCGCGCCTCACGCACGAGGCCCTCATTGGCGCGCAAGGCGCGGCGCTGGCTTTTGGAGGGTGCGAAGTCGGCAACCCTGATCCGGGCTGACAGGCAGGCCGCGCAATCGGAGCAGGACGGACGGTAAAGCACGTTCTGCGACCGGCGAAATCCCTGCTTGGACAGCGAATCGTTCAGCTTTTCGGCATGCTCGCCTTGCAGGGCAGTAAACAGCTTCCGCTCGCGCTTGCCCTCTAGATATGGGCAAGTCTGCGGGGCCGTCACATAGAATTGCGGCGCAAGTGGTAGGCTGTGGCGCATATCGGCGGCGAAGGTTGGCTGTTTTTCCTGTCCAGTCAGACGAAAGCCTGCCCCAGCTTTCGCAGACGGGCAACCCATTTCGCCGGGGCACCCGCCTGTGCGCGCTCAGCGTGGGCGGTTGATCGCCGCCGTTCCCAGCAGGTGATCGGGCAGGCTCTGGTGGCGCTCGGTCAGCGCGATCAGCCCGACCGACAGCACCTGGGGCAGGAAGAAACTGGCCGATACGAGGTAGGCGCCCGTGTGCACCATTGCCTCGCCACCGTTCAGCCGCTGGCCATTGGCATTGCGCAGCTCGATATTCATCACCCGCATCCCGAGCGTGGCCGAGGCCCCCGCGATGGTGATCGAGCGGTAGAGAAAACTGGTGGCGATCCAGAAGAGCGGCCAGAGCCACCAGGCGATGGTGAGCGTCACCACGCCCAGGATCACCATGACCAGCAGGATGACCATGACGTCCACCACCCAGGCCACGAGGCGCTTGAGGGGGATGCCGTCATAAAAGATGGCCTGGCTATGCGGGTCGGGCAGGGCGGAGGTCATGATCTGTTTCTTCGCTGATCTTGGCTGGAAAGGAAAGGGGAAGGCCGCGCGGGGACAGGCGCGGCCTTCGGGGTAGAGCGCCTATGGGGGGACGTCAGGCCTCTACGGTTTCGGCATCGACGGCCTCTTCGCGGGCCTTGCGGGCGCGGTCGGCCATGAACTGGTCGAACTCGGCCTTGTCCTTGGCTTCGCGCAGACGGTTGAGGAAGCTTTCGAAGGCGTCCTGCTCGTCTTCCAGCCGGCGCAGCGTGTCGGCCTTGTAGGCGTCGAAGGCGCTGTTGCCAGAGCTGCGGAAGGAACGATGCGCGTGGCGGGACCGGGTGCGGCAGCCGGATTTGAACATGTTTTTGCTCCAGATCATGTAGAAGAGAAGGGCCAGACCGATGGGCCAGAAGAAGACGAAGCCAAGGACCATAGCGGCGATCCAGGCGCCTTTGCCCTTGTCATCGAGCCAGTCCTCGGCACGCGAAAACCAGCCTTTGGCGGTTTCGGCGACATCGGTCGGGGTGGCGGTTGCGGTCATGGTGTCCTCCGTCTCGGGGTTGAATGTAAATCCTCTTTACATGACCCAAGATGGGGGTCCTGAAGTCTGGTTCAAGGGGCAATGTGAAAACTTTTTACATCATCCTTCACGACAACGCGCATTGCCCCTCGGCCATGCTCGGCGCAGGGTGGGGCCATGATGGTGCGGTTCTTCATGGCGGGGATGATGGCCCTTGCCCTGGCTGGGGCAGGGCGGGCAGACCCGCCCGCGCCCGGGCTTGCGACCCTGACAGAGCTTTCTGGCGCGCCCTACCTGTCGCGGCCCGCCTTCCTGGACCGGCTGTCCGAGGCCTTGCCCCGCCTGATCCCCGGTCCGGCGACAACCCCCGCCCCGGCCGAAGGGGACCCATACTGGTGGGCCATAGAAGCGCGCTTCGGCGAGCCGATGGACGATGTGCGCGCGCCCGGTGGCGTGGTGCTCTGCGCGCGCTACGGGCGGCTGACGCAAGAGGCTATGGCGCAGCTTTCCAGCACCGAGCCGGGGGCATTCCAGTTATGGCAGCAGGCGGTGATCCTGTCCGACGATGCCGTGGCCTGGCCGGATGCGGCGGTGGCGCGGCTGGCCTGCTCGATCACCTGGGATGACGGGCGTCGGGTGGCGCCACTGGCCCCGGGCCCGGCCCGCGAGACGCTGCTGACCCTCTTTGATGCGGTCACGCTTGGCCCCGATCCGCGTGAGCGGCCCGGGCAAGTGCGGGTCTTCGGGCCCGGCGGCTACCGCATGGCGGCTGATGGCCGGGTGGAGGACACGGGCTTCCAGCTCGATCTGTTCGAGATCGAGCAACTGGCGACGCATCACCTGATCCTGTTTCGCAGCTACCTGATGGGGGGCGGGGTCTGAGCGGGTCAGTTGCCCCGCCAGATCCAGCCGCCGCCAAAGATGCGGCTGCCCTCGGGATCGTAGAACACGCAGGCCTGGCCGGGGCTGACACCCTCCTCGGGCACGACCAGTTCCACCTCGGCCTCGGTCTCCGAGATCGGGCGGATCACCGCCTCGCGCGGGGGGCGGGTGGAGCGGATCTTGACCGACAGGTGCCATTCCGGGCGCGAGGTGAAGGGCTCGTCACCCAGCCAGTTGATCTCGCGCACGGGAACCACGCGCTTGGACAGTGCCTCTTTCGGGCCGACCACCACCTGCCGCGTGTCGGGATCGAGCCGCACCACGTAGAGCGGCGTGTCCAGCCCCCCGATACCGAGCCCGCGGCGCTGGCCGATCGTGTAGTGGATCACGCCCTTGTGGCTGCCCAGAACAGTGCCGTCCATATCGACGATTTCGCCCGGATCGGCGGCGCCCGGACGCAGTTTCTCGATCACCGAGGCATAGTTGCCATCGGGCACGAAGCAGATGTCCTGGCTGTCGGGTTTATCAGCCACGGGCAATCCGTATTTCGCCGCCAATTTCCGCGTTTCATTTTTCGAAGGCAAATGACCGAGCGGAAAACGCAGGAAATCGAGCTGATCCTGCGTGGTGGAAAACAGGAAATAACTCTGATCGCGCGAGGCATCCGCCGCGCAATGCAATTCGGCGCCATTGGCCCCATCCATGCGCTGGATGTAATGGCCGGTGGCCATGCAATCGGCGTCGAGATCGCGGGCGGTTTCCAGCAGGTCCTTGAACTTCACCCGTTCGTTGCAGCGGATGCAGGGCACCGGCGTGGCACCCGCAAGGTAGCTTTCGGCGAACTCGTCGATCACCGCGTCCTTGAAGATGTTTTCGTAGTCCAGCACGTAATGGGGGAAGCCCATTTCCTCGGCCACCCGGCGCGCATCATGGATGTCACGGCCCGCGCAGCAGGCGCCTTTCTTGGCCAGGGCCGCCCCGTGATCGTAGAGCTGCAAGGTCACGCCGACCACGTCATAGCCCTGTTCTGCAAGCATTGCGGCAACGACCGAACTGTCCACCCCGCCCGACATCGCCACGACGACACGGGTCTGCGAGGGCGGCTTGGCAAAGCCGAGCGAATTCACGGGATGGGGGTCGAGGGGCATGGGGAACTCCGGGGGTTTCGGGCGCAATATAGGAAAAAGCCCCCCATCCTCAAGGGACCGGTTACCGCCTGTTAAACTCTTTGCGTCACTCTGGCCCCGATCCGACAGCCGAGAGGAGCGCCATGTATATCCGACGCGTCAAGGGCCCGCATTCCGTGACCCTGCCCGACGGCAGCCAACTGACGCGCTCCGACCTGCCCAGTCCCGCAACACGGCGTTGGGTTGCCAGCCGCAAAGCCACGGTCGCGCGGGCCGTGACATTCGGGCTGCTTGATAAAGAGGAAGCCTGCCGTATTTATCATTTGACGGACGAGGAATTGGACAGCTGGATTCGAGCTGTTTCTATGCACGGGGAAAAGGCGCTGAAGGCCACAGCCGTTCAGCAGTTCCGGGTCTAGGGCAATTCCGGTATTGAAAATCCTGCATTTTTGAAAGACTATCTAAAAAGATAACTTGAAATTAACAAAATGCCCTCAGTGTTGTAACCAGTTTGTGAGAATCGGAGAGTGCGTGATGCGTGTGCTGCTTGTGGAAGATGACCCTACGACGTCCAAAAGCATCGAGATGATGTTGAGCCATGCAAATCTCAACGTCTACTCAACGGACCTGGGGGAAGAGGGCGTCGATCTCGCCAAGCTCTACGATTACGACCTGATCCTTCTCGATCTCAACCTGCCGGACATGAACGGGCACGAGGTTCTGCGCCAGTTGCGCCTTGCCCGCGTCGACACGCCCATCCTGATCCTGTCGGGGTCCGATGATACCGAAAGCAAGATCAAGGGTTTCGGCTTCGGGGCCGATGACTACATGACCAAGCCCTTCCACCGCGATGAGCTGATCGCGCGTATTCACGCGATCATCCGCCGGTCCAAGGGGCATTCCCAATCCATCATCCGGACCGGTCGAATCAACGTCAATCTCGACGCCAAGACGGTGGACGTGGATGGGCGCTCGGTGCATCTGACGGGCAAGGAATACCAGATGCTGGAGCTTCTGAGCCTGCGCAAGGGCACGACGCTGACCAAGGAGATGTTCCTCAACCATCTCTATGGCGGCATGGATGAGCCCGAGCTCAAGATCATCGCCGTGTTCATCGGCAAGCGGCGCACGACACTCAGCGAAGCAACGGGCGGCGACAACCATATCGAAACGATCTGGGGCCGTGGCTATGTGCTGCGCGATCCGGTCGAACAGGCGCAGCCGCAGGGCTTTGCCGCCAGCGCCTGACACGCCGTCCCATCTGGACCTCCTCGTCGCGGCCTCCTATCAATTCGGGAGGCCGTGAATTTTTCGAGGGATGGAAATGGCAGCGCAACCGGCATCACCCGAGGAACGGGCCGAGTCGATGACCGAGGAGGAGGCGAGGCTTCGGCTGGCAGAGCTGGCCCGCGCCGTCGCGGCTGCGAACGAAGCCTATCACGGTCAGGACGCGCCGGAAATTTCCGATGCCGATTACGATGCTCTGAAGCGCGAGAACACGGCCCTGGAGGCCCGGTTTCCCCATCTCAAGCGTGTCGACAGCCCCTCCGACCTGGTCGGCGCCGCCCCGGCAGAGGGGTTTTCCAAGATCCGGCACGCGGTGCGGATGCTCTCGCTCGGCAACGCCTTCGAAGAGGGCGACGTGGCCGAATTCACGCGCTTCATCCGGAATTTCCTGGGGCTCGGGGCAGAGGCCCCGCTCGCCTTCACGGCCGAACCCAAGATCGACGGGCTCTCTCTGTCGCTGCGCTACGAACACGGCCACCTGGTGCAGGCCGCGACGCGGGGCGATGGCGAGACCGGCGAAAACGTGACCGCAAACGCCCGCACCATCACCGACATCCCGCAGACGCTGACGGGCGCGCCGGACATTCTCGAAGTGCGCGGCGAGGTCTATATGTCCCATGCCGATTTCGAGGCGTTGAACACGCGCCAGGCAGAGCGCGGCGGCAAGAGCTTTGCCAACCCGCGCAATGCCGCGGCTGGCTCTTTGCGCCAGCTTGATGCCGGCATCACCCGCGACCGGCCCCTGCGCTTCTTCGCCTATGCCTGGGGAGACCTGTCAGAGCCGTTGGCAGAGACCCAGATGGGGGCCATCGAGCGGCTTGCGGCGCTTGGCTTCCAGACCAATCCGCTGACGCGGCGCTGCGACAGCACCGAGGACATGCTGACCCATTACCGCCGCATCGAGCAGGACCGCGCCTCGCTTGGCTATGACATCGACGGGGTGGTCTACAAGCTCGACGACCTGGCGCTGCAAGCGCGGCTTGGCATGCGGGCGACGACGCCGAGATGGGCGATCGCCCACAAGTTCCCGGCCGAGCTGGCCTGGACACGGCTCGAAGCGATCGACATCCAGGTCGGGCGCACCGGTGCGCTCAGCCCCGTGGCGCGGCTGGCGCCGGTCACGGTGGGCGGCGTGGTTGTGTCGAACGCGACTCTGCACAACGAGGATTACATCGCCGGTCGCGATTCCAACGGCAAGCCGATCCGCGACGGCAAGGATATCCGCGTGGGCGATTGGGTGCAGGTCTATCGTGCGGGCGACGTGATTCCGAAAGTGGCCGATGTGGACCTGGGCAAGCGACCCGACGGGTCGCGCCCCTTTGCCTTCCCCACCACCTGCCCGGAATGCGGATCGGAGGCTTTGCGCGAAGAAGGCGATGCCGTGCGCCGCTGTTCGGGGGGGCTGATCTGCCCTGCGCAGGCGGTCGAGAAGCTCAAGCATTTCGTCAGCCGCGCCGCTTTCGACATCGAGGGGCTGGGGGCCAAGCAGGTCGAGCAGTTCCACAAGGATGGCTGGATCGCGGAACCGGCCGACATCTTCACCCTGTCCGATCGCTATGGCAGCGGCTTGCAGCAGCTGAAGAACCGCGAAGGCTGGGGCGAGAAATCGGCGTCCAACCTCTTTGCCGCGATCGCGGAAAAGCGGCGTATCGCGCTCCGGCGCTTGCTCTTTTCGCTCGGCATTCGCCACGTGGGCGAGGTGGCCGCAGCGGACCTCGCCCGCCATTTTGGCAGTTGGCAGGCCCTGGCCGATACGATCGACCGGGCGGGGCCTGCCGCGCAGGCCGCGCGCAAGGCCGACGAGGCCGTCACCGAAGAACGGGCTGCTGCCGCGGCCACGGGGCGCCGGGCGCAGATCAGCGCCGCGCGCGATGCCGCCTGGCAGGATGTGACGCCCGAGGCGCGCGCTGCCTGGGACGAGATCACCGGCATCGACGGTATCGGCGCGACCGTCGCACTGGAACTTGTGACCGCCTTTGGCCAGCCGCGCGAACGCGCCTCGATCGACAGGCTGGTGGCGCATCTGGATATCGAGCCCGAGGCCGCCCCCGATACCGCCGGCAGCCCTGTTGCGGGCAAGATCGTGGTCTTTACCGGCACGCTGGAAAAGATGACCCGGGCCGAGGCCAAGGCGCGGGCCGAGGCGCTTGGGGCCAAGGTATCGGGCTCGGTTTCAGCCAAGACCGATATCCTGGTCGCGGGGCCGGGGGCCGGGTCCAAGGCCAAGAAGGCCGCCGACCTGGGCGTGGAGACCATCGACGAGGACGCGTGGCTCGCGTTGATCGGCGATGGCTGAGGCGCGCGGCCGTCCCGAAATCCTCTTCCCGCTCTTCGCAGAGCTGGAGGGGCTGGACGGAATCGGCCCGAAGACGGCGAAGCATTACAAGGGGCTCGCGGTCGAAACCCCGAAGGACCTCTTGCTGACCTTGCCCGTTGGGGGCGTCGACCGCACCCGCCGCGCCTCGATCCGGGAAGCAGAGCTGCCCGGCATCGTCACCGTCGAGGTCGAGGTGGGGCCGCATCGCAAACCGGCCTCGCGCGGGCGGCCTTACCGGGTTCAGGTCACCGATGCGGCCACCAGCTTCGAGCTGGTCTTCTTCCACGCGCGTGGCGACTACCTTGCGCGCATCCTGCCCACGGGCAGCCGCAGGGTTGTGTCAGGCAAGGTCGAGCTTTTCGACGGTATGGCGCAGATGGTCCATCCCGATCACATCCTGCCGCCCGCCGAGGCCACCGATATCCCGGCCTATGAGCCCGTCTATCCGCTGACCGCGGGTGTCACGCAGAAGGGCATTGCCAAGGCCGTCGCCTCGGCCCTGCCACGCGCGCCTTACCTGGGGGAGTGGATCGACCTGGAATTGCTCAGGCAACGCAAGTGGCCCGCCTGGCCCGAGGCGCTGGAACAGGTGCACCGGCCCGAGGGGCCCGAGACCCTGGCGCGCAGCCACCCTGCGCGCGAACGCCTGGCCTATGATGAGCTTCTGGCCCATCAGCTGACGCTTGGCCTGGCGCGGCTCAAGGTCAAGCGCGCCAAGGGCCGGGTGACCGAGGGTTCGGGGGATCTGCGCGCCAAGGTTCTGAAATCGCTTCCCTATTCGCCCACGGGCGCGCAGGAGCGCGCGATGGCCGAGATCGCGGGCGACATGGCCGGCCCGCTGCGCATGAACCGGCTTTTGCAGGGCGACGTGGGCGCGGGCAAGACGCTGGTGGCGCTGATGGCGCTGCTGGTTGCGGTCGAAGCAGGCGGTCAGGGGGTGATGATGGCGCCGACCTCGATCCTGGCCGCGCAGCACCTGGAGGGGCTGAAGCCGTTGGCAGAGGCGGCAGGCGTGCGGCTCGACATCCTGACGGGGCGCGACAAGGGGGCCGAGCGGCGCGCCAAGCTGGAGGCGCTGAAATCGGGCGAGATCGGCATTCTGGTCGGCACTCATGCCGTCTTCCAGGATGATGTGGAATTCGCCGACCTGCGGCTTGCCATCGTCGACGAACAGCATCGCTTCGGCGTGCGCCAGAGGGTGAAGCTGGGCCAGAAGGGGGCGGCGGCCGACATCCTGGTGATGACCGCGACGCCCATTCCGCGCACGCTGAGCCTGGCCACCTATGGCGACATGGATATCTCGGTGCTGGATGAGAAGCCGCCGGGGCGCAAGCCGATCCGCACCGCGCTGGTCAGCACTGCGCGCATGGACGAGGTGGTCGATCACCTGCGCCAGGCGGTGGCCGAGGGGCAGCAGGCCTACTGGGTCTGCCCGCTGGTGGGCGAAAGCGAAGCAGTCGAGATGACGGCGGCCGAAGAGCGGTTCAAGCACCTGCGCGCCGCGCTTGGCGAGGGCATGGTGGGGCTGGTCCACGGGCAGTTGCCGCCCGCCGAAAAGGATGCCGCCATGGCCGATTTCGTCGCCGGGCGCAGCCGGGTGCTGGTTGCGACAACGGTGATCGAAGTCGGGGTGAACGTGCCCAATGCGACCATCATGGTGATCGAGCAGGCGGAGAATTTCGGGCTAGCGCAGCTCCATCAGTTGCGCGGCCGGGTGGGCCGGGGCGAGGGGGCATCGACCTGCCTTCTGCTTTACCGTGCGCCCCTGGGCGAAACCGCCGCGCGGCGGTTGCAGGTCCTGCGCGACACCGAGGACGGATTCCGCATTGCCGAGGAAGATCTCGCTATCCGTGGCGCGGGCGATCTTATCGGGACTGCCCAATCGGGCCTGCCACGGTTCCGCGTGGCGGACCTGGAGGGGCAGACGGCGCTGATGGACATCGCGCAGAAGGATGCCCGCGCGCTTCTGGAACGCGACCACGACCTGAGCAGCCCGCGCGGCCAGTCGGCGCGTGTTCTGCTGGGGCTGATGGAGCAGGACAAGGCCATCGGCCTGATCTCGGTTGGCTAACGAAAGTTAAGAACCGCTTAACTATCATTAATCATTGGGCCGGTTTTGTTCTCTAATTTTCGCATTTAGTTCTTGATTTTGGGGCGCGGATATGAGAACAAAGCGTTAACACCGCTTCTCG
>NZ_CAXREX010000179.1:0-29744 GCF_964229645.1 Nioella sp. | reverse complement strand
GGAGGCGCCATTGACCACCAGCGTGCGCGCTGCAAGGTCGGGGGCCGCGTTGCGGAAGGAGGTGAAGGGGTCGAAGGCGATATGTTCGTAGATCTCGTCGGCCATGACCCAGACATGCGGATGGGCGCGCAGCACCTCGGCCAGCGCCTCAAGCTCGGCCTTGGAATAGAGCGCGCCCGAGGGGTTGCCGGGATTGTTGAGCAAAAGCCAGCGGGTTTTCGGCGTGATCGCGGCGGCAAGCGTATCTGCCGTCAGGCGAAAGCCGGTTTCCGCCCCGCATTTCGGCGCCACAAGCTCTGCCTCGCAGATCGTGAGAATATCGGCATAGCTGGTCCAGTAGGGCGCGGGCAGGATCACCTCGTCGCCCGGGTCGAGCGTGGCGAGAAACGCGTTCGCGATGACCTGCTTGGCCCCGGTCGAGACCATGACCTCGGCCGGATCGGCGGTAAAGCCCGCGGACTCGGCGATGGCCTTGCGCAGCGCGGGCGTGCCCTGGGTCGGCGGATAGGTGGTTTCTCCGTTGAGGGCCGCCTGGTGCGCGGCGTCGATCACGTGGCGTGGCGTGGGAAAGTCGGGCTCGCCGGTGCCGAAGGTCAGCACATCGCGGCCTTCGGCGCGCAGGGCCCGCGCGGCCTCGGAAATGCGAACGATCTCGGACAGGGCCAGCTGGCCAGCGCGACGGGAACGGCGGAATTCGGTCATCGTGAGGGCTTTCTTGACGTCCGTGCATGGTTTAGCATCCGTGTAGCGCCCGTTCTATCGACATTCCGTCAGAATATCATTACAAAACGGAATGACTTTACCCCGCCGCTTCCTTCCCCCCCTGCCCTGGCTTTCAGCCTTCGAGGCCGTGGCGCGTCTTGGATCCGTCACCCAGGCCGCGGCCGAGCTTGACCTCACGCAGGGCGCGGTCAGCCGGCAGGTGCAGAAGCTGGAGGACCGGCTGGGGCAACGGCTCTTTACCCGCGACCGCCAGCGCCTGACCCTGACCCCGGCAGGGGCCGCCTATGCGAAGGAGCTGCGCGGCGCGCTTGCCACCATCGCCAGCGCGACCCTCTCTCTGGCCTCGAACCCGCATGGGGGCCTGCTGAACCTCGCCATCCTGCCCGCCTTCGGCACCTATTGGCTGGCCCCGCGCCTGCCGGGCTTCATGGCGGCCCATCCCGGCGTGACCGTGAACCTCGCCACCCGCACCCATCCCTTCGACTTCGCGCGGGAGGAGTTCCACGCCGCGATCCATTTCGGCCAGCGTGACTGGCCCGGTGCGGGGTTTCTCAAGCTCATGGAGGAGGAGAATGTCGCGGTGGCCTCGCCGTCGCTGCTTACGACCCGCAGGGTCGCCCTGCCCGCCGACGTGGCCGCGCTGCCCCGGCTTCAGATCGAAAGCCGCAAGGGCGCGTGGCGGCGCTGGTTCATGGCGCATGGGCTGGGGACCGAGGACCGGGTGGCAGTGCAGTTCGACCAGTTCGCCACGATGATCGAAGCCGCCAAGCAGGGGCTCGGGGCCGCGCTGGTCCCGCGCTTCCTGATCGGGGCGGAGCTCGCCTCTGGCGCGCTGGTGGCGCTGCCGCAATCGGAGGCGGGGCGGTTCGGGTCCTACTACCTCGTCTGGCCCGAAGCCGGGGCCGACTACCCGCCGCTGGTGGCCCTGCGTGACTGGCTGGCCGGGGAAGTGGGCGGGGGCGCCACCCGGCGGGTGGCGCGGAAAAATCCTTGAAAGGATTTTGAAAACCCGGTGAGGCCAGGTCTTACGGCGATGCACATCGCCGCCCCCGGTCTGCGACCGGTCAGATCAGAGCAGGTGCTCGCGCACGATGCGCGCGAGATCACCCCGCGTCACGTCCTTGCCCATGGAGCCCTGCGCCACGTCGACCTCGTCCGGTTTCAGAACCGTGCCCCGGCGGCTTTCCAGAAGCGCCTTGGTATAGGGTTTGCCGAACTCCGGATGGCCCTGCACGGTCAGAGCGAAACCCGGATACCACAGCGCCGCGTAGTCGCAGAAATCGCTGCTGGCGATGGTCTCGGCGCCCTCGGGCGGAGTGAAGATCTGGTCCTGGTGATAGGCCTGGATCGAGATCTTCTCCGGGGCTGCGCCGAGCGCCGCGGGCCAGTCATGCACCGCGTAATCATGCACGCCCAGGCCCCATCCCTTGTCGGATTTGCCCACCTTGCCGCCAAGCGCCTGCGCGATCACCTGGTGGCCAAAGCAGATGCCCACCATCGGCACGCCCGCATCGCGGCAGTCGCGCACGAACCCTTCCAGCGCGGCGATCCACGGGTCCCCGTCATAGACCCCGAACCGCGAGCCGGTGATGACCCAGAGGTCCGCTGCGCGCGGGCTGTCGGGCAACTGGCCATCGAGCGCGGCGAAGCTCTTGTATTCCGCCTCGGGCAGGTCCAGCCAATCCTGGACCATCGAGGGGTAATTGCCATGCTCGGGCGCCAGCTCTTCCGGCGGGCGGCCGGTTTCCAGAATGCCGATGACGGGTCTCTTGCTCATCTCTTATCCCCGGTCCTGAAGGCCGTAATAGCTGTAGGCGAAAGGCAGCACGGCGCGCCGCCAGCGGCCCAGTTCAAACCGTCTTGGCGCGGAACGCAAGGGGTTGGGCGTGTCTGGCCCGTCGCCCAGGATCTGCGCGGCCAGAAGCCGCCCGGCATAGCTGCCCATGGCGACGCCATTGCCGTGGTAGCACATGGCGACCCAGGCATTGTCCATCCCCTCGATCGGCCCCGCATAAGGCACGAGATCGCGCGCCAGCGCCAGCAGGCCCGACCAGAAATGCGGGGTCTCCACGTGCCGCCATTCGGGGAAGATCCGCTCGAAATCGGCGCGCGCGATGGCCCGGGTCTGCGCATGGGCGCGCGGTGTCGTCTTCATCGCGCCGCGAAGGCCGAAAAGCATGCGCTTGTCGGGCATCAGCCGGAAGTAATGCAGAAGATGGCGGGTGTCATAGCACATCTGAAGGCTGGTCCAGCCCTGCGCAGACAGTTCCTCCTCCGTCAGGGGCCGGGTGACCAGCACGTTGGACTGCACCGGCAGGTAGCGCCCCGCCATCCAGCCCGGCAGATCATCGGAACTGTAGCCGTTCGTGGCCACGACCAGCCGCTTTGCCCGCACCTGGCCCGCAGGCGTCGTCAGCAGGTGCCGCCCCGCCTGCGACGCGATGCGGGTGACCGGGGATTGCCCGAAGATCCGCCCGCCTGCCTTCTGAACGGCACAAGCCAGGCCAAGCGCGTATTTCATCGGGTTGAGTGCGAAGCCGATCGGGGTCGTGAGCGCGCCGTGAAACTCGGGGCTGGCCAGCCCTCGCCCGGCCAGCGCCTCGCGCGGCAGGAGTTCGCATTCGACCTGCTGGAAACGGCGCATCTCATCGGAAAGCTGCTCCAGCACGCGCATGTCCTTCGGCCGGAAAGCCAGAAGGGTTTCGCCAACGGAATGGGTGTCGGCCTCGATGCCATGGGTATCCAGCAGCGCCGCCACATGATCAATCGCCGCGCGCTCGGCCCGGTAATAGGCGCGGGTGTCCTCCTCTCCGAACCGGGTCAACAGCTCGGAGGGACCCGCCTTGGCCCCGCCCAGGCAGCAAAAGCCGCCATTGCGACCGGAAGCGCCCCACCCGGGCTGCTCGGCCTCCAGCACCACCACGTCGCACCCGGCCCCGGCCAGCGCCAGCGCCGCGTTGAGCCCGGTAAAGCCCGCTCCGATCACGGCGACATCGGCCTCGACCTCGCCCGCGACCGGCCCGTGTTCGGGGATCTGCGCCACCGTGGTCGGCCAGAAGCTTTCCGCGATCGGCGCGCGGCCATAGGCCATGGGCTCGTAGAGGCGGCGCATCAGGTCACAGGCGGCTGAGGTAGTAGCGGTATTCGACCGGCGTGATCAGGCTGGTCAGCGTCTGCACCTCGTCGTTCTTCACCGCCACCAGGACGCCACGATACTCTTCACCAAAGACCTCGGCGGCGTGATCGGAGTCGGCGAAACGTTCCACCGCGTCGAACCAGTCGTGGCCGAGCGGGTCGGCATGTTGCGCGCCCGGTTCATCCAGCGATGGCGGCAGCTCGGGATCGGTGTCGAACCCGTGCAGGATGCCGCCAAGGATGGCGGTCAGCACCAGGTAGGGGTTCACGTCCGCCCCCGCGATCCGGTGTTCCAGCCGCGCGCCCTTGCCTTCCGTTTCCGGCAGGCGCACCCCGGCGGACCGGTTGTCGAGCCCCCAATCGGGACCGGAGGGGGCGAAGCTCATCCGCTGGAAGCGACGGTAGGAATTCATGTGCGGCGCGAAGATCACCTGGAGATCGGCCATGGTGTCGAGCACACCGGCCACCGCCTGTTTCAGCACCATGGAGGGGCTGCCCTCGGACGGGCCGGGGGTAAAGATGTTGTTGCCGTCCTGGTCCAGAACCGAGCAGTGCACATGCATCCCGTTGCCCGGCGCATCGGCATAGGGCTTGGCCATGAAGGTGGCTTCCATGCCGTGCCGGGCCACGACCCCGCGCACCAGGCGGCGGAAGAAGATCGCGGTTTCGGCCGCGCGCAGCACGTCGTCGGTGTGGTGGAAATTCACCTCGAACTGGCCGGGACCGTATTCCGCGATCAGCGTGTCGGTCTCCAGCCCCTGCGCCTCGCAGGCGGCAAGGATCTCGGTCAGGATCGCCTCCTGCCGGGCCACGACCTCCAGGTCGTAGTTCTGGGCAATGGGCGTGCGCGCGGGCGGACGGGGGGGATCGTCCCCCTTTTCGCGCGGACGCAGGATGTAGAATTCCAGCTCGGTCGCGACGACCGGACGCCAGCCGCGCTCTGCGAACCGTTCGAGCATGGCCTTCAGCACTTCGCGGGGCGAAATCGGGCTGGGATGGCCGTCGGGCGTCAGCATCTCGACCTGCAACTGGGCCACGTTGCCGGGCATCCAGGGCACCGGTCTCAGCGTGCCGGGCACGGGCACCAGCACCCCGTCGGGATCGCCCACGACGATGCCGAGCCCGGTGGCTTCGACCTCGTTGCCCATGATCGCGGGGGCATAGGTGGAATAGGGCAGCTTGACCGCGCCCGCCTCCAGCTTGCCCACGGCATCGCCGGGCAACCACTTGCCGCGCAGGATCGCGTTGATGTCACACAGCATCAGCTCGATCCGCTCGGGCCGCCCGTGGGCGGCGCAATAGGCTTCGTATTCCTGTCTCATGGTCTTGTCTGCTTATGCCGTCTGTTCTGCCATCTGTTCGTCGCGCTGCTGCTGGACGATGCGGCGTTTGCTGACCAGCGACGCCGACACGACCCCGATCGTCACCAGGGCGATGAGGATGGTCGACAGCGCGTTGATCTCGGGGCTGACGCCAAGGCGGACCGACGAGAAGATCTTGATCGGCAGCGTCGTGGCCGAGGGGCCTGCGGTGAAGGAGGCAATCACCAGGTCATCGAGCGACAGGGTAAAGGCCAGAAGCCAGCCCGCGATCACCGCGGGCGCAATCAGCGGAAGGGTGACCGACTTGAACGCGTCCCACGGCGTGCAGCCGAGATCAAGCGCCGCTTCCTCAAGCGAGCGGTCGAAGCTGACCAGGCGCGAGGACACCACGACCGACACGTAACACATCGAGAAGGTCGTATGCGCCAGGATGATCGTGAAGATCCCCCGGTCGAGCCCGATCGAGATGAACAGCAGCAGCAGCGAAAGGCCGGTGATCACCTCGGGCATCACCAGCGGCGCATAGATCATGCCCGAAAACAGCGTCCGCCCGAAGAACCGCCCGCCGCGCACCAGCACATAGGCCGCCATGGTCCCCAGCACCGTCGCCAGGGTCGAGGAGACGAAGGCCACCCGAAGCGTCACCCAGGCCGCATCGAGGAACGCCTGGTCGCGGAACAGTTCGCCATACCAATGGGTCGAGAAGCCCGCCCAGACCGTCACCAGCCGCGACGAGTTGAAACTGTAGACCACCAGGATGATCATCGGGATGTAGAGGAAGGCAAAGCCAAGCGTCAGCGCGGTTGCGTTGAACCAGGAAAACCGTCTCATGCCTCGGCCTCCTGCTGGCGCTGCTGGTTCTTCTGGAACAGGATGATCGGGATCACCAGGATCAACAGCAGGATGATTGCCACGGCGCTGGCCACCGGCCAGTCGCGGTTCGAGAAGAACTCTTCCCACAGCACCTTGCCGATCATCAGCGTGCCCGATCCGCCCAGAAGCGAGGGGATCACGAATTCACCAAGCGCGGGGATGAACACCAGGAAGCTGCCCGCGATGATGCCCGAGCGCGACAGCGGAAAGGTGATCAGCCAGAAGGCCGAGAAGCGCGAACAGCCCAGGTCCTCGGCTGCTTCCAGCAGGCTTTCATCCATCCGCTCCAGCGTGGCGTAGATGGGCAGGATCATGAAGGGCAGGTAGGTGTAGACGATGCCGATATAGACAGCCGTATGCGTGTTCATGATCTGCAACGGGTCCGAGATGATGCCCGTCCACAGCAGGAACTGGTTGAGATAGCCCTCGGTCGAGAGGATGCCGATCCAGGCATAAACGCGGATGAGGAAGCTGGTCCAGAAGGGCAGGATCACCAGCATCATCAGCATCGGCCGCCATTCCGGCGCGGACCGCGCCATGCCATAGGCGATCGGGTAACCCACGCAGAGCGTCAGCAAGGTCGAGATCAGCGCGATCTTGAGCGACGACAGGTAGGCTTTCCAGTAAAGGTCGTCCTCGGTCAGGAAGACGTAGTTTTCCCAGTCCAGCTCGCTCAGGAACTGGCGGAAGCCCGACCAGCCTTCGGACAGGTCCAGCGTCGGCGTGTAGGGCGGAATGGCCAGGGTCACGTCCGACAGCGAGATCTTGAAGATGATCCCGAAGGGCACCAGGAACAGCAGCAGAAGCCAGAGATAGGGAACCCCGATCAGCGTGCGGCGGGCGATGTTCATGATCGCCCCCTAGCTCGCCAGGACCAGGCCGGCCGTGTCGGTCCACGACAGCCAGACCTCGTCTTCCCAGGTGAAGTTGCGCCGCGACAGGCGGCGGTTGTTGGCGGTCTGCGCCTTGATGATCGTGCCGTCATCCAGGACCACGTGATAGGTCGAGATATTGCCCAGGTAGGCAATGTCATGGATGCGGCCCTGGACGACGTTGTTGACGTCCTCGGGGCGCTCGGCGCTGATTGCCACTTTCTCGGGGCGGATGGCGAAGGTGGCGCGGGCGCCATTGGCCAGCCCCTCGCCGGCGGTGCCGATCAGCTCGGGCTTGCCCTCGGCCCAGGACAGGCTTGCCAGCCCGTCTTCCTTGAGCGTCGCACTGCCTTCCAGCAGGTTCACCTCGCCGATGAAATCGGCCACGTAGACGGAATTGGGGGTCTCGTAGATGCGCGCGGGCGTGTCGACCTGGATCACCTTGCCGTTGTCCATCACCGCCACGCGGCTGGCCACGGTCATCGCCTCTTCCTGGTCGTGGGTCACGCTCACGAAGGTGGTGCCGGTCTTTTCCAGGATGTCCATCAGCTCGAACTGGGTCTGCTGACGCAGCTTCGCATCGAGCGCGCCGAGCGGTTCGTCAAGCAGCAGCAGCTTGGGCGCCTTGGCCAATGCCCGCGCCAGCGCCACGCGCTGCCTCTGGCCACCGGAAATCTGGTGCGGCTTGCGCTTGGCGAATTTCTCCAGCCGCGTCAGGCGCAGCATTTCCTTGACCCTCTCGGGGATCTCTTCCTTCGACATCTTCGAGCGCTTGAGCCCGAAGGCAATGTTGTCCCACACCGTCAGATGCGGAAACAGCGCGTAGGACTGGAACATCATGTTCACTTCGCGCCGGTTCGGCGGGATACCCGCCATGTCCTGTCCGCCGATGGTGATCTTGCCCTGCGTGGGGGTCTCGAACCCGGCCAGCATCCGCATCAGGGTGGTCTTGCCACAGCCCGATGGGCCGAGAAGGGCAAAGAATTCCTTGCGGTAAATCCTGAGGTCGATGTCGTCGATCGCGGTGAAGTCGCCGAAGCGCTTGGTCACGCCGTCGAACCGGATCAGCGGTTCTTCGTCGGGGTTCAGCCAGGGGGCGAACTCGGCAGGTTTCTGGGGGGCTTTCATGCTGGCTCCTTGGCCCGGTCGTGTCGCAGGACGCCCGGGGGAAAGCCCCCGGGCGTCTGCAGGTCAGGTGGATCGTCGGCTCAGGTGCCGGACTTGATCCGGGTCCACATGCGGGTCACGACACGCTGCACGCGCGGGTCGTAGGGCGTGGTGGTGTAAAGGTTTTCCAGCGTCGCCGCGTCGGGGTAGATGGCGGTGTCGCCGATCACGTCCTCGACCAGGAATTCCTGCGATGCCAGGTTGCCGTTGGCGTAGTAGACGTAGTTCGACGCGGCAGCCATGTTTTCCGCATCCATGATGAAGTTCAGGAACGCATGGGCACCTGCCGGGTTCGGCGCATCGGCCGGGATGGCCATCATGTCGAACCACATCAGGGCACCTTCCACCGGCGCGTTGTAGGCGATCTCGATGCCGTTATCGGCCTCGGCCGCGCGGTCACGCGCCTGAAGGATGTCACCCGACCAGCCGAAGGCCACGCAGATGTCGCCATTGGCCAGCGCGTTGATGTATTCCGAGCTGTGGAAGTTCTGGACGTAGGGACGCACTGCGGTCAGCAGCGGTTCGGCCAGCGCGATCACGTCGGGATCGTGGCTGTCAGGATCCTGGCCCAGGTAGTTCAGCGCCGCCGGGATCATCTCGGTCGGGGCGTCGAGGAAATGCACGCCGCATTCGGCCAGGCGTTCCATGTTCTCGGGCTCGAAGATCAGCGCCAGCGAGTCGATCGGGGCGTCTTCGCCGAGGATTTCCTGCACGCGGCCCACGTTCACACCGATGCCGGTGGTGCCCCACATGTAGTTGATGGCGTAGACGTTGCCGGGGTCATACTGGGCGGTGCGTGCCTGGATCACGTCCCACAGGTTGCCCGCGTTGGGCAGCATGTCGTAGTCGAGCGCCTGGAAGGCACCGGCCGCGATCTGGCGCTGCAGGAAGGTGCCCGAGGGGACCACCACGTCGTATCCCGACCCACCGGCCAGCATCCGGGTTTCGAGCAGTTCGTTGGAATCGAACACGTCATAGATCAGGTCATAGCCGGTCTCGGCCTCGAACTGGGTCAGCAGTTCTTCGTCGATATAGTCGGACCAGTTGTAGACGCGCACTTCTTCTGCCGCAGCGGAAAGCGCGATCATGGACCCCGCCGCCGCCAGCATTACAACCCTGTTAGTCATCCGCAGTTCTCCCGTTGGACTGAGTGATTTCTTTTTTATTTGATCAAAATCTCGATTCGGCGCAAGAATTTTGTGGGAATCACCCGTATCCTGTATCCGAATGGACCAATTGACCCGGAAACCGACTATGGAAGGCCTGTGACGTGACCGCAAGTGATCCTAAATTGCCTGAACATGAGGCGATCTACAAAAAGATCCGCAACATGATTCTCTTCGGCGAGGTGCGGCCGGGACAGGGCGTGACGATCCTGGGGCTCAAGGATGCCGTGGGCGCGGGCGTGACGCCGGTGCGCGAGGCGATCCGCAGGCTGACCGCCGAAGGGGCGCTGGAGGCGTTGGGCAATCGCCGGGTCTGCGTGCCCGAGATCAGCGCGCAGCGGGTCGATGAAATCTACTTCGCCCGCTTCGCCATCGAGCCCAAGATGGCCGAGATCGCCGCTGGCAAGATCACCGACGAAGAGGTGGCCCATCTCGACATGCTGGATGCCCGCATCGACGACGCCATAGATCGTGGGGATGTGGAAGCCTACCTCGAGGGCAACTTCCGCTTCCACTTCGCGCTCTACGACATTGCCCAGACCCCGATCCTGCGCAAGATCGCGACCTCGCTCTGGCTTCAGTTCGGGCCCTCGCACCGGGTCGTGAGCGGGCGCTACGGCACCTCGAACCTGCCCGACAAGCATTCCGAAGCGCTGGAGGCGCTGCGCCAGCGCGACCCCGAGGCGACCGCTGTCGCCATCCGCGAGGATATCGAGCAGGGCCTTCAGTTGATGACCCAGGCACTGAACGCCTGAGCCGCCCGGCGGGCGGCGTCGGGGCCCGAAAAACCCCGGTGCCCGGCGTGCACCCCCCGTACACCCCCTGGGCACCCCCCGGGCAGACCGCGCGGCGAAAACCGCCCATTCGCGCCCGGCGGTCGGCACCCGCAGGGTGCCCCTGCGCCCCCGGCCCGACCCCTTCGGCCGCCCACCCTGCAAAGAGGCCCGACCTTTGGTCGCACGGCCCCGATTGACAGCTTCGCTTTTTTGATCATATTCTGAGTGCAGGCGACTGACCGATATCCATGCCCCGGCATGCGGTGTCGCGCCGGGCCTTTTTGACCAATCACCATCGCGGCAGTACAACATGAGACCCCCCCGCAAAGCGAAGTCCGACGCGGATTGGATCGCCAATCTGCCAGAGGCGTTCCAGGATTACCTGGACGGCCGCCGGCTGGAGGAGGTGGAATGCATCATTCCGGACCTCGCCGGCACCTCCCGCGGCAAGGCAATGCCCACCTACAAGTTCCGGCCCGAGGAAACCTTCTTCCTGCCCATCTCGCTCTTCTACCAGACGATCTCGGGCGAATATGTCGACCTGAACATCGAGAACCAGTGGCTCGAATACGATGTCGTGCTGACCCCCGACATGGCCACGGCAACCGCCGTGCCCTGGGCCGATGACCCCACGCTGCAGATCATCTGCGACCTGTCCACCCGCGAGGGCCAGCCGCTGTCCATCGCGCCGCGCAACGTGCTGCGCAAGGTGCTGGCGCTTTACGCCGAGAAGGGCTGGCGTCCGGTGGTGGCCCCCGAGATGGAATTCTACCTGACCAAGCCCAACACCGACCCCAACGAGGAAATCGAGCCGCCGCTCGGGCGCACGGGGCGCAAGGGCGCCAGCCGGCAGGTCTATTCCATGGCCGCGGTCGACGAATACGGCCCCGTCATCGACACGATCTACGACTATGCCGAGGATCACGGCTTCCGCATCGACACGGTGATCCAGGAAGGCGGCGCGGGCCAGATCGAGATCAACCTGCTGCATGGCGACCCGCTGCGCCTGGCCGACGAGGTGTTCTATTTCAAACGCTCGATTCGCGAGGCGGCACTGAAGAACGGCATTTTCGCCACCTTCATGGCCAAGCCCATCCGCGACGAGCCGGGCAGCGCGATGCACCTGCATCAAAGCGTGGTCGACGCCAAGACCGGCAAGAACATCTTTTCCAACAAGGATGGCAGCGCCTCGGACGCGTTCCGCCATTTCATCGGCGGATCGCAGAAATACCTGATGCAGCTGGTGCCGCTGCTGGCGCCCTACGTCAATTCCTACCGCCGGATCACGGTCGAGGGGCAGAGCGCGCCCTCGAACCTGGAATGGGCCAGCGACAACCGCACCACGGGCATCCGCATCCCGACCTCGAAGCCCGAGGCTCGGCGGGTGGAAAACCGGGTGATCGGCATGGACTGCAACCCCTACCTGGCCATCGCCTCGTCGCTGGCGGCGGGCTACCTGGGGATGGTCAACAAGGACGAGCCGCGCCCCGCCGTCGAGGTGGAGGTCTGGGAAAGCGAGGAATCGCTGCCGGCCAGCCTGGGCGAGGCGCTGGACATCTTCGAGGAGGCCGGGGAAATCCGCGCCATCCTGGGCGAAGAGTTCTGCCAGCTCTACGGCGACATCAAGCGCGCCGAGAACGAAGAATACCAACGCGAGATTTCGCCGTGGGAACGTCAGCACCTGCTGCTGAACGTATGACGGCGTAACGGGAGAACACCTGAGATGAACATGATCACCAACCACATGCCGACGGCGGAATTGCAGGCGCTGGATGCGGCGCATCACCTGCACCCGTTCTCGGCCAACACCGCGCTGGGGCAAGAAGGCGCCCGCGTCATCACCCGCGCGCGCGGGGTGACGCTGACCGATTCCGAGGGCAACGAGATTCTCGATGCCATGGCGGGGCTGTGGTGCGTCAACATCGGCTATGGCCGGGACGAGCTGGCCGAGGTGGCCGCGCGCCAGATGCGCGAGCTGCCCTATTACAACACCTTCTTCAAGACCACCCATGTGCCGGTGATCGCGCTGTCGAAGAAGCTGGCCGAGCTGGCGCCGGGGGATCTCAACCACGTCTTTTATGCCGGTGGCGGGTCCGAGGCCAATGACACCAATAACCGCATTGTGCGCACCTACTGGCAGTTCAAGGGCAAGCCCTCGAAGAAGGTGATCATCAGCCGCAAGAACGCCTATCACGGCTCCACCGTGGGGTCGGCCTCGCTGGGCGGCATGTCGGCGATGCATGAACAGGGCGGCATCCCGATCCCCGACATCCACCACATCAACCAGCCCAACTGGTGGGCCGAGGGCGGCGAGATGAGCCCCGAGGAATTCGGCCTGGCGCGTGCGCGCGAGCTGGAAGAGGCGATCCTGGAACTGGGCGAGGACCGCGTGGCGGCCTTCATCGCCGAGCCCGTGCAGGGCGCGGGCGGCGTGATCGTGGCCCCCGACAGCTACTGGCCGGAAATCCAGCGCATCTGCGACAAGTACGAGATCCTGCTGATTGCCGACGAGGTGATCTGCGGCTTCGGGCGCACCGGCAACTGGTTCGGCAGCGAGACGCTGAACATCCGGCCCCACATCATGACCGTGGCCAAGGGCCTGAGCTCGGGCTACGCGCCGATCGGGGCCTCGATCGTCTGCGACGAGGTGGCCGAGGTGATCAGCTCGGGCGAGTTCAACCACGGCTACACCTATTCGGGCCACCCGGTGGCGGCGGCCGTGGCGCTGGAAAACCTGCGCATCCTCGAAGAGGAAAACATCATCGGCCATGTCCGCGACGTGGCGGCGCCCTATCTCAAGGCCAAGTGGGAGGCGATGGTGGACCATCCGCTGATCGGCGAGGCCAAGATCGTCGGCATGATGGGCTCGCTCGCCATGACGCCCGACAAGGCCAGCCGCGCCGCCTTCGCCGCGCCCGCGGGCACCGTGGGTCTGATCGCGCGCGAACGCTGCTTTGCCAATAACCTGGTGATGCGCCACGTGGGCGACCGGATGATCATCTCGCCGCCGCTGGTGATCACGCCCGAGGAGATCGACACGCTGATCGCGCGGGCCACCAAGGCGCTGGATGAAACCTATGCCATCGCAAGCGATCGCGGGCTGCTGGTGCCGGCCTGAGCCACATGGACCTTCTCAGCGTCAATGACAGGCCGGGGGAATATCCCCCGTCCTACTACGCCCATGCCGCGTCCCCCCTGCCCCGCTTTGCCCGGGCGGAGGGCGAGATCGCCTGCGACGTTGCCGTGGTGGGCGGCGGGTTCACCGGGCTGTCGGCAGCCTGGCACCTGGCGCAACGGGGCTACGACGTGGTCTTGCTGGAAGCCAGCCGCGTGGGCTTTGGTGCCTCGGGGCGCAATGGCGGCCAGGTGGGCCAGGGCCAGCGGCTGGAGCAGGACGAACTGGAAAGGATGCTGGGGCTGGAAACCGCCCGCGCCCTGTGGTCCATCGCCAACCAGTCGGTCGAGCTGGTGCGCGAGCTGGCCGCGCGCGACGAGGTGCAGGCGCGCTTTCATCCCGGCGTGATCCATGCCGCGCACCGGGCGCGCTACGTGCCCGATTACGCCGCCTATGCCGAGAAGCTTCAGACCGAATACGGCTATGACCAGATCCGGGCGCTCGACCGCGACGAGCTGCGCGCGCTGGTGGGCTCGCCCGCCTATCACGGCGGCACGATCGACATGGGCGCAGGTCATATCGATCCGCTGCAACTGGCGCTGGGGCTGGCGCGGCTGGCCACGGGCGCGAGCGTGCGCATCCACGAAACGTCGCGGGTGACCCGGATGGAGCCGGGAACGTCCGTGCGCCTTCACACCGAGACCGCCCGGGTCAGCGCAAGCCATGTCGTTCTGGGCTGCAACGGCTATCTGGGCCATCTCTCGCCCGAGGTCGCCTCGCGGGTCATGCCCATCAACAACTACGTGGTGGCCACCGAACCTCTGGGCCCCGAGCGGCAGGAAGAGATCATCCGCGGCAATCACGCGGTGGCCGACAGCAAGTTCGTGGTCAATTACTTCCGCTTCTCGGACGATCACCGGCTGCTCTTCGGGGGCACCGAAAGCTATGGCTACCGGTTCCCGCGCGACATCGCCGCCAAGGTGCGCCGCCCGCTGGCCGAGATCTTCCCGCAGCTGGCGGACGTGCCGATCACCCATGCCTGGGGCGGCACCCTGGGGATCACCATGAACCGGATGCCGCATTTCGAGCGGGTCGCGGGCAACGTGCTGAGCCTGTCGGGCTATTCCGGCCACGGGGTCGCGATGGCGACGCTGGCGGGCCAGATCGCCGCCGAAACCATCGCCGGCCAGGCCGAGCGCTTCGACGTGATGGCCAGCGTCCCCTCGCCGCGCTTCCCGGGCGGACCGGCCATGCGCTGGCCGCTCCTGGTGCTGGCCATGGTCTGGTTCAGCCTGCGCGACAGGCTCTAGCCCCTGCCATCAAACCATCTGGTCTTTTGGCCCGTGCTCGGGAAAAGTGAGACCATGATGAACAAGATCAATCGTCCCGATCTTCTGGCCGTCGACGGCGGCGGCAGCGGCTGCCGCGTGGCGCTGGTCTGGCAGGGTATCCGGCTGGAGGCCACCGGCGGGCCGGCCAATGTCTTTACCGATCCCGAAGCCGGGGCTGCCGCGATCGACGAGGCCCTGATCCATATCGCCTCGAAAGCGGGTATCCGCCGCCGCGACCTGTCCGCCCTGCCCGCCTACATGGGCGTGGCGGGCGTGATGACCCATGCCCAGGGCGTGGCGCTGGCCCAACGTCTGCGCCTGCCCGGCGCCGTCATCGAGGATGACCGCCGCGCGGGCGTGACCGGGGCCCTGGGCGCCTCGGACGGGGTCGTCGCCATGTTGGGCACGGGGTCATTCTTCGCGCGGGTCACGGGCGAGGGCATGACGGTGATCGGGGGCTGGGGCCATCGGTTCAGCGACGAGGGATCGGGCGCGTGGATCGGTGCGCGGCTGCTCCGCGCGGCCTTCCGGGCCGCCGACGGGCGCGGGCCCGACTCGCCCCTTGTCGCGGAGTTCCTCGATGCGCATGGCGGGGCGCTCGGCCTGTTGCGCAGTCACGCCACGGCGGGGGCCGAACGGCTGGCCGCCCTTGCGCCGGCTGTCTTCGACGCCCCTGAGGACCCGGTCGCGCGGGTGATCCTGGAGGCGGCCGTGACAACGGTGAAAAGTGCGTTGGCCGACCTGGGCTGGGACGGGGCGGATCCCGTCTGCCTGGCCGGCGGCATCGGGCCACGGCTCGCGCCCCATTTCGGCGCGCCGCTCAGACCGCCCGAGGGCAGCGCGCTTGACGGGGCGCTGCGCCTGGCCGAGCGGCTGGCACAGGAGCGGGGCGCGTGATCGCCTGGCGCGCCAGGCGGCTCTTTGACGGAACCGCGTTCCGGACCGGAGCGGCGCTGCTGACCGAGGGCGAGACCATCACCGCGCTGGTCCCCGAGCGCGACATTCCCGACGGGGCCGAGCACCGCTTTGTCGAGGGCACGCTGGCCCCCGGTTTCGTCGATCTGCAGGTCAATGGCGGCGGCGGGGTCCTGCTCAATGACGCCCCCACGGTCGAGGGGCTCGCCCGCATCGCCCGCGCCCATGCGCGCCTGGGGGCCACGACGATCTTGCCCACGCTGATCACCGCGCGCCCCGAGCTGCAGGCCGCCGCGATCGCGGCCAGCATCGCGGCGGCCGAGGCGGGCGTGCCGGGACTTGCCGGGCTGCACCTGGAGGGGCCGCACCTGGCGCCCGCACGCAAGGGCGCGCATGACGGGGCGCTGATCCGCCCGATGGAGCACAGCGACCGCGCGACGCTGATCGACGCGGCGGGCCGCTTGCCGCTGCTGAAGGTGACGCTCGCCCCCGAGATCGTGGGGCCAGAGGCCATTGCCGCGCTGAGCGCGGCGGGGGTGCTGGTCTCGCTCGGCCATCCCGAGGCGCGCTTCGAGGACTGCCAGGAGGCCGCCGGGGCCGGGGCGCGGATGGTGACCCATCTGTTCAACGCCATGAGCCAGCTTGGCGCGCGCGCGCCGGGCACCGTGGGCGCGGCGCTGGAGGACGGGCGGCTGTGGGCCGGGCTCATCGCCGACGGGCACCACGTGGCCCCCGCCAACCTGCGCCTTGCGCTGCGCGCCAAGCGCGGACCGGGGCGGATCGTGCTGGTCAGCGACGCGATGGCGGTGGCGGGAACCGGGGACAGAGGCTTCCTGCTCGACGGGCGCGAGGTCATGCGCCGGGAGGGGCGGCTCACGCTGGCCGACGGCACGCTGGCGGGCGCCGACCTGACGCTGGCCCGCGCGGTGCGGGTGCTGGTGGATAGCGGCGCGGCGGAGGAGGCCGAGGCGCTGGCGATGGCCACCTCGCGGCCCGCCGAGCTGCTGGGGCGCGGCGATATCGGACGGCTGTGCAACGGCGCGCGGGCTGACCTGGTGGAGCTTGACGAGACCGGGGCGCTGGCCGGGGTGTGGCGCGGGGCGGAGCGCCTTGCCTGAGGGCTCGCCGCGCCTTCGGCGCGTCGACCCGGGCGCGATCCTGCGGATCGCGGGCAATTTTCCGCGGCGGAAAATTGATCCGGCAGACAGAAACGACCCCCGGGGGCGGGACATCCCCCGAGGGTCCGGCGCGGAGGCGCAAGGGACAGGCTGCTCGATCGCTCCGCGCCAAGCGCGGATGGCTCAGTCGGCGTCGAGGCTTTCGGCCAGGCGCATCAGCTGCACCGCCTCGAAACGGTAGCCGAACGCGTCGCTGCCGCGATTGGCATTGGCGAGCGCGATGGCATCCGCGTAGCTCCAGTCACCCAGGAAGCCCGAGCCGCGCAGAAGCTGGCCGAAGCCCGCGATGGCGGCGGCGAACTGCGCCTCGGGATCGGCGCTTTCGGCGGCCTCGATCGGGAACTCGATCAGCTGGCTTTCCTCCTCGCCCGGGGCCTTCCAGCGCAGGCGCAGGAAGCCAAGCTCGCCCTCGTGATCGTCCGCGATCACCGGCTCGGAACCGCCATAGCGCAGCGGATCGGTGAGCCGCGCGGGGCTGTCCACGGGCGTGACCTCGTAAAGCGCGGTCACGGAATGGCCCGCGCCAAGCTCGCCCGCATCCACGTCGTCATTGTTGAAATCCTCGCGCGCCAGCGCCCGGGTCTCGTAGCCGATGAGCCGGTATTCGGCGATCACGGCGGGATTGAATTCCACCTGGATCTTGACGTCGTCGGCGATGGGGAAAAGCGCGCCGGCCAGCTGGTCGACCAGCACGCGGCGGGCCTCGCTCAGCGTGTCGATATAGGCCGCGGTGCCATTGCCGTTCTGGGCCAGCGCCTGCATCGTATCGTCCTGCAGGTTGCCGCGCCCGAAGCCCAGCACCGAGAGATAGGTGCCGCTGTCGCGCTGGTCGGCGATGAAATCGGTCAGCGCCTCGGGATCGGAAATGCCGATGTTGAAATCGCCGTCGGTGGCCAGGAGGACGCGGCTGACCTCGCCCTCCTCGGACATCTGGCGCGCAAGCCCATAGGCCGCCTGCAAACCGCCCACGCCATTGGTCGAACCACCCGCCTGCAGGCTGGTGAGCGCCGCCTCGATGGCCTCCCGGTCGCTGGCGGGCGTGGGATCGAGTGCAACGCCCGCGCTGCCGGCATAGGTGACGATGGCGACCTCGTCCTCGGGCGTCAGACGGTCGAGCATCAGCCGGAAAGACTGGATGAGGAGTGGCAGCTTCTGCGGATCGTTCATCGAGCCGGAGGTGTCGATCAGGAACACCAGGTTGAGCGGCGGGCGATCCTCGATCGCGGGCAGCTCGCCCTGGAGGGCGATGCGCACCAGTTGCGTGTCGGGGTTCCAGGGCGTCTCGAAAACGCTCACCGTGGGGCGGAAGGGGCTGAGGTCGTCCTCGCCCGGCGCGGCGTATTCATAGGGGAAATAGTTGATCATCTCTTCGATGCGCACCGCTTCGGGGTCGGGCATCTGGCCCCGGTTGAGCGAGGAGCGCACCAGCGACCAGGAGGCCGTGTCCACGTCGATCGAGAAGGTCGAGACCGGGTCCTCGGCGGTGATCCGCAGCGGGTTGTCGTCGGCGTTGGCATATTCCTCGCGGTCGGGCTCGGGCGGGGCCACGATGTCGGGCGCGGCAAGCATCCCGCCCGCCGGGGCGGTGTTGCGGTAGCCCTGCGGGCTGGCCACCATGGCCCCGCCTTCCGCCCGCAGCCCGGCAAACCCGTCGGTGGGCGCGGGCGACGGCAGCGGTTGCACCATGGGTTCGGCCAGGATGATCGGGGCCATCTCATCGGCCTCTTCGATCTCGCGCAGGGTGCCGGGGCCCCTCTCGACGACGATATCGGCGGGGGCCTCTGCCCCGGTCTGCTGGCGACTCTCGGTCGCGCTGTCCCGGTCGAGTGCAGGTTCCTGCTCGGCCTCGGTGATGGTGGGGATGGGGGCCACCGGCGGGCGCAGCAGCTGCTGGCCCTGCGGGCTCAGCACCAGGACGCCCACGGCGACGAGGGCGGTGGTGGCGGTCAATCCGCCAAGAAGGGGTCGGGAAATCAGCATGTCGAAAGCTCCTTTGAAAAAGCCCCCCTGAGAGGGACGATCAGAGCTTTGACGGGGCTCGGGGCGCGATCCTTGGGCCGCGTCGAAATTTTTTCTGGCCAGCGCGATATTTTCCGCGCGCCGGGCGGGATCGGCGGCGGGGGTCGCGGCCTCCAGGGCCGATTTCAGAGCGTCGAGTTCATGATCTTCGGGGCGGGGGGTCATGGCGACTCCTCCTCTGTGCGAATACGGGCGAGCGCCTTCTTGGCCTCGGAGATGCGCCAGCTGACCGTGCCCTCGGAAACGCCAAGGATATCGGCCACCTCGGCATGGGTCAGGTCGTCGAGCACCAGCGCCAGCGTGTCGCGCAGGTTGTCCGACAGCTGCGCCATGGCGCGATGGAGCCAGGCGACCTGCGCGCTGTCCTCGGCGGCGGCCTTGCGGCGGTTCACCTCCCAGTCTCCCCATCCTTCGGCGGCACGGGCATGGGCGGCGGCGCGGCGGCGCCGGTCGGTCGCGGCGTTCACCGCCACACGGTAGAGCCAGGTCGTGACCCGCGCCTGGCCGCGGTAGCTGGCAAGCTTGGAAGGCAGCGCGGCGCAGATGTCCTGCGTCAGGTCCTCGGCCTCGGCGCGCGATCCGGTCAGCCGGAAGGCCAGCGCGAAGAGCCGGTCATAGTGGCGTTCAAGCAGCGCCTCGAAGGCGTCCGCATCGCCGCCAGCGGCAGCCAGGGCCAGATCCTGATCGGTGTCACTCATGCGCATGTCTTTCCTTGGACGCAGCTTAAGGCGCGATCCTTGGGGGGAAAGGGAAATTTTTTCGTCGCGGCCGGGACGGGGCAAGGCGCGTCGACGCGCCTTCACGCGGGGCCGTTCACGGCCCCGCCCCGGCGCGATGGTCACATCGCGCCGGGCAAGGCCGCGCCGGGGCGGCTTTTCACCCTGTGAAATCGGGGTTTTCAAGAATCCGAAATGACAGGTGTAACCCTCTATTTTCATTTACAAAATACCGAAATCCCGCAAGGCTGAGCGACGTCCAAGCCCCCAGTTTCAAGAGACTCGCCATGGCCCACACCCATATCAAGCAGGCCCAGCCCACGAACCCGGCGGATACGCGAGAACTGGCCGACCAGGTCACGCTGATGCTGCGCGTGATCGAGACCGAGGGCGAAGCGGCGGTGCGCCGCATGGCGGCGCAATTCGACAAGTGGGAGGGCGAGATCCTGCTGACCGACGCCGACCGGGCCCGCGCCATCGCCCGTGTGCCCGAGGAGGTCAAGCGCGACATCCGCTATGCCCATGACAATATCCGCCGCTTTGCCGAGGCACAGCGCGGCTCGGTCAGCGATTGCGAGATCGAGCTGGCACCGGGGCTTGTGGCGGGCCAGAGGCTCATCCCCGTTTCGGCGGCTGGCTGCTACGTGCCGGGCGGGCGCTATGCCCATGTCGCCTCGGCGCTGATGACGATCACCACGGCCAAGGTGGCGGGCGTGCCGCATATCACCGCCACCTCGCCCGCCAAGCCCGGCCAGGGCATTCCCGACGCCATCGTCTACACCATGGATCTTGCCGGCGCCGACGCGATCCTGGCGCTTGGCGGCGTGCAGGCGGTGGCGGCCATGGCGCATGGGCATTTCGGCCTGCCCGGGGCCGATATCCTGGTGGGTCCCGGCAACCAGTACGTGGCCGAGGCCAAGCGGCAGCTTTTCGGCCCGATCGGGATCGACATGGTGGCCGGCCCGACGGATTCGATGATCCTGGCCGATCGCAGCGCCGTGCCGGAAACCGTGGCCTGGGACCTGGTGGGACAGGCCGAGCACGGCCATAACTCCCCGGTCTGGCTGGCCACCAATGACGCGGCCCTGGCCCAAAGCGTGCTGGCGCTGGTGCCGCGTCTGATCGAGACCCTGCCAGAGCCCAATGCCGAGAACGCCCGGCTGGCCTGGGCGCGCCACGGCGAGATCATCCTGTGCGACAGTTTCGAGGACATGGCCCGCCTGGCCGATCTCTACGCGCCCGAGCATCTGCACGTGCAGGCCGAGGGGCTAGACTGGTGGCTCAACCGGCTGCGGGTCTATGGCTCGCTCTTCCTCGGGGCCGAGACCACGGTGGCCTTCGGCGACAAATGCGCAGGCCCCAACCACGTTCTGCCCACCTCTGGCGCGGCGCGCTACACCGGCGGGCTGTCCGTGCACAAGTTCCTCAAGACCGTGACCTGGCAGCGGGCCACGGCAGAAGGCGCGCGGCCCGTGGCCGAGGCAGCGGCGCGGATTTCCCGGCTGGAAGGCATGGAAGGCCACGCGCGCACCGCCGATATCCGGCTTCGGGGCTGAGATCGGCGGGCGACCCTTCGGGTCGCGATCCCAAGGCGGCACAGATAGGCAACAGGGATCGCCACCCGCAGGGTGGCCCCCGTCCGACCTTCAGTCGAAGGCCGACCAGTCGCGATCCTCAGATGCGAAACAAGGGCTGGAGCAGGCGCGGCATGAAGGTCTGGAATTTCAGCGGTGCGTCGGTGGCCGCGAGGCAGATGCAGGGCGCGCCCTCGCCCGCGACGGGGGTATGTTCCAGATCCTCATCGGCCACTTCAAGGTCGCCCACGCCGAAAGCGCCGGTTTCATCCGAGAAGCTGCCCTGCAGCACCAGAGTCATTTCCAACCCGTTATGCCCGTGGTCGGGCACGGCCCGGCCCGCCGGAATGTAGAGCAGCCTGAGGCTGCCCTCGGGCCCTGCCTCCAGGATCGACTGGCGCACGCCCATGCCGAGGCTCTTCCAGCGCGGTTCTCGGTTCTTGAGCGCCTCCATCACCGGGCCGGGATAGATCCCCTTGCGGACGGACTTTGCGGGGTCTGCGGGCAACTCCATGTCCAGCATTGCCAGTACATCGGCGCGCAGATCGTCCGACAGCGCCGCCGCGCCGGTGCCTTCCAGCACCACGCCGCCCGCGGTCTCGTGGGCGTCGAGCCCCGCGCGGCAGGACTCGCACATGGACACATGGGTGGCCACGACGACCTCGAAGACATGCGGCAGCGTGCCTGCGGCATAGGCGGCAAGGATCGCCTCGGGGATATGGTGGTTGATCGTATCGGTCATGGCTCTCGTAGCCCTTTGAGTTCGTGTCGCAGCCGTTCCAGCCCAAGGCGGATCCGGGACTTGATGGTGCCCAGCGGCAACCCGGTCTCGGCGCGAATTTCCTGATGGGTGAGATCGCCCAGATAGGCTTTCTCGATCATCGCGCGCTGTTCGGGCTTCAGCCGTTCCAGCGCTTGTTTTAGTTTCCCTGCTTCCTGTTCAAGGGCCAGGATCTGCCCGGGATCGGGTTCATGCCCGTCCTCGTGCTTCAATTCCTCCGGCATGGCGCGCCCGGTGCGGCGCATCATGTCGATCTGGCGGTTGCGGGTGACCTGGTAGATCCAGCCCGAAACCTGCGCCCGTTCCGGATCGAAGAGATGCGCCTTGCGCCACAGCGTCAGCATGACGTCCTGCACGATCTCCTCGGCCTGGCTGGGATCCGCGCCCGACCGGATCGCGAAGCCCTTTAGCCGGGGCGCGTAAAAGTCGAAGAGCCTGGCAAAGGCGGCTTTGTCGCGCGCATCGCGCACGGCCAGCATCCACTGCGTCTGCTCTGAATAATCGCGTTCGGGCGCCACGGCGTCCTTGTCCCTTGGGGCAGCCCGGACCCGCGCCGCGGGGCGCGTGACAGGGCGTGCGTCGTCTATGTCCGTCGCGATCAACATACGGCGAATACGGGGGCGCGCAAATTCTGGATCATTTTTGATCCGAAGTTTTTTTGCGCGCGTATCCAGCACGATACCAGCCTACCGGAGACAGACATGAGCTTTGACGCCCCCTTCCGCCCCTCGCGCCGCATTGCCATCATCGGTGGCGGCATTTCGGGGCTGGCCGCCGCCTGGCTTCTGTCGCGGCGCGACGCTGTCACGCTCTATGAAGCCGAACCGCGACTGGGTGGGCACGCGCGCACGGTTGTTGCGGGCAAGCGGGGCGATCAGCCGGTCGATACGGGCTTCATCGTCTTCAACTACGCCAACTACCCGCACCTGACGCGGCTATTCCAGGATCTCGACGTGCCGGTCGCAAAAAGCGACATGAGCTTCGGGGCCAGCGTTGACGGGGGCCGCATCGAATACGGGCTGGCCAGCCTCGACGCGCTGCTGGCGCAACGCTCGAACCTCGCGCGGCCCGGCTTCCTGCGCATGGTGCGCGACATCTTCCGCTTCAATGCCCGCGCCGAGGACCTGGCCGAGGATGACAGCGCCACGATCGGCGAGCTCATGGCCGATCTCAACCTGGGCCGCTGGTTCCGCGACTACTACCTGACCCCGCTGTCGGGAGCGATCTGGTCGACCCCGCCCGAACAGATCCTGTCCTTCCCGGCCAAGGCGCTGGTGCAGTTCTTCCGCAACCATGCGCTTCTGTCGACCTATGGCCAGCACCAGTGGTGGACCGTCGATGGCGGCAGCCGCGAATACGTGACCCGGCTGGAAGCGGCGCTGAAGGTGAGCGGGGCCACCCTGCGGGTGGCGACCCCGGTGCGCAGCGTGCGGCGCACCCCCGGCGCGGTCACCATCGTGACCGACGGGTCGGCCGAGGTTTTCGACGAGGTGATCTTCGCCTGCCATTCCGACCAGGCGCTGCGGCTGCTCGACCGGCCCACGGCCGCCGAGCAGCAGGCGCTCTCGGCGATCCGCTTCCAGGACAACGAGGTGTGGCTGCACCGCGACGAGGCCCAGATGCCCATGCGCCGCAAGGTCTGGTCCTCCTGGGTCTACCAGGCCGAAACCGGGGTCGAGACCGGCCACATCGGCGTCAGCTACTGGATGAACCGGTTGCAGAATATCCCCGAGGACGACCCGCTCTTCATCACGCTCAACCCTTCGAAACCGATCCCCGAGCACCTGGCCTATGACCAGGTCACTTTCCGCCATCCCGTCTTCGACCTCGGCGCGCTGAAGGCGCAGGAACAGCTGCGCGTCATGCAGGGGCAGAACAATACCTGGTTTGCGGGTGCCTACACGCGCCACGGCTTCCACGAGGACGGCTTTGCCAGCGCTGTGCGCATCGCCCGCGCGCTGGCCCCGCGCGAGGCGCTGGCGGCATGACCCACTGGCCCGAACACCTGAGATCCCAGACAACCCACGCGCGGCGCGGGTCGATCCGGCACGCCTTCACCCATGACGTGGATTTCGTGCTGATCGACCCCGACGCCAGCGCGGGCCCCGCGCTGTTTGCCCGTAACCGCGCGGGGCTGTATTCGGTGCAGGACCGCCACCATGGCGGCGCCCCCGGCCAAGGGCGCGGCGCGGCCTGGGCGCGCGAGGTCTTCGCAGCCCACGGCCTGGCCGACGCGCGCATCCTGCTCTTGACGCAACCGGCCTTTCTTGGCCGCGTCTTCAACCCGGTCAGCTTCTGGCTGGCCTTCCGGGGCGAGGCGCTCGTGGCGGTCATCTCGGAGGTCACCAACACGTTTGGCGACCGGCACAGTTATTTCAGCGCCCATCGCGACCTTGCCCCGATCGGCCCGCGCGACGTGCTGGAGGCCACCAAGGTCATGCATGTTTCGCCCTTCCAGGACATCGCGGGCGGCTATCGATTCCAGTTCCGCATCGCCCCCGACCGGGTCGCCATCCGCATCCTGCATGAAAACGGCCCCGAAGGCGTGGTCGCCACCCTGACCGGCAGCCGCCACGAGATGACCAACGCGGGCCTTCTGGCTGCCGCGATCCGCCGCCCGCTTGGCACCGCGCGCACCTGGATCCTGATCCACTGGCACGCGGCCCGCCTGAAACTCAAAGGGGCCATCTACCGCCCCCGCCCCGAAGCCCCGCTCGACGAGGTAAGCTGATGTTGTTTCTCACCACCCGTATCAAACGCGATTTCCTCGACAGCTGCGGGATGATCACCCGGGGCAGCCTGCGCCTGCGCACGCCCGAAGGCGAAATCTACGATTTCGGTCACGGCCAGCCCGAGGCCGAGATGACCATCCACGACTGGTCCGTGGTCACCGCCTGCGCGGCCAGGGGCGATATCGGCCTTGGCGAAACCTATGCCGCTGGCCTGTGGGACACGGACTCGATCTCGGACCTCTGCCAGGTGGCGCTGATGAACATGGAGCGGCTGGAAGCCTATGTCTACGGCGGCTTCTGGGCGCGGTTGGGCTACCGCCTGCTCAACACGGTGATGCGCGCCAATTCGCGCAGCGGCGCGGCGCGCAACATCCGCAAGCACTATGATCTTGGCAACGAGTTCTACGCGCTCTGGCTCGACCGGGGGATGACCTATTCTTCGGCGCTCTTTGCCGAGGGTGACACCGATCTCGACCGGGCGCAGGCGCGCAAGAATGCCCGCATCCTCGACCAGCTCGGCGGCGACAGCGTGCTCGAGATCGGCTGCGGCTGGGGCGGCTTCGCGGAAGCCGCAGCCGACCGGGGCCACCGGGTGACCGGGCTGACCCTGTCTGCCGCGCAGAAAGGTTACGCCGATGCACGGCTCGATGGCCGCGCCGAGATCCGCCTTCAGGATTATCGCGATGCGGGCGGGCGCTACGACAATATCGTGTCGATCGAGATGATCGAGGCCGTGGGCCAGCGCTACTGGCCCGCCTATTTCGCCACGCTCAAGGACCGGCTGGCCGTGGGCGGGCGCGCGGTCCTGCAGGTCATCACCGTGCCCGACAGCTATTTCGACATCTACCGGCAGGGCTCGGATTTCATCCGCACCCATATCTTCCCCGGCGGCATGCTACTGTCGCCCGGACAGATCAGGGCACAGGCGGCCAAGGCCGGGCTTTCGGTGGTCGATGACTACGCCTTCGGTCCCCATTACGCGGCCACCTGCGCCGCATGGCAAGGCCGGATGGCGGACGAGGCGACGCGCATCGCGCGTCTTGGCCTGCCCGAAGAGTTCCTGCGCGGCTGGCGCTTCTATCTCGGCTCCTGCTCGGCGGCGTTCCTGACCGGGCAGACCGGCGTGTCCCAGGTTGCCCTGGCCCATGCGGGGGAGGCGCGCGCATGACCTGGGTTCTTCTTGGCCTCACCGCCCTGCTGATCGGCTGGCTTGCCCTGCGCGCGCGCTTCAGCTTCCGCCGCCAGTCCCCCGACACCTATGCCGACACCGGCCCCGACTTCGACATCCGGCGGCACCTCAACGGGCCCATCCATTGCGAGGGCGTGATCTATGGTCCGCTCGGCACCGTGACCTCGCGCTTCACCGCAGACATGGAAGGCGAATGGAGCGGGGCCTCGGGCACCCTGGCCGAGCATTTCCGCTACGCGGGCGGCGGCACGCAGGACCGCAAATGGTATCTCGACGTGGCCAATGACGGCACCTTCACCGCCACCGCCGATGACATCATCGGCACCGGGCGCGGGGTCATGTCGGGGGCGACGGTGCGCATGCATTACCGCCTGCGGCTGCCCGAGGATGCGGGCGGGCATGTTCTGGACGTGACCGACTGGATGTACCTGATGGACAATGGCGTGATCATGAACCGCTCGGAAATGCGCAAATACGGGCTGCGCGTGGCCGAGCTGATCGCCACCATGCGCCCGGCCGCCTGACATGTTTTCAGGCAAGACCTACTGGCTGATCGGGGCCTCCGAAGGCCTGGGCCGCGCCCTGGCGGGCCTCATGGCCGAGGAGGGGGCACGGATGATCCTGTCGGCGCGCAATGCCGCGCGGCTGAAGGAGCTCGCAAGCAGCCTGCCCGGGGCCCGCGCCCTGCCGATGGACGTGACCGACGACGGCTCCGTCGCGGCAGCCGGTTTGGCGCTTGGCCCGATCGACGGGGTGATCTACTGCGCCGGGGCCTCCGAGCCGATGGCGGCGCAGGACTGGAACGCGGCGGCGGCGCTCCAGGTGTCGGAGGTGAACTTCACCGGGGCGCTGCGCGCGCTTGCCCCGGTTGTGCCGGTCATGGCCGCGCAGGGCGAGGGCCATATCGTTCTGATCGGCTCGCTTGCGGGCTTTCGCGGTTTGCCCGGCGCCATCGGCTACGGGGCCAGCAAGGCCGCGCTCATGCATCTGGCCGAGAATCTCTACATGGATCTTTCGGGCAGCGGCGTGAAGGTGCAGCAGGTCAATCCCGGCTTCATCAAGACGCGGCTGACCGACAAGAACGCCTTCGACATGCCCTATATCATAACCCCCGAAGAGGCCGCGCGACGCACGCTGAACGCCATGAAAAGCCGCCGCTTCGCGACCTCCTACCCTTGGCAGATGGCCGCCTTCTTCCGCCTCGGGGCGCTGATGCCGATCCGCTGGTTCCGCCGCCTGATGGGCGCCTGAACCGGGGGCCGGAAGGCTAGAGCCACTTCTTCCACTTGAAGACCAGGAAACAGCCAAGGGCCGAGGCCAGCATCGCCGCAAGGGCCGCAGGATAGCCCCAGGGCTGGTGCAGTTCCGGCATCGCGGCGAAATTCATGCCGTAGATCGAGGCAACCAGCGTCGGCGGCAAGAACAGCACCGCCACCACCGAGAAGATGCGCACGGTCTGGTTCTGCGCCAGCGTGATCATCCCGAGCGTGGCATCCACCGTCAGGCCGATCCGCGCCGACAGATGGTCGCTATGTTCCGACAGCGCCCCGATGTCGCGCATGAGCCCCGCGATCAGCCCCGCAACCGGCGCGCCGCGTTCGGTCGCCTCGAAGAAGCTCAGCGCCCGCTCCAGCGTCACCAGCGCCAGCCGCACACGGCCGATGACCTCGCCCTGCAGGCCCACCTGCCGCAGAGTTGCCTGCAACGCCCCCGGCTCGGTCGCACGGGCTTCCCCGAAGACCTGCCGCGCCGCCGCGTCCAGTTCGCGCCCCGCCATTTCCAGGTGATCGGCCAGGCGCGAGACGATGTCTTCCCACAGCCCCAGTAGCAGCCGCTCGGCAGAGGCGCAGCCCGCCGTGCTCTGGCCCGCGCGCACCGGGTAGGTCTCGAACGGGCGCGGCGCGTGGTGGCGCACGGTGATGAGCCGCCCATTGCCAAGGATGAAGGTTACAGGGCTGGCGACCTGCACCCCTTCGGCGTTTTGCCCCGGCAGCACGACGGTCAGGTATTCCACCCCCTCGTCGCGATAGAGCCGGTTCGAGATCTCGATCTCTTCCATTTCGGCCAGCGAGGGCACCGCCACGCCAAGCCCGCGCACCAGCGCCGCCTCGGCCTCGTCCGGGGCGAACAGGTCGAGCCACGCCACCCCTTCGCCGGCCCGCAGGGCCTGCGCGTCGCCGGGCATCAGCCCTTTCGCATTGGCCTCGAAGACCCTCAGCATGGACGCCTCCCGCGCGAAATTCCCTGCCCCACGATCCGCCAGAACCGCGCCCGCTGCAAGCGCGACTGCCCAACCTCGCTTCAAAATGGGTGCGGTAATTCCCAAGACGCGCCGCGAACCTGCCACAAAGCGCGGCGATTTTTACGCCCACGTAACCATAACAAGGAGACCGTCCATATGACCCTTTACCTGGCCTGTATCGCCACCGTCGTTTGCTGCACCATGGGGGCAAACGCCATCTACAAGTACATCCTGGCCCGCCGGGCCGAAGCCGACGAAGGCGCAGCAGCCGCCTGAGCCTCGGGGCGCTGAGAAAACCGAGGCGCGAGCAGAGATGGAAACGGCACCCTGATCCGGGTGCCGTTTTCTTTTGCCGCGAAGGGGGGCGTCAGGCCGCGCGGAACGCGCTTGGGGTCTGGCCGGTCCAGCGCCGGAAGGCACGCACGAAGGACGAAGGCTCGGAAAACCCCACCAGGTAGGCCGCCTGGTTGACCGACACCTTGCGCGCCGAGAGGTAATCCACCGCCATCCGGCGGCGCAGGTCGTCATGGATCGCGCCGAAAGTCGTGCCGTCCTCTTTCAGGCGGCGATAGAAGGTCTGGCGGCTCATGCCCATTTCGCCGGCCATCCGCTCCATCGAGATATCGCCCTCGTGCAGGATCGCCATCAGGCGCGCCTCGACCCGCGCCTTGAGCGAGCCGTCGCGCGCCAGCTCTTCCAGCAGCGCATCGGCCTTGCCCGCGAAAATGCCGAAGACATAGCGGCTGGTGCCCTCCCACTTGACCTCCAGCCAGCGGGGCTCGATGCGCAGCGCGTTGCGCGCGGCACCGAAGCGCACCGGCACGCGGTAAAGCTCCTCGTAGGCGGCCGCATGCGGCGGGGCGGCATGGGTCACCTCCATTTCCAGCGCGAACTCGGCCTGCGGGAAGCTCCGGCGAAACTCGCCGATGAAACGGGCAAAGGCGGTTTCGGTCAGGGCGGGGAAGCTGTTGGGATCGGGCCGGTTGTCGATGATCCAGATCTGCCCCGCCTCGGGGCTGACGCTGTAGCGCTCGGCCCCGTTCATCACGTCGATTTCCACCATCAGTTTCGAGTAGCGGTTGAGCTGCCGCATCGAGTCGGCCATCGAGGCCGAACTGTGAACGATCAGCCCGACGATCGAAACATCCTCCAGCCGCGTGCCCAGGCTGTAGCGGATGGGCAGCGCCCCGTCGCCCGTGGCGGCTGCCGCCGCCTCGATCAGCGCCTTGTAGGCGGAAAGCGGCACCCGCGCATCCTGGTCGGCCAGGTCGGCCTCGGACAGGCCCGAAGCGGCCAGAAGCGCCCCGCGCGTCCCGCCACAGTCCACCGCGTAATCCAGAAACCCGCCCACGATCCCGGCCGCAGCCGTGGGGCCCTTCACTGAAACCATCACGTCATTCCAATCGCTTTGGGTGGCAGGATTACCCACGCTGGCACGGATTGCCAACAGCTTGGAACGCTCGGTCATGGGAGAGGGCGCAGCCTGCGCCTAGATCGGCGGCATCGACAGCATAATCCCCAAAGGATACCCGGATGAAGATCTTCCTGACCAGCCGCCTCGCCCGCCGGGGCGCGATGAGCCCCCGCCGCGCCCTGGCGGGCCTGCCTGCCCGGTTGCGCCGCGACATGGGCCTGCCTGAGGCCCCGATGGCCCCACCGATGGCCCCCCTGCCCTTCCTCTCTGCCCTCCATCGCCTGTGAAAGGACCCTCTCCCATGAAATCCGCATCCATGCTTCTGCCCATCCTGATCCTGACCGCCGCCTGCGCAGGTCAGGGGGCCGACTATACGCCCGTTCTCGACGGCCCGCCGAGCGCCAGCTTCGCGACCGATCTGGCCGACTGCCAGGCGCTGGCCCGTGATCAGCGCCAGTTCGACCGCCAGACCGCCGGTGCAGCTGCGCTCGGCGCAGGTGTCGG
>NZ_CAXREX010000178.1:0-12555 GCF_964229645.1 Nioella sp. | reverse complement strand
GGCAATCGTTTCGTCAAAGGGCATCGGCCGGGAAAAGAGGAAGCCCTGCAGGTGATCGCACCCCAGTTGCTGCAGAACGCTGTGCTCTCCGGGGGTTTCCACGCCCTCGGCAACGGTGGTCACGTTCAGCCGCTCGGCGAGAGCAAGTATGCCCGCAACCACCGCCCGCTGCGTCGAATCCTGGTCGAGCCGGGTCACGAAACTGCGGTCGATCTTGATACGATTGACGTGAAAACGCCGGATATTGGCGATCGAGGACTGGCCCGTGCCAAAATCGTCGAGGTCCAGATTGAACCCATGGGCGCCGAGCTGTTCGATATTGCGCAGGACCACGTCATCTTCGGATTGGGCGGCGACGGTTTCGAGGATTTCCACCGTCAGGCGGGAGGGGCGCAGGTCGAAGCGGTCGACCTCCCATTTGACCCGGTCCGCCAGGCTTGGGTCGTGCAATTCCTCGGCTGAAAAATTGACCGAGACCGAGGGCACCGGGCACCCGGCTTGGTCCCAGGCCTCGATTGCCCGCAGGGCCTGGGTCAGCATGGCGTCACCGAGACGTCCCATGCAGCCGGCATCGGCGATGGCGGGCAGAAAGTCGGGTGGGGTCAGCAGACCGGCCCGGGGGTGGTGCCAGCGGGCCAGGGCCTCGAACCCCGTGATTGCCCCGGTTTCCGCGTTGATCTGCGGTTGGAACCAGGGGCGTATCGCGCCGGTTGCCAAGGCCTCTTCCACTTCCTCGGCCAGCCCGTGGCGCAGCTCTGCCCTGCTGCGGATGCCTTCGGAATAGCCGCGCACGCCGCCCGGGCCGTGGTGGCGTGCCTCGATCAGTGCGGTCAGCGCGGCATCGAGCAGGTGCGTAGCGCTGCCGAAGTCGATTTGCGCCGGGGTGGCAAACCCGATCGACACCGTGGGATGGGCAGCAGCCCCGGCAATGGCGATAGGCTCGGATAGTGCCTTCTGAACGCGGTCAACCAGGCCCATGACGATATCGAGCTTGGTGGTCATGACAGGGTGCAGCGCCACGGCGAAGCGCGCCTCACCGATCGAGGCGACGATGTCGCCCCTGCGCACGGTGGTCAGCAAGCGATCTGCCGTCCGGCGCAGGATCTGGTCGCTGGCCGCGCCGCCCCAACGCGAGGCAAGATCGGGAAACCCGTCGATCTCGATCACGAAACAGGCAGTTGTCCTGCCGCGAGATTCCGTGAGTTCCAGCGCGGCGTCGAGGGCTGACAGGAAGCTTTCCCGCATGGGCAGGTCGGTGCGACCGTCGATTGGCCCGCGATCGGCCCCGCTGCGACCGTAGGGGCGCATGGCCTGAAGGGCCAAAAGCCCCGGCAGCAGGAAGGACGTTGCAAAGATCACCTCCGGTGCGCCCATCCAGAAGGCGATCAGCGCGAGGGCGGGAAAGACAGCCAGAACCTCGACCCGTGACAGGCCCCGGCGGATGGTGCTGGCGGCATGATCCAGACGTGTCGAAACGGGTGTGCGCATGGCAGCCTCTCGTCCTGGCAAAGCGGCTCTCGGTTGCTATCACCGCTAAGCCAAACTGCCTGACAGGCTGTTAACGCCGTCCGTTCAGTCCTTCGGATTTGCGTCGACTTGTTCCGATCTGGCCAGCCCGGCGAAGTCGAACAGGGCGGGGTCGAGCAGGTGCGATGGCCGCGCGTTCATCAGCGCCGAGATCATCTTGCCGCGCCGCCCGGGGCTGCGCGTTTCCCACTCGTCCAGCAATTTCTTGATCTGCTGGCGCTGCAAACCGTCCTGGCTGCCGCACAGGTCACAGGGAATGATCGGGTAGTTCATCGCCGTGGCGAACCGCTCGCAATCGGCCTCGGCCACATGGGCGAGCGGACGGTAGACGAACAGGTCGCCCTCGTCATTGAGCAGCTTCGGCGGCATCGTCGCCAGCTTTCCGCCGTGGAAGAGGTTGAGGAAGAAGGTTTCCAGGATGTCATCGCGGTGATGGCCCAGAACCACGGCAGAACAACCTTCCTCGCGCGCAATCCGGTAGAGATTGCCCCGGCGCAGCCGGGAACAGAGCGCGCAATAGGTCCGACCCTGGGGCACCTTGTCCATCACGATGGAATAGGTGTCCTGGTACTCGATGCGATGCTCGACCCCCATCTTTTCCAGAAATTCCGGCAGCACCGTCGCCGGGAAACCCGGCTGCCCCTGGTCGAGATTGCAGGCCAGGATCTCGACCGGCAGCAGGCCGCGCCATTTCAGCTCGGTCAGGGCGGCCAACAGCGTGTAGCTGTCCTTGCCGCCCGACAGGCAGACAAGCCAGCGTGCCCCGCGTTCGATCATGCCGTAGCGGTCAATCGCCTCGCGGGTTTCACGGATGATCCGCTTGCGCAGCTTCTTGAACTCCGTCGTCGACGGGGCGCCGTGAAAGAGCGGGTGGATTTCGTCGGTCTCGTCCAGCATCGGGGGCCTCCGGTTGCGGCTCCGCATCTACGCGGAATGGCGCGGGCAGGCAATGATTTTGGGAAAGGGGCGATTCGGGGCATGCTTGGGGGATTGATCCCAACCTGATTGAAGGACACCCCATGATTTACGCGATGACGGCCCGCAGCCTTGTGGCGGGCAGCTTTACCACGAACCCCGGCGTGACGCGCTACCTGAAGGCCGATCGGACCATCACCGGGCAATGGACCGTGCAGGTGATGGAGCTTGCGACATGGGTTGCAGAGGTGTTGGCGGCGGCAGGCGGGAACGGGGTCCTGCTGCATGTGCATGGCTTCAACCTGGAACAGCAGGAAACCTTCGCGCGGCATGCGCTGATTGCCGATGGGCTGAAACAGCAGGGCTTTGGTGGGGTCGTGGTCAGCTTCGACTGGCCGACAAATGGCGTTCTGTTCGACTACAAGAGCGACCGGGCCGACGCCCACACGGTTGCGCCGCAACTTCTGCTCGATGGGGTCGCGGTGCTGCGAAAGGCGGCGCCCGGGATCAAGATCGACATCATGGCGCATTCGATGGGGTCGCTGGTTACGCGGCATGCGTTTCAGCGTGTGGTCGAACTGGGCAAGGCGGACAGCGCGGACATGACGGTTGGGCAGGTGCTGCTGGTTGCCGCTGACATAGCGGCCAAGTCGATGAAGCACGGCGCGAGGAAGTCGGCAGCGCTCTATGCCCATGCGGGGCGGGTGACCAACTACTACAGCCGCGCAGACGAGGTGCTGAGCCTTTCGCAATGGTACCGACTGTTCCAGGCGCAGCGTCTCGGGTTCGAGGGGATGCCGGACGGCATGCCGCCGGGCCATGCGGATGTTTACGTCCAGCACTACTACGTGGCGCACATGCAGGATTGGCCGGCCACGGCGTCAATCTCTCATAACTGGCATTTCCTCGACCGGCAGTTCTACCGGGATGCGGCGCTGGTTCTGGCAGGCCATCCAGCGGCCACGATGCCCACGCGCACGGTCACCGATCAGGGGAATCAGGCCCTGATCGGCTAGGGCCCGGAACCGGGTCATAACCTTCGGAGCCCCAGGGGTGGCAACGCCCGATCCGTCGGGCGGCCAGCCACGCGCCCTTGATCGCCCCGTGCTTTTCCAGCGCTTCCAGCGCATAGGCCGAACAGGTGGGCTGGTACCGGCAGTTATGCCCCACCCAGGGGCTGAAGATCAGCCTGTAGGCCCGCACGGGCAGGGCAAGGATATGGGCGAGAGGAGTCACCGGTGCACCTTCTGCAAGGCGCGCGAGAGGTCCTGCTTCATGTCGGCTATCGGGCGCGCGGCGGTATCATTGGCTTTGCCGATCAACACGTAGTCCCAGCCCGGGCGTCCTTCAAGCGGCAGGACCGCGCGCGCAATCTCGCGCAGGCGGCGCTTGGCGCGATTGCGGGCCACCGCGTTGCCCACTTTCTTGGAACAGGTGTAGCCGATCCGGACCAGATCGGGATCAACGCCTTCGTCGGCCTGCCGCTTGCGGGCCTGAAGCAGGAAGGCCGGGGCTGGGGCGCGTCCCGCCCGCGCTGCGCGCAGGAAATCGGGACGCTTTGCCAGGGTCTCGATCTTGGACATGGGCATTGGGCCCCCTTTCAAACACGAAAAGCCCCCGAGGCCGTCGGCCGAAGGGGGCTCATCCACCGGTCCCGCAGGGGGACCGGCCCTCGTTACGCGATTATGCGCTGAGCGACTTCCGGCCGCGGGCGCGGCGGGCGTTCAGGATCTTGCGGCCGGCCTTGGTGGCCATGCGGGCGCGGAAGCCGTGGCGGCGCTTGCGGACCAGGTTCGACGGCTGGTAGGTGCGTTTCATCTGTCTCGTTTCCTTGTCATCAAGGCCGGATGCGGGCGCGGGGCCTGCGATCGACAGCCGGAGAATCCGTATGAGGCCCGGGCAATAGGCCCTCCCGGCCCCCATGTCAACAAGCCCGACGCCCTGAATTCCCGGTTTGAAACATCCCGAGGGCAGATTCCGTCCGGCGCCCCCCAATCATGACATATTCCCCCCGATTCCGTCACGCGTGATCAACCGCGCGTGAAGGGGCTGTTCGCGCGCAGGGCAAGCACGCATGTTGGGCAGAACGCAACCATGCAGGCAGGACATGAGCCAAGTCACCACCGAACCCAGATCGCGGGCCAGCCGCCTTCTGCCCTTCGCCCTGATCGTGGCCGGGGCGTTGGCGGGATGGGCATTGCTGGGCGATTACCTCAGCTTCGAAACGCTGCGCGACAACCGCGAGGCGCTGCTGGCCTTCCGCGATTCGCATTTCGTGACGATGGTTGCCGCCTACATGACGCTATACGTTCTGATCGTGGCCTTCTCGCTGCCCGGCGCGACCATCGCTACCCTGGCGGGCGGCTTCCTCTTCGGGCTCTTCCCCGGCGTCGTCTTCGTGCTGATGTCCGCCACCATCGGCGCAACCCTGATCTTCCTGGCCGCCCGCATGGGCTTTGGCACTGCGCTGTCGGCGCGGATGGACGCCTCTTCCGGCACCGTTCGGCGAATCATCGAGGGCATCCATGACAACGAATTGTCGATGCTCTTCCTCATCCGGCTGGTCCCGGTCGTGCCCTTCTTCGTGGCCAACCTTTTGCCCGCGCTCGTGGGGGTCAGCCTGTCGCGATACGTGTTCACCACCTTCTTCGGCATCATGCCGGGCACGGCGGTCTATACTTGGGTCGGCGCGGGGTTGGGCGAGGTCTTCGCCCGGGGGGACACGCCGGACCTGACGATTCTCTTCGAGCCTGCCATTCTTGGCCCCATCCTGGGGCTTTGCGCCCTGGCGGCGCTTCCCATTCTCCTCAAGGCCCTGCGCGGCCAGAAAGGGTTCTGACCCATGAACCGGATCAAGACCGATATCTGCGTGATCGGTGCGGGCAGCGGCGGGCTGTCCGTCGCGGCGGGCGCGGTCCAGATGGGCGCGGACGTGGTGCTGCTGGAAGGGCACAAGATGGGGGGGGACTGCCTGAACTATGGCTGCGTGCCCTCCAAGGCACTGCTGGCCGCCGGGCACAAGGCCCATGCCATGGGGCAGGGGGCATTCGGGGTCAGCGCGGGGCCGGTCGCAACCGACTATGCCGCGGCCAAGGATCACGTCGCAGCCACCATCGCCGCCATAGAACCCCATGACAGCCAGGAGCGGTTCGAGGGGCTTGGCGTGAAGGTGATCCGCGCCTTCGGCCGCTTTACCGGCCATGACACGGTGCAGGCGGGCGAGACCGAGATCACCGCGCGCCGCTTCGTCATTGCCACCGGGTCACGCCCCTTTGTGCCGCCCATCCCGGGGCTGGCCGAAACACCCTATTTCACGAACGAAACGATCTTCGACCTGCGCGAAAAGCCCGGCCACCTGATCGTCATCGGCGGCGGCCCCATCGGGCTGGAAATGGCGCAGGCGCACCGGCGGCTTGGCTGCGAGGTGACGGTGCTGGAAGGGGCAAAGGCGCTTGGCAAGGACGACCCGGAACTCGCCGCGATTGCCATCGACGCCCTGCGTGCCGAAGGCATCACGATCGTCGAAGGTGCGATGGTCTCCGGTATCTCGGAAAGCGGGAACGCTGTCAGCGTGACCACCGATGACGGGACCCGATACGAGGGCACACATTTGCTGGTGGCCGTGGGGCGCACGGTCAATATCGACGGACTCGACCTGCACAAGGCAGGCGTGGAACGCACCCGGACGGGGGTCAAGGTAGACGCCTCGCTGCGTTCGCCCACGAATCGCAAGGTCTATGCCATCGGTGATGCGGCAGGTGGGCTGCAATTCACCCATGTGGCGGGCTACCATGCCGGCGTGATCGTGCGACAGATGCTGATGGGCCTGCCCGCGAAGGCCCATAACGATCATATCCCCTGGGCGACCTACACCGATCCGGAGCTGGCCCAGGTTGGTCTGACCGAAGCGGCCGCGCGCGAGAAATACGGCGACCGGCTGAGCGTGGTGCGCTTTCCCTATTCCGGCAACGATCGGGCCATTGCCACCGGGCAAACCACCGGACTGATCAAGGTGATGGTGGTCAAGGGCCGGCCCGTGGGGGCCGGAATCGTCGGTGCGCAGGCGGGCGAACTGATCCAGACCTGGGCGCTCGCCATTGCCAACAAGCTGAAAATGGGCGCTATTGCCGCGATGGTCGCGCCCTATCCGACACTGGGAGAGATTAACAAACGCGCGGCGGGGGCCTATTTTGGTCCCAAGTTGTTTGAAAGCCCTTGGATCAAGCGGATCGTGCGCCTCGTGCAGCGGTTCTAGACCCCGGGCAAGGGAAGGCAGAGACACCGCGTGCTCAATTCGCTCTCAGGCCGGTTGCTGATCCTGACGGTCATCTTCGTGATGCTGGCAGAAGTCATGATCTTCGTGCCGTCCATCGCGCGCTTCCGCGAGGATTACCTCCTGGCGCGGATCGAGCGGGCGCAGATCGCCTCATTGGCCTTGTTGGCCGACGAGTCGATGATGATCGACGATGCGCTGGAACGCGAGCTTCTGGACAATGCGGGGGTGCTGAACGTGGCGCTCCGACGCGACGCGGTCAGCCAACTGGTGTTGTCGGCCGATCACATCCCGCCCATCTCGGGGCAGTATGACCTGCGCGACGTGTCCTCATGGACCTTGATCCGCGACGCCATGTTGCGCCTGGCCGTGCCGGAGGAACAGGTGATCCGGGTTTTCGGCAACCCGGTGATGGATGCCGGCATCCTGATCGACATCACGCTGCCAACGGCCCCCATGCGCGCGGCGATGATCGACTATGGCCTGCGCATCCTTGTGCTCTCTGCCGTGATCTCGGTCATCACCGCGGCGCTACTCTTCTTCGCGGCGCGGCGGGTCATCGTCATGCCGATCCGGGGCGTGATCGACTCGATGCGCTCTTATGCAGAGGCGCCGGACGACGCCACCCGCATCATCGAACCCTCGGCAGGGATCACCGAATTGCGCGACGCGCAGGTGACACTGCGCGAGTTGCAGAAGCAGCTGACCGCGTCGCTCAAGCAACGCGAGCGGCTGGCCCAGCTCGGCGCGGCGGTGGCCAAGATCAGCCATGACCTGCGCAATATCCTGACCGTGGCCACCCTGATGGCCGACCGCCTGGAGGGGTCCGAGGACCCGGCGGTGCAACGCACCACCCCCAAGCTGATTTCATCGCTCAGCCGCGCGGTAAATCTCTGTGAAGGCACGCTGGCCTTTGGCCGGGCCGAAGAGCCGCCCCCGATGCTGACCCGGTTCGACCTGGTCCCGCTGATCGAGGACGTGGTCGACCAGGAAAGGCTGGCCATTGGCGATGCCGAGGTCACGATCGAGGCCGATTGCATCAAGGGTCTGATTCTGCGCGCCGATCCCGAACAGCTTTATCGGGTTCTGGGCAATCTCGTGCGCAATGCCCGCCAGGCAATCCTGGCCACGGGGCAGGCGGGGCGCATCAGCCTGTCTGCGGGCGAGGACGGCGAAGGGTGGCTGATCCGCGTGGCGGACACCGGCCCGGGCCTGCCCAAGAAGGCGCTCGACCACCTCTTCCAACCCTTTCAGGGTGGCGCGCGCAAGGGGGGCAGCGGCCTGGGGCTGGCCATCGCGGCAGAGCTTGTGCGCGGGCATGGCGGGCGGCTTGACCTTGCGCATACCGGGCCCGACGGGACCGTTTTCGAAATCCACCTGCCCTCGGGTCAGAAAGTCTGAATTCGCTCTTGCACCCCGGCGAACACGGCGATAGATACCGCCCTCACGCGCTGGTAGCTCAGTTGGATAGAGTACTTGACTACGAATCAAGGGGTCGGGGGTTCGAATCCTCCCCAGCGCGCCATTTGACAGAAAGCCCGGCCTTCGCGCCGGGTTTTTTGTTGTCCGGTCCCGACCCGGCGGGCGGCCTAACTCCCCAGAACGTCCTCGACGATGGCCGCGAACAGCGCGCAGCCCAGGCCGATCAGATCGTCAGGGAAATCGTAGTCGGGATTGTGCAGCACCGGGCCGTTCGTGCCGTTGCCAAGCAGGATGAATGCAAGGCAGGAGCCGGTGCCGAAGTGCCCGAAATCTTCGGAAGGGCGCATCGGCAGGCATCCCGGCCCGCTCGACAGGCCCAGCATGTCAGCTGCGCGGCGCACGATCTCCGCCGCCTTGGCGTCGTTGGCGCAGGCCGGGAAGATGTCGTGGTAGTCGATGGACAGACCCAGCCCGGCCCCGGCCGCGTCTTGGGCGAGGCTCTCGGCTGCGGCAACGAGCGCTTCCATCCGCGTGTCGGTCAGGCTGCGCAGGGTGACGTATAACTCCGCCTCGCCCGGGGCGATCCCGAAGGCGGGTTCGCCAAGCCGGGCGTGGCAGACGGTGACCAGGGCAAAGGCCGGGTCAGCCAGGTCCGCGCCTTCGGACAGGCCCGTCATCTCGACCATGAGGCGCGACAGGGCAGGCGCAGGTGACAGCCCGGTTTCGGGCAGCGAGGCATGCGCCGTCTTGCCGGTCAGGCGCACCCGCATGCCCCGTGACGCACAGCTTGCCGGTCCCGCGACCACCCCGACTTCGCCCAGGGGCATGCCGGGGTAGTTGTGAACCGCAAAGGCATAGTCGGGCCTGATCGCATCAAAGCCCGGGTCCGAAACCACCCGCGCAGCGCCTTCCCCGGTTTCCTCGGCCGGTTGGAAAAGCAGCACGACCGACCCTGTCGCAGGCCGCTGCCGCCCCAGCAGCCGGGCCATTCCAGCCAGCATGGCCATATGTCCGTCATGCCCGCAAAGATGTGCCTTGCCATCGGTTTCCGACCGATGCTCGGCATCCGAAAGCTCCTGGATAGGCAGGCCGTCCAGCTCGCATCGCAGCAGAACCCTCGGCCCCGGCTGCCCGCTGTCATAGAGCGCGGCCACCCCGTGCCCGCCAAGCCCGGTCAGGATCCTGTCGGGTCCCGTCGCCTTCAGCGTGGCGGCGACGGTCCGGGCGGTTTCGACCTCTTCGCCCGAAAGCTCGGGCCGCCTGTGCAACATGCGGCGCCACTCCGTCAGGTCGTGAATATCGGCGTTGGTTAGTCGCTGGGCGGTCATCGGGGTCTCCTTCGCCGGGCAGACTGCGCTGGCAACGCATAAGGGGCAAGTGGCCCCGTGCGGGCGGGCTTCCGGATTGCAATTCCCGCAAGGCCGCGCGATAGGCGAAGCAGCACGCAAGGAGACCCGCCATGCCCGACCAGAGCCTCGATGACTGGCTGCCTGCCTTCCCGCGCTGGCTGGGCGTGACCCTGACCGCGTGCCAGCCCCACATGGTAGCCGGTCAAATGACGGTTCTGGATCATCATGCCAACCGCAACGGCGTGATGCATGGCGGTGCTATCATGGCGCTGGCGGATTCGCTGGCGGGGACGGCTGCCGCGCTCAACCTGTCCGAAGGCCAGGCGACCACCACCATCGAATCCAAGACCAACTTCCTGCGCCCCCTCGCGATCGGAGAGACGGCGACAGCGCGCTGTGAACCCATTCACCTCGGGCGCCGCACAACGATCTGGCAGACCACGATCCTGCGCCCCGACGGCAAGCCCGCCGCGATCGTTACCCAGACCCAGATGACCCTGGCCCCCTGAACGCCAGAGGTGGACAAGCCGGACCAAAGGCGGAAGGGTGGCACGATCCCATTCCCCGCTGATGCGCCATGCCCCGTTTCAACCTCAAGCATATCGAAGCTTTCGTGCTGGTCGCCGATCTCGGTAGTTTCCGGCGCGCGGCGGCGCGTCTGAACACGACTCAGCCCAACATCTCGAACCGCATTTCGCAGCTTGAACAGCACATCGGGCAGGTTCTGATGGAACGCGACGCCGGGTCGGTCCGGCTGACGCGCGAAGGCCGCGCGCTTCTGGAACCGGCGCGCCGCGTGCTGGCGTCGGTCGATGCCTTCGCGGAAGCCGCGGGGGGCGGGGCCGCCTTCGAGGGGGTGCTGCGCCTCGGAGTGACGGAACTCGTGGCCCAGACCTGGCTGCGCCGCTTTCTTCTGCGCATGAAGCGCGATTACCCGGCCATCGACGTGGAACTGACGGTGGACCTGTCTGAAAACCTGTCCTCTGCCCTCTTTTCCCGCGATCTTGACCTGACCTTCCAGAACGGTCCCTTCGACCGAAAGGCCCGCTTTACCGAGGCGCTTGGCCGCTGCCCGCATGTCTGGGTGTCCGCGCAGCGCGGCGATATTCCCGAAGGCCCGCTGTCATCCGAGATCATCGCCCGTCATCGCATCTTCACCCATGCGCGCGGCACCTACCCGTTCCAGCAGCTCGACAACCATTTCAAATCCGTCGGACAGGGCGCGCGCCTTGTGCCGTCCTCCAATGTCGCGGCGGCGCTTCACATGACCCAGGACGGCCTGGGCATCGCCTGCGTGCCGGAACTGATGGCACAAGAGGCGCTGGACGCAGGGCGGCTGCGGCGGCTCGACTATGACTGGCGGCCCGAGGCGCTGCGGTTTGCGGCCCGCTGGAACACCGATCCCACGCCCCCGTTCCTGCGCGACGCGGTGGCGCTCGCCGTGGGTTTCTACCCGCCGCAGGATAAGTAATTATTATCCTATGAATGAGATCATTCGATTTTTCCAAATCCTATAGCTGGTCTAAGCTGCCGTGGATACGAATGCGGAGGCTGGAATGGGCGAGTCATACAGGTTGGGGGCCGATATCGGTGGCACCTTCACCGATCTGGTGCTGGAGGGGCCAAAGGGGCGGTTTTCCACCAAGGTCCTGACCACCTATTCCGCGCCCGAGGATGCGATCATCGAGGGCATGCACCGGGTCTGTGAAAAGGCGGGCATCGCCCCGTCCGCGATTTCACAGGTGATCCACGGCACCACGCTTGCCACCAATGCGCTGATCGAACGGCGCGGGGCCAAGACGGCACTGATCACGACCGAAGGTTTCCGCGACGTGATCGAGATGCGCACCGAAAGCCGGTTCGAACAGTATGATCTCAACCTGAAGCTTCCCGATCCGCTGCTGCCGCGCAATCGCCGCTACACCGTCAGCGAACGGCTGGACGCCGATGGCGGCACGCTGATCCCGCTGGACCGGTCCGAGGTTGAGGCTCTGGCCGACGACCTGCGCGAGGCGGGGTATGAAAGCATCGCCGTGGGCCTGTTGCATTCCTACGTGAACGACGCCCACGAACGGATGATTGCCGAGGTTCTTGCGGAAAGACTGCCGGGCGTCATGGTCTCGCTGTCGTCGCAGGTCTCGCCCCAGATGCGCGAATACGAACGCTTCAACACCACGATTGCCAATGCCTATATCAAGCCGCTGATGAAATCCTACCTGGGCCGCCTAAAGGGCCGCTTGGCCGAAGAAGGCGCGGATTGCCCCGTCTTCCTGATGCATTCCGGCGGCGGCATCATCGACATCGACACGGCGGCGGATTTCCCCGTGCGGCTGGTGGAATCGGGCCCCGCCGGTGGCGCGGTCTTCGCCGCCGACATCGCCGCGCGGCACGGGCTCGACCGGGTGCTCAGCTTCGATATGGGCGGGACCACCGCCACGATCTGCCTGATCAAGCACCAGACGCCCAAGACCGCCCGCGTCTTCGAAGTGGCCCGCAGCTATCGTTTTAAAAAGGGCTCGGGCATGCCGATTTCCATCCCCGTGATCGACATGGTCGAAATCGGGGCCGGGGGCGGATCGCTTGCGCATGTGGATGCGCTGAACCAGATCCGTGTGGGCCCCGAAAGCGCCGGGTCGGAACCCGGCCCCGCCTGCTACGGGCGTGGCGGTGAGCGCCCCGCAGTGACGGATGCCGACCTTGTTCTCGGCAAGCTCGACCCGACCCATTTCGCGGGTGGCTCCATTCCACTTTACCCTGACCGGTCCGAGGCGGCGTTGAAGGCCCATCTCGCCGACCGCTTGGATATGGACGCGACCGAAGCCGCATGGGGGCTGGCCGAGGTCGTGGACGAGAACATGGCCAACGCCGCCCGCGTCCACGCCGTCGAAAACGGCGAGGACCTCAGCACCTACACCATGATTGCCTTCGGTGGCGCGGCCCCACTCCATGCGGCGCGGCTTTGCGAGAAGCTCGGGATCGCGCGCTGTCTCGTGCCGGTGGGGGCGGGCGTGGGCTCGGCCATCGGCTTCCTGCGCGCGCCGTTCTGTTTCGAGGCGAACCGGTCCGTAT
>NZ_CAXREX010000177.1:0-2191 GCF_964229645.1 Nioella sp. | reverse complement strand
CGAGGTCACCCGGCTGTGCCACGGTGCAGAGGCCGCCGCCGCGGCAGAGGCCACGGCGCGCGAGGTCTTCGAGAAGGGCGGCGTGGGCGACGATCTTCCGACGCTGGAGCTGACCTCCGACGAGATCGGCGATGGCATCTCGGTGATCCAGCTGATCGTCCGCTCGGGGCTGGTGAAGTCCGGCAAGGAGGCCAAGCGCCTGATCGCCGAGAACGGCGCACGACTGGACGATGCGCCGCTGACCGACGCGGGCCTGATGCTGGACCGGGGCGCCCTGTCCTCACCGATCAAGCTGAGCGCGGGCAAGAAGCGCCACGCGCTGGTCAAGCTGGCGGACTGACCGGCGGTTTCCGCCGGATGTTGCGACGCGCGGCGCTGCCGCGCGTCTTTTCTTTTGTGAATTGCTGTACGCGAACCCGTAGACCCGAGGTCGCTCCCTTGCCCGCACCGAAGCAAGGCTCGGCGCGAAAAGGCCTCCGCGCCATGCCCGCCGGTCAGGCATTTTTCATCAACAGTCTGCCGCGCGTGACGATGCACCAATACACTGGATCAACTCCGGCAATGCTCCACCTCACGGCGTGATTTCCGCCGGAAGCTGAACGCCCTCCTGTGCAAATTGCCCGAGGTATGCAGCCACGCCCCAACTTCGAAGACGGAACGCATAACGGCCCGACACACAATCCCCCGAGGCACTCTCGCTGGTCCGCGTCGCGCTGTACCGCCGCGCCTCCTCCCCGACATGGTCAAGCCGCGCTGTGACCCGTTCGCCCGACGCGCCCGGGGTACACGCCTTTTCGTGCCGCCGATCCGCGCCCCGCACCGCTGCGCAGGGAGCGGCTTTTCAGCCCGCGGCCATCCCCGTTCTCAGAACACCGCCTGCAGGACGATCAGCAAAACGAAGGGTATCGAAAGCACGCAGGCCACCAACAGCGCCGCCCCGGCGGTCGGACGGGGCCGGGTCAGCGCAATCGATTCGGATCGGGGCGCCGCAGGGCGCAAAGGCTGTCTGTTCATGCAGCCATTAAGCCATTCGAAAGTTTTGATCCCGTTAATACCCCCCTGCTCCGCCTCCCCCTCCCCCAAACCCCCCAATTCGCCCGCGCCTGTGCGCGCATGGGGGTGCAGACGCGGCTCTGCAAACGCGAGGCGCGGGAGGGTGTGCGCCTGCTCTGGCAGGTTCAGTCGCGGGTCATCCGGCCCTTCGGGCGTGTCGACCTCGTGTCGCGGGGGCCGGTGGCGGAGGATCCGGGCGACCTCTGCGACTGGGTCACGCGCTGGCCGCACTGGCACGATGGCCGGCCCCTCCTGCTGAACGCCGACGGCATCACGCCAAGCATTCTGCGCGACGGCGGTTTCTGGCCGCTGATGACACCAGCGACCATCGCGCTGCTGCCGCTCGCCACGCCTCCAACCCTGCGCGCCAGCCTGAGACAGAAGTGGCGCAATCGCCTTAACCGGGCACAGCGGGAGGAGATCGAGGTGCGCCACACCGACCTGACACCGGACCACTGGCTCCTCGGCACCGAGGCGCGGCATGCGAAGACAAAGGGCTACAAGGGCCTGCCGCCCGCCTTTTGCGCGCTCTACGCCGCCGCCAATCCCGGGGAGGCCGTGGTCTACGAAGCCCGGCACAAGCGCCAGCCTGTCGCCGCCGCTCTGATCTTGCGGCACGGGCGCATGGCCACCTGGCAGATCGGGCAGAGCACGGAGGAAGGTCGCCGCCTGAATGCCATGAACCTCGTGCTGTGGGAGGCGGCGACGGATTGCTGGCGGCGAGGTCACGACATGCTCGACCTCGGGATACTCAATGCGCAGGACGCCCCAGGGCTGACACGTTTCAAGCTGGGCCTCGGCGCGAACGCCCACCGTCTTGGCGGCACATGGGTCCACCTTCGGTGCCTTGCGCCCATGGCCCGCGTCCTGCCTCTGGCGCTGTGTTCCTGACTGAGGCCGTCAGGTCGCGCCGAGCATCCAGCGCCCCTCCGGCCAGAAGGCATGGAACGCGAAGGCGAACATCACGTCATGCGGCAGGTCCCGGCCCGCGGCATCCGTGACCCGCACCGCCCCCACATCCCGCCCGTCCGCGATCCGGTCGGCATCGAGCGCGGAGTTCACGCCGGATTGCCAGAGGATACGCACGCCGTCCTCTGTCACGTCCCCTTCCCGCGCCAGCCTGTCCATCGGCCAGGCG
>NZ_CAXREX010000176.1:0-2334 GCF_964229645.1 Nioella sp. | reverse complement strand
AGCCCCACCAGATGACAACGGGCGCAAGCCCCGTCCTGGCGCTTGTCCTGTGGCGGGGGGCCGGGCTTTCGGGTGTGCCGCGCATGGGGCGGACATGATCGGCGCGCGTGCAGCGTTTGAGCGCTGCCTGGCGGAGCTCCGGGCGCTCCATGCCGCCTGCCCCGCGATTGCCAGTTTTGCCCCCCTGCCAGACAGCCTCGCCGAACAGCCTGTGATGCCCCACGACATTCCCGCCGCGCGCTTGATGGAGGAGGACGACGGGCTCTTTTCCGACGGGTTCGAGGCGATGCGCGATGCTTTCATCGCCGCCAGCCCCCATGCCCAATGGCGCGAGACCTACAAGGGCACCCGGATGGGGCCGGATTTCATGAACCGCTTCGCCTGCTATTGCCTGGTCGGCAGCGGTGGCCCCTTTGTCAGCGACAGCCTTGGTGCCTACGTGGTCTATATGCCGCCAGGGCTTTACTACCCATATCACCATCACCCGGCAGAAGAGCTTTACTTCATTCTGGCAGGTGAGGCCGAGTTCCTGATGGAGGGCGCCCCCTCCAAGACGCTGCGCCCGGGCGATCACGTCTTTCACCCTTCGAACAGGCCCCACGCCACGCGCACCCATGCCCATCCCTTCATGGCTCTCGTTCTCTGGCGCGGCAACATGAGCGTAAAACCCGTCCTGACCCATCCCGACGGTGAGCCATGAAAATCACCAGCATCCGCATCTACAAGACGCCGCTGCCTTACCTGGGCGGGGCCTATGTCTGGGGGGCGGGCAACGCCATCGAGACCGCAATCGCCAGCGTCGTCGTGATCGACACCGATGCGGGCCTGCAAGGTTGCGGCGAATTCACCCCCTGCGGCGAAAACTACATGGTCGCCCATTCGGAAGGGGTCGAGGCGCTGGCCCGCCTCGTGGCCCCTTGCCTTCTGGGCGAGGACCCGCGCCAGGTGGCCCGGATTGAAGCCATCATGGACCATGCCGTTCAGGGTCACGGCTATGCGAAAGCGCCATTCGATGCCGCCTGTTGGGACATTCTCGGGCAGGCTTGCGATCAACCGGTCTGGATGCTGCTCGGAGGGAAACTGACCGATGGCGCGCCCATGTATCGCGTCGCCCCGCAGAAGGGCACCGAGCAAACGATTGCCGAGATGGAAGGCTACCGTGCCCAAGGCTGCCGCCAGTTCCAGATCAAGGTGGGCGGCGATTGGGCCAGCGACATCGACCGCATCCGCGCCACCGTGCCGCTTCTGAAACCGGGCGAGAAAGCCATGGCCGATGCCAACCAGGGCTGGCGCGTCGATAACGCCATCCGCGTGGCGCGCGCGACCCGCGATCTCGATTTCATCCTCGAACAGCCCTGCCGCACCTACGAGGAATGCCTGCAGGTCCGCCGCGTGGCAGAGCAGCCCATGAAGCTCGATGAATGCGTGACAGGCATGGCCGCTGCGCAGCGCATCGTGGCCGATCGCGGGGCCGAGATCTGCTGCCTCAAGATTTCCAACCTCGGCGGGCTCTCGAAGGCCCGCCGGGTGCGCGATTACCTTGTCGAAAACCGTATCCCCGTGGTCAGCGAAGATACATGGGGCGGAGAGATCACCTCCTCCGTCGTGGCCGATTTCGCGGCCTCGACCCTGCCCGACTACCTACAGAACACCACCGATCTCATGACCTACAACACCCGCTCAACCGGCATCGGCGGGCCGGTGGCGAAGGACGGCAAACTCTACGCGCCCGACACGCCGGGTCTTGGCGTCACACCCGATTTCGACAGCCTCGGCGCACCCGTTGCACAGTATGGAGAGCCCGCATGAAACTCACCCGGATCACCGTTTTTCACGTCGATCTGCCGCTGGAACATCCCTAGTGGCTCTCGGGCGGGCGGCTGAAGTTTGAAACGCTCGACGCCACTTTCGTGAAGCTGGAGACCGACGACGGCATCACCGGATGGGGCGAGGGAACCCCCTGGGGCCACACCTATGTGCCCGCCCACGGCCCCGGCATCCGGGCAGGGATCGAGACCATGGCCCCCTTTGTACTGGGCCTCGATCCACGCCGGGTGCTCGACGTGGAACGCTCCATGGACCTCGCATTACCCGGTCATCTCTATGCGAAATCCCCCATCGACATGGCCTGCTGGGACATTGCCGGTCAGGCGGCGGGCTTGCCGATTGCCGATCTCATGGGCGGCGGCAGCCGCACGCCGCGCCCCATCGCGTCGTCGGTCGGGGCCAAGACGGTCGAGGAAACCCGCGCCGTCATGCAGCGTTACCGCGACCGGGGCTATATCGCCCATTCGATCAAGATCGGCGGCGACGTGACCCGCGACATCGCCCGCA
>NZ_CAXREX010000175.1:0-7501 GCF_964229645.1 Nioella sp. | reverse complement strand
GGGCTAAGGACGGGCTTCAACGGCTTCTGAGCGAGGCGAATGACGCTGGCGTTCTGTTCATGCCGATGCTGGTAGAGGACGGGCAGCCTCTGGGCGTTCTGGCGCATCTCGTCGATCGCGACCTGGGGCGGGTTCACGCGGGTCAGGGCGGGCTTGCTCCATCCGAGGTCCCGGTGCAGACGATCCTGCACATGGCCAGCATCGAATGGGCCATTGCGCACGGGTTCGGGCTGTATGATTTCGGGCAGGTGGAGGCCGCGGACGCGGCGCGCTTCGGCGCGGCTGAGCGCAAGCTGCGCAGCCTGTCCATACGCAGGCGCGTTCCGGCACGCGGGGAAGCCCTGGACAGCGCCAATGCCGCCGAAGCGCTGACCCGTGTTCTTGGGCATATAAGGGCCGGGCGTCAGGATCAGGCGGTGACGGGCTGCGAACAGGTGATCGCCGCCCTGTCTGCCGATTAACACGCCACGGGGTCCGGCACCCCGCCCGGATGGGCGGGCTGCCGGGACCTCTCTTATCCAGCCAGCAATGCCTGAAGCTCGGGCATGGCCGCGTCCAGCGCCTTGGCGTAGCGTGTGGTTGCCTCGTCGATCTCGGCTTTGCTAATCGACAACGGGGGCGAGAAGGCAGTAACCGGCAGGAAGGGCAGGGCGCGGGTCAGGATGCCTGCTTCCATCGCGTGCTTGGCCACGATCTTGTGGGGAGCCGTGCCATTGGGGAAGCGCTGCTTGGTGGCCTTGTCAGCCACGAATTCAACCGCTGCCATCAGGCCAACCCCACGAATGTCGCCCACGTAAGGGTTATCCCCCACCTTCGCGCGCAGCGCGTCGAGAAGCACCGGGCCGAGCCGCGCGGCATTGCCGACCATGCCCTCGCGTTCCATCAGGTCGAGATTGGCCAGGGCCACGGCAGAGCCCACCGGGTGCCCGGAATAAGTGAAGCCGTGCATGAACACGCCCATCTCGGGCGAAGCCTTGGCCAGCACGTCCCAGATACGGTTCGACACGATCGAGGCCGACATCGGGAAATAGGCGCTGGTCAGCCCCTTGGCGAGCGAGACGATATCGGGACGCAGGCCATAGGTGCCAGACCCGAACCATTGCCCGGTGCGCCCGAATCCGGTGATCACCTCGTCGGCGATCATCAGGATGTCATACTTGTCGAGAAGCGCCTGCACCTTTTCGAAATAGGTCGCGGGCGGGATGAACACGCCGCCCGTGCCCATCACCGGTTCGGCGATGAAGGCGGCGATGCTGTCGGCCCCTTCCCGCGCGATGATGTCTTCCAGCTCTGCCACCAGTCGGTCCGCGAAGGCCGCTTCGTCCTCGCCCGCTTCTGCGAAGGCGTAGTGATGGGCGCATTCAGCATGGATCACGCCCTCGATCGGAAGGTCGAAGGCCGTGTGGTAGGCGGAAATACCCGTGAGGCTGCCCGAGGCCAGCGTCAGCCCGTGATAGGCCCCCTTGCGGGCGATGATCTTTTTCTTGGCGGGCTTGCCACGCAGGTTGTTGTAGTAGCGCACCAGCTTGAAGGCGGTGTCATTGGCGTCGGACCCGGAGGTGCCGAAGAAGACCCGCGCCATGTCCGAACCAGGAACGGTTTCGCGAAACAGCGTCAGCAGGCGGTCGGCCAGGCGGATCGTGGGTTCTGCCGACGAACTGCCGAAGAAGTGCTGGAAGCTCAGCGCCTCCATTGCCTTGGAGGAGGCCTCGGCCAGTTCCTTGCGGCCGTAGCCTACGTTCACACACCACAGGCCGGCGCCCATGTCGATCAGGCGTTGCCCGGTGTCGCGGGTCACTTCGACGCCCTTGGCGCCGCTATAGATCATGGGGCCGTTCACCTCGATATCGTGGATGGAGGAGACGGGGTGAAACAGGCTGGTACGGTCGAGATCGGCAAGAGACAGGTTGATACGGTCGTTCATCGGGGTGGTCCTTGCGAAGGAGGGAAGCGAAGCGCCGGCGCAGGTGCGCCCGTGGCCTCGGATTGCGCGCAGCCTGCCGGGAAAGCCAGGCAGAGGCAAGGGGGGCATTGGGCTGGACACCGTACCCACCCAGACCAAATTGCGTGACGCGGGACAGTTTGATACCGTCGCCGCAGCGCCGGGGAGGGCGCGAGGGAGATCATGCTCGACTTCACCCACAATGGCTGGCTGGTGGCGGCCTCTTTGGCAGTTGCGATGATGGCAGGCTTTACCGGGCTGTCGCTGACCCACGGGGCGTCGGCGATGGATCGGCAGCGGCGCAAGTTCATCGTGGCGCTTGCCGCTGTCATCCTCGGCGGTGGCATCTGGTCGATGCATTTCGTGGCCATGCTCGGCCTGCAACTGCCGATCCTGTTCTACTATGACGCGCTGATCACGCTGATCTCTGCCCTGGTGGCGATCCTGATGGTGGGGCTGGCGCTGCTGTTGCTGCATTTCCGCCCCCGCACCCCGCCGGTGATCGTCGGGGCCGGGGTGATTGTCGGGCTGGGCATCGTCGCGATGCATTATATCGGCATGGCCGGGATGCAGCTGTGCCGCCCGGTCTATACGCCCTTCGACATCGCGGTATCGACGCTGGCCTCGCTGGTGCTGTCGGTGCTGGCGATCTGGGTCGCCTACGACGCCCGCACGCATCGCAACATCCTGTTGGGGACCATCTGTTTCGGACTGGCGGTCTTTTCCATGCATTTCGTGGCGACGCTGATGACCGATTTCATGGCCAGCGACACGGGAAGCGGCGCCGGGCCGTTTCTGAACAACCAGGTGCTTGCCATGGGGGTGACCGTATCGGTCTTCCTGCTGTGCGGGGCGTTCCTGCTGACGGGGATCACCTTCATCGAGCCACAGGCGGCGGGGGCCGCCCCTGCGGCACCCGCCGAGGCACCATCCCCCGCCCCGGCACCCGTTCGCACCACGGCGCGTGCAGGCGTGCCCTTTGAACGCGAAGGCCAGACCTTCTTTGCCCAGGCCGACAAGATCGCGGCAATCCGGGCCGAGGGGCACTACACGGTGCTCTACATGGGGCGCGAAAAACTCTTCTGTCCCTGGACCATCACCGAGGCAGAAACGCGCCTTGTTCCCTCGGGCTTCCTGAGGGTTCATCGCAGTTACCTCGTGAACCCTGCGCATGTATCCGGCTTCGAGCGGCACAAGGACAACGGCACCTGTTATTTCGAGGGTGTCGAGTCTCTGCCCAAGGTGCCGATCAGTCGGTCGCGCCTGAACGACATTCGCGAGGCGCTCGGGCTCTGATCGCAACTCGTGCAGCCCATTCGCATTTCGTGAAACAGACTGCGCGCCCCGTTTCCGGTCGCTGGAGTACAACCGCATGCCGCTAGTTTCCTTCTTGCAGACCCGCGTGGCCAAGGCCCCGGGCGCAGGGAGGAAAACACATGATACCATCCGGTTTCGAGTATCACCGGCCGGGCGACATCGCCTCGGCCATTGGCATCTTGCAACAGCACGGAGACGAAGCGCGGGTCATCGCGGGCGGGCACAGCCTGATCCCGATGATGAAGCTGCGCATGGCGGCGCTGTCGCATCTCGTCGACCTTCAGGGGATCGCTGATCTCAAGGGCATCGACGTGGGTGCAGACACCGTCACCATCGGCGCGATGGTCACGCAGAACGAACTGATCACCAATGATGCGCTTGCCGCGGCGGTGCCGATCATTCGCGAGGCCGCGCTGCAAATCGCCGACCCGCAGGTGCGCTACATGGGCACTGTCGGCGGCAATGTCGCCAATGGCGATCCGGGCAATGATATGCCGGGGCTGATGCAGTGCCTCGATGCGTCCTTCGAATTGGTGGGGCCCGATGGCACCCGCAGCGTTGCTGCCCGCGATTTCTACGAAGCCGCCTATTTCACCGCCCGCGAGGACGAGGAAATCCTGACCCGGATCATGATCCCGGTTCCGGGGGCTGGCGTTGGTCAGGCCTATGAAAAGCAGAAGCGCAAGATCGGCGACTACGCCACTGCCGCTGCTGCCGTGATGGTCGGGAACGGGTCGGCTTCGGTTGCGATGACCAACCTCGCGGACACGCCGATCTGGTCGGAAGAGGCCAGCGCCGCGCTTGCGGGTGGTGACGTGGAAGGCTGCGTTTCCGCCATGCTCGATGCCATCGATCCCGTTGCCGACAACCGCGGCCCGGTCGAGTTCAAGAAACATGTTGCCGCCGTCATGCTGCGCCGCGCCATCGCGCGCGCCATGAGCCGCGCGGGCTGAGGAGACACCAAATGTCGAAGATGCATGTAAAACTGAAAGTGAACGGCAAGGAGGTCGAAGGCCTTGCAGAGCCGCGAACCCTGCTGATCCATTTCCTGCGGGAAAACCTGCGGATCACCGGCCCCCATATCGGTTGCGAAACCAGCCATTGCGGCGCCTGCACGGTCGATATCGACGGCAAGTCCGTGAAGTCCTGCACCGTCTTCGTGGCGCAGGCCAACGGGGCCGATGTGACCACGGTCGAGGGGCTCGTCAACAAAGATGGCAGCCTTGGCGTGATCCAGGAGATGTTCCGCGAACATCACGGGCTTCAGTGCGGTTTCTGCACGCCCGGCATGATCACTCGCGCGCATCGCCTGTTGCGGGAAAACCCGACGCCCACCGAGGAAGAGGTGCGTTTCGGCATGGCTGGCAACCTCTGCCGCTGCACGGGCTACCAGAACATCGTCAAGGCAATCCTCGCGTCGGCTGACATGCTGAACGCCCAGAAGGAGGCTGCGGAATGAACGACCAGAGCATGACCCCCGAAGAACGCGCTGCCAATCTCAAGGGCATGGGCTGCTCGCGCAAGCGGGTAGAAGACGTGCGCTTCACGCAAGGCAAGGGCAACTATGTCGATGACATCAAGATGGACGGGATGCTGTTTGGCGATTTCGTCCGCTCGCCCTACGCCCATGCGCGCATCAAGAGCGTGAACAAGGAGGCCGCGCTGGCGCTGCCCGGCGTGGTCGCGGTGCTGACGGCAGAGGACCTCGCGCCTCTTGGCCTGCACTGGATGCCGACGCTCGCGGGCGACAAGCAAATGGTGCTGGCCGATGGCAAGGTGCTGTTCCAGGGCCAGGAAGTCGCTTACGTGGTGGCCGAGGACCGTTACATCGCGGCGGATGCCGTGGACCTTGTGGAAGTGGACTACGAAGAACTTCCGGTCATCACCGACCCGTTCGAGTCGCTGAAATCTGACGTCGTCCTGCGCGAAGACCTGGAGGGACAGACCGAGGGGGCGCACGGCCCGCGCAAGCACCACAACCACATCTTCACCTGGGAAGTGGGCGACAAGGACGGCACCGAAGAAGTGCTGGGTGGCGCCGAGGTGGTGGCCGAGGAAATGGTCTACTACCACCGCACCCACCCTTGCCCGCTGGAAACCTGCGGCTGCGTGGCCTCGATGGACAAGGTCACCGGCAAGCTGACGCTTTACGGCACCTTCCAGGCACCGCATGCGATCCGCACCGTGGTGTCACTGATCTCGGGCCTCGCGGAGCACAATATCCGCGTGATCAGCCCCGATATTGGCGGCGGCTTCGGCAACAAGGTGGGCGCATATCCGGGCTATGTCTGTTCTGTCGTCGCCTCCATCGTCACCGGCAAGCCGGTGAAGTGGATCGAGGACCGGATGGAAAACCTCATGACCACGGCCTTTGCCCGCGACTACTGGATGCACGGCAAGATCGCGGCCACGAAAGAGGGCAAGATCACCGGGCTTTGGTGTCACACCACGGCAGACCATGGCGGCTTCGACGCCTGTGCCGACCCCACCAAGTTCCCCGCAGGCTTCATGAACATCTGCACCGGGTCCTATGACATCCCGACTGCCTTTCTCGCGGTAGACGGGGTCTATACCAACAAGGCACCGGGCGGCGTGGCCTATCGCTGTTCCTTCCGGGTGACGGAAGCGGCCTATTTCATCGAGCGGATGATCGAGGTTCTGGCGATCAAGCTCAACATGGATGCAGCCGAGCTGCGTCGGATCAACTTCATCCGGGCCGACCAGTTCCCCTACCAGTCGGCGCTTGGCTGGGAATATGACTCGGGCGATTACCACACCGCGTGGGACAAGGCGCTGAAAGCCGTGGGGTATGAGGACCTGCGCAAGGAACAGGCGCAGCGGGTCGAGGACTTCAAGGCCGGCAAGACGCGCAAGCTCCTGGGCATCGGCCTGACCCACTTCACGGAAATCGTGGGGGCGGGTCCGGTCAAGAACTGCGACATCCTCGGGCTTGGCATGTTCGACAGCTGCGAGATCCGCATCCATCCCACCGGATCGGCCATCGCGCGGCTTGGCACCATCAGCCAGGGTCAGGGCCATGCCACGACCTTCGCGCAGATCATCGCCAGCGAGATCGGCCTTCCCGCCGATGACATCACGCTGGAGGAGGGCGACACCGATACCGCGCCCTACGGTCTGGGCACCTACGGCTCGCGCTCGACCCCGGTTGCGGGGGCCGCGACGGCCATGGCCGCGCGCAAGATCCGCGCCAAGGCGCAGATGATCGCGGCCTACCTGCTGGAGGTCCATGACAACGACGTCGAATGGGACGTGGATCGCTTCGTGGTCAAGGGCGCGCCCGAGCGCTTCAAGACCATGAAAGAGATCGCCTTCGCCGCCTACAACCAGGCCATTCCCGGCCTGGAACCCGGGCTGGAGGCTGTCAGCTACTATGACCCGCCGAACATGACCTACCCGTTCGGGGCCTATATCTGCGTGATGGAGATCGACGTGGATACCGGCGAGTGGGAGATCCGCCAGTTCTATGCGCTGGATGACTGCGGCACCCGGATCAACCCGATGATCATCGAGGGGCAGGTCCATGGTGGCGTGACCGAGGCGCTGGCCATCGCCATGGGGCAGGAGATTGCCTATGACGAGATGGGCAACGTCAAGACCGGGACGCTGATGGATTTCTTCATCCCGACCGCGTGGGAAACGCCCAACTACACCACCGACCACACGGTAACGCCAAGCCCGCATCACCCGATCGGCGCAAAGGGCGTGGGCGAAAGCCCCAACGTGGGCGGTGTTCCGGCCTTCTCGAACGCGGTGCACGATGCCTTCCGACCCTTCGGGCTGGTGCAAAGCCACATGCCGCATGACCACTGGCGCATCTGGAAGATCGCCAACGGTCTCGGCCTGCACGGCTGATGGAACTCCGGGCCGCCGCGGGGAAACGCGCGGCGGCCCGAACCGGGGAGGGTTCGATGAGCGTCACCGACATCCAGCAAGGTCTGGCCCGCTCGGGCTATGTCGCCGATGACCGTCTGGCGATGGCGATCCATCTGGCGCAGGTGCTTGGCCGTCCCCTGCTGCTGGAAGGCCCGGCGGGCGTCGGCAAGACCGAGGTGGCCAAGGCCCTTGCCAGCCTGCGCGATACGCGGCTGATCCGCCTGCAATGCTACGAGGGGCTCGATGCCTCTCACGCGATTTACGAGTGGAACTACCAGCGCCAGTTGCTGGCCATTCGCGCCGCCGAAGGCAGCGCCAGCGAAGAGGCGCTCTTTGCCGACAAATACC
>NZ_CAXREX010000174.1:0-5191 GCF_964229645.1 Nioella sp. | reverse complement strand
TGACCATGAACGGCGCGGTGATCCCGGTGCTGGCCTCCTTCATCGTCGCCGGTGAGGAGCAGGGCCATGACAGGTCGCTGCTGGCGGGCACCATCCAGAACGACATCCTCAAGGAGTTCATGGTCCGCAACACCTATATCTATCCGCCCGAACCCTCGATGCGGATCATCTCGGACATCATCGAATACACCTCGAACGAGATGCCCAAGTTCAACTCGATCTCGATCTCCGGCTACCACATGCAGGAGGCGGGTGCGAACCTGGTGCAGGAACTGGCCTACACGCTGGCCGATGGCCGCGAATACGTGCGCGCGGCGATGAACGCGGGCATGGACGTGGACAAGTTCGCAGGCCGCTTGTCCTTCTTCTTCGCCATCGGCATGAATTTCTTCATGGAGGCCGCCAAGCTGCGCGCTGCGCGCCTGCTGTGGCATCGGATCATGGACGAGTTCGGCGCGAAGAACCCGCGTTCCAAGATGCTGCGCACCCATTGCCAGACCTCGGGCGTGTCCTTGCAGGAGCAGGATCCCTACAACAACGTGATCCGCACCGCCTACGAGGCGATGGCCGCGGCGCTTGGTGGCACGCAGTCGCTGCACACGAACGCGCTCGACGAGGCGATTGCGCTTCCCACCGAGTTCTCGGCCCGGATCGCGCGCAACACGCAGCTCATCTTGCAGGAAGAAACCGGCATCACCAACGTGGTCGATCCGCTGGCGGGCTCCTACTACGTCGAAAGCCTGACTGCCGAACTGGCCGAGAAGGCCTGGGCGCTCATCGAAGAGGTCGAGGAAATGGGCGGCATGACCAAGGCCGTGGCCTCGGGCATGCCCAAGCTCAGGATCGAGGAGTCGGCGGCGCGCCGCCAGGCGATGATCGACCGGGGCGAAGAAGTGATCGTGGGCGTGAACAAGTACAAGCTCGCCCAGGAAGAAGAGATCGACATCCTCGACGTCGACAACGTGGCCGTTCGCCAGGCGCAGGTCGCCCGGCTGGAAACCATGCGCGCCACCCGCGACGAGGGCGCCTGCCAGGCCGCGCTCGCCGAGCTCACGCGCCGCGCCAAGGAGGGCGGCAACCTGCTGGAGGCGGCCGTGGAAGCGGCCCGCGCCCGCGCATCTGTCGGAGAAATCAGCATGGCTATGGAGAAGGAATTCGGCCGTCACCGGGCCGAGGTGAAGACGCTGGCCGGGGTCTACGGCGCGGCCTACGAAGGCGACGAGGGCTTTGCCCAGATCCAGAAGGACGTGGAAGCCTTTGCCGAGGAAGAAGGCCGCCGCCCGCGCATGCTGGTCGTGAAGATGGGCCAGGACGGGCACGACCGGGGTGCCAAGGTGATCGCCACCGCCTTCGCCGATATCGGCTTCGATGTGGATGTGGGTCCGCTCTTCCAGACGCCCGAAGAGGCCGCGCAGGACGCGATCGACAACGATGTGCACATCGTCGGGATCTCGTCGCAGGCCGCCGGTCACAAGACGCTGGCGCCCAAGCTCATTGAGGCGCTGAAGGCGGAAGGCGCGGGCGATATCATCGTGATCTGCGGCGGGGTCATTCCGCAGCAGGATTACGAGTTCCTCTACAAGGCAGGCGTGAAGGCGATCTTCGGGCCGGGGACGAACATCCCGGAAGCGGCAAAGAAGATCCTCGACATCGTGCGCGAGACGCGGGCCTGAGCCAGTATGAAACAAAAAAAGGCCCCGCATTGCGCGGGGCCTTTCCTGTTTGACGCATCCCCTCAGGGATCACTCTGCCGGCACGGCTTCCTCTTCTTGGGCAGTGGCGCTCATCCTGAGGACGGCAAAGCCCACCACACCCGAAATCAGCGAGCCGGAGAGCACCCCGAGGCGCACGGCGTTCATCAGTTCTGGGTCGGCAAAGCTGAGCGAGCCGATGAAGAGCGACATGGTAAAGCCGATCCCGGCCAGGCAGCTCAGCCCGTAGATATGCGCCCAGGTCACGCCGTGGGGCAGCTGTGCGAAGCCCAGTTTCACCGTGGCCCAAGTGGCCCCGAAGACGCCGATCTGCTTGCCCAGGATCAGGCCGAGCGCGATGCCGAGCGGAAGCGGTGCCAGCATGTCGCCCAGTTCGATGCCGGCCAGCGACACGCCCGCATTGGCGAAGGCGAAGACCGGCACGATGAAGAACAGCACGTAAGGCGACAGCCCATGTTCCAGCGCGTGCAGGGGCGACTTGCCCCACTTGTCCTTGAGCGGGATGAGGAAGGCGGTGATGACCCCGGCCAGCGTCGCGTGGACGCCCGATTTCAGCACCAGCACCCACAGCACCACGCCAAGCAGCAGAATGGGGGCCATGCGGTGCGAGCCCTTGAGGTTCAGCCACAGCATCGCGCCAAGCGGCAGAAGCGACAGGAACAGGTAATCCACCTTGAGCTCGGCCGTGTAGAACAGCGCGATGATCACGATGGCCCCAAGGTCATCGAGAATGGCAAGCGTCAGCAGGAAGACCTTGAGCGCGGCGGGCACACGGCTGCCCACGAGGGCCAGCACGCCAAGCGCGAAGGCAATGTCGGTGGCCGCCGGAATGGCCCATCCGCCGATCGTGTCGGGGTTGCCCCAGTTGAAGAAGCGGTAGACGCGCGCGGGAACCGCCATGCCGCCCACGGCGGCAAGGCCGGGCAGGATCACGTCGCGCGGGTTCTTCAGCTTGCCTTCCAGGATCTCGCGCTTCAGCTCCAGTCCGATGAGGAAGAAGAAGACCGCCATCAGGCCGTCGTTGATCCACAGGATCAGCGGTTTTTCCAGACCTTCGCCGCCAAGCGTCACCGCGAAGGGCAGGTTGAGCAGCCAGTCATAGCTGGGTTGAAGGGCGGAATTGGCCACGATCAGGGCGGCAATGGCCGAAAGGCCCAGAAGAATGCCGCCCGATGCCTCGTGTGAAAAGAACCGGTCTATGGCGCGCAGTAGCATGTCGTCCCCTGAAAATTTAATCTGTTCGCCCCTGCCACATGGGGTCTCTTTCGAAATAGTCAAAGGTTTTGGTCAGGAATTATGGCCAAAAGTTGCAAAAACGCATGTGGCGGCTTGAAAAGGCGGGGGGGCAAGGGCAGCTTGGGGCCAGTGCGTGCCCCGATGGAAGGACGAAGGCCGATATGGCTCTGCCAGTGAAACAGCAAGCGACCTATTGGGGCGTGGCCGCCGCGCTCTTCCTGGTGCTGATGTGGTCTCTTGGCCAGGTGCTGCTGCCCTTCGTGGTGGGCGGCGCGATTGCCTATGTGCTGGACCCGCTGGCCGACCGGCTGGAAGAGCGGGGCTTTACGCGGGCCTGGGCGACGGTCGTGATCTTCGCCTTCGCGGTGCTGTTCTTCCTTCTGGCGCTGGTCCTGGTCCTGCCGATGCTGGTGGGGCAGGTGATCGCGCTGGTTCAGGCCGCGCCGGACCTTTACGAGAGCGTGCGTGATGTCCTGGTCGAGCGGTTCCCGACGCTGATCCAGGAAGACTCTGCCGCGCGCCAGACTATCGCCGATGTGCTGGCCTCGGCCCGCAGCCAGATCGGCACCGTGATTTCCTCGGTGCTGTCCTCGGCAGGTGCCGCCATCAACAGCGTGGTGGTGCTGGTCATCGCGCCGGTGGTGGCCTTCTACCTGCTTCTGGACTGGGACCGCATGATCGCGGCAATCGACGACCTGCTGCCGCGCGACCATGCGCCGGTGATCCGCCAGCTGGCTTCCGAGATCGACCGGACGCTGGCCAGCTTCGTGCGCGGGCAGGGCACGGTCTGCCTGATCCTGGGGGTGTTTTATGCCATTGCGCTGATGAGCGTGGGGCTGAATTTCGGCCTGATCGTGGGGCTGGTCGCCGGGGCGCTGACCTTCATTCCCTATGTGGGTGCGCTGGTGGGCGGCGTGCTGGCCATTGGCCTGGCGCTCTTCCAGTACTGGGGTCATAGCGCCGTGGTTGACGGCGAAACGGTGCGTATCGCAACTGATTGGCTTCGCATCGGCCTCGTGGCGGTGATCTTCGCCATCGGCCAGGTGACCGAGGGCAAGATCCTGACGCCCAATCTCGTTGGCAGCTCGGTCGGGCTGCACCCGGTCTGGCTCCTTTTCGCGCTGGCGGCTTTCGGCTCTGTCTTCGGCTTCGTTGGGATGCTGGTCGCGGTGCCCGTGGCCGCGATGATCGGCGTTCTGGTGCGCTACGTCGCGGCGCAATACCGCGAGGGCAGGCTCTACAAAGGGCTTGAAGGCCGGGCCAAAGACGACGAAACCTGACCCCATGGCCGAACAGCTTCTTCTTGATCTTCCCGTGCGCACCGCCCTCGGGCGGGACGACTTCTTCGTCTCGGCCGCGAATGCCGCCGCCGTGGCCGGTATCGAAGCCTGGCAGGACTGGCCCCATGGCAAGATGATCCTGGTCGGTCCCGAAGCTTCGGGCAAGACGCATCTTGCCCATGTCTGGGCCGGGATGAGCAGCGCAGAGGTGATCGGCCCGGACACCATCGCCGCGCGAAGGCCCGACACGGTCGGTTCGGCGCTGGTCGTCGAAGATGCCGACAGGATCGCGGACAAAGAAAGTGAAACCGCCCTGTTCCATTTGCACAACGCGGTTGTCGGGCAGGGGGGAAGGCTTTTGCTGACCGCCCGCGCGGCCCCGGCCCGCTGGCCCCTGTCGCTGCCCGACCTGGCCAGCCGCATGCAGCAGGCGGGTGTGGTGAAGCTCGATGGGCCTGACGATGCGCTTTTGTCCGCGGTGATGGTCAAGCTGGCCGCCGACAGGCAACTGGCGCTCGGGCCCGACCTGATCTCATACGCGGTGCTGCGAATGGAACGCAGTTTCGCCGCCGCGCGCGCCCTTGTCGAAGCCATCGACACGCGTGCCTTGCGCGACAAATCGCGCCCCACGAAGCCGATGATCGCGGCGCTTCTTGCAGAGATCGGCGATTGAGTGTCACCTTGTCGTCATGAACGAGCATTACCGCACAGCCATGATCGACGCTGATTTTCTCAATGCGCCCCTGCCCGCACCCGTCAAGCTGCCCGAGGCGCAGACCACGGGGCCGCAGCGTTTTTTCAACCGCGAGCTCAGCTGGCTGGCCTTCAACTGGCGTGTGCTGGAAGAGGCCGACAACCCCCGCGTGCCGCTTCTGGAACGCGTGCGCTTCGTGTCGATCTCGGCCGCCAACCTCGACGAGTTCTATACCGTGCGCGTCGCGGGCCTGCGCGAGCTGGCCAACG
>NZ_CAXREX010000173.1:0-7763 GCF_964229645.1 Nioella sp. | reverse complement strand
ACCCTGCTGACCTGCCTGGCGCTGACATGGCTCAACCCCCATGTCTATCTCGACACGGTGCTGCTGATCGGCTCGATCTCGACGCAATACGACCCGAACGCCCTGTGGTTCGGCCTTGGGGCGGTCACGTCGAGCTTTACCTTCTTCTTCTCGCTTGGCTATGGCGCGCGGCTCTTGGCGCCTGTTTTTGCCCGCCCGCGCGCCTGGCAGGTGCTGGATGTCGGCATCGGCATCGTGATGTGGGCGCTGGCGGCGAAACTGCTGGTGGGGGTCTGACGGGTTCCGCTTGCTCCCGCCCGCGCTTTGGGGTTCAGTCCTTCACATGGCAAGCAAATCCACCAGCGACCGGCCAGAGGCCCCGAACCCCGCCATCGGCGTGTTCTGGATGGTCGTGACCGGGCTTTGCTTCGTGGCGGTCACGGCGGTGGTCAAGATCGTGGGCCCCACGGTGCCGCCTGCGCAATCGGCCTTCCTGCGCTATGCGCTCGGGCTGGTGTTCGTGATCCCCATGATCCGGCCCATGCTGAACGCGAACCTGTCGCGCCGGGCGTTGAAGCTGTTTGCGCTGCGCGGCGCGGTCCATACGCTCGGGGTGATGAGCTGGTTCTACGCCATGACCCAGATCACCATTGCCGAGGTGACGGCGATGAATTACCTCAACCCGATCTACGTCACGATCCTGGCCGCGATCTTCCTGGGCGAGCGGCTGGCCCTGCGCCGGATCATGGCCGTCGTCGTGGCCTTCTGCGGCGCGCTGATCATCCTGCGCCCGGGCTTTCGAGAAATCAGCCCCGGTCATATCGCCATGATGTTTACCGCCGTCGTCTTTGCCGTGGGCTATCTCATCGCCAAGATCATGGCCGACGAGACCTCGCCTGCCGTGGTGGTGGGCATGCTGTCGGTGACGGTGACGATCGGGCTGGCGCCCTTTGCCTGGGCGGTATGGGTGCCGCCCACGCTGGAGCAACTGGGCTGGCTGTTCCTGGTCGCGGTCTTTGCCACGGCGGGGCATTTCACGATGACCATGGCCTTCAAGGCAGCCCCCCTGACGGTGACGCAGCCCATTACCTTCTTGCAATTGGTCTGGGCGACGCTTCTGGGCGCGCTTGCCTTCGGAGAGCCTGCCGATATCTGGGTGATCCTGGGCGGCGCCATGATCATTGCCGCGATCAGCTATATCACCCTTCGCGAAGCGATGCTGCGCCGCCGCCAGGTGACGCCCGCCGTGCCGCAGACCAAGTTGTAATTCCTGAACGCCGGATAGTTGTTAACGTTCATTTCCTGCCTCGGGAATGAGCAGTTGCCCCGCGCGTTGCCTATCGAAAATCCATCGCCCACGATGACAGCGCTTGCACGCCGTGCGGCGCTTGCGGGGGCGGCCCCGGCCACAGTTTCGTGGAGCCGTGGAGGATACCCTATTGAGCCTGGACGCCATCTTCTTCGGAGGGATCGGGGCCATTTCCGAATGTGCCGATCTCGACCGCACCGCCTGGAACGGCGCCTTCAGGGCGCAGGGTCTCGATTGGGACTGGAACTGGGACACCTACCAGTCGCTGGTCTCGACGCGGGACGCGCGCTCGCCCGTGCAACGTTTTGCCGCCCGCCGTGGCGAAACCACCAATGTGGACGCGGTGGAACGCACCCAGGCCCGGCTGTTCGCGGCGATGCTGGCCGAAGGGTTGCCGCTGCGCCCGGGGGTGGCCGATGTCATTCGCATGGCCGCCCGGCGCGGTCTGAAACTGGGGCTGGTCAGCCGGTCTGCCACGGAACCCGTGCGCGCGATGCTGAAGGCCACGGCGCGCGCACGTGGCGGGGTGGGGTTCGCCGTGGCGATCCTGCGCGATGATCTGACCCACCTGCCGCCCCATCCCGAAGCCTACCAGCTGGCCCTGGCGCAACTGGGGGTCGAGCCGATGGCGGCGCTCGCCATTGTCGATACCCCTGCGGCAGCGCAGGCAGCGGCGGCGGCGGGCATTCCCACGCTCGGCTTTCCCGGGGTGCTGGCGCGCTCGGGCGGGGTCGGGGTGCCGGGGCGCGGCGGCGAGGTCATGGTGCTGTCGCCTGCCGATATCGACGCCGCCTGGCGGCGCAGCCTGCGCCCTGCCGCCGAGTAACGCTGTTTTTCGCCCCTCAGCCCGTCTGGCTTGACCTCTGTCAAAGTGAATCGCTTGCGCGGCCTGCTAGGCCTGTGTCCGAACCGGGATAACAATAAGAGAGGAACGCGACATGTCTCATACCCCGCACGAACTGGCCGAAGAATTTCCGGACCAGGTGGACAAGATCCACGAGCTGAAGACCTCGAACGCCCATTTCGCCAAGCTGATGGACGAATACCACGAGATCAACCGCGCGGTGCACCGCGCCGAGACCGGCGTGGAACCCAAGGAAGAGCTGGCCGAGGTGGCCATGCGCAAGCAGCGGATGCACCTCAAGGACGAGATCGCCTCGATGCTGGCCAAGGCCTGATCGACAGGGTTTCGACTGACAGGCGCGGTCGGGGTCAGCCCCCGGCCGCGTTTTCGTTTGCGGCGGCGGCTTCCACATGGGCCTGGAAACGCTCGAAGAACTGGTCGGCCATCTTGCGGGCGAAGCCGTCGATCAGCCGCGAGCCAAGCTGCGCGATCTTGCCGCCTACCTTGGCCTCGACGTCGTAGAAGAGCTCTGTGCCGCCTTCGGCATCTTCCAGTCGCACCTTGGCCTCGCCCTTGGCAAAGCCCGCGACGCCGCCCTTGCCCTCGCCGGAAATGGTGTAGCTTTCGTTTTCCACCACGTCCGACAGGGTGACCTCGCCCTTGAAGGTGGCCTTCACCGGGCCGACCTTCTGCTTGACGGTGGCGGCAAAGCCCTCGGCGGGCGAGCCTGTCAGCTCTTCACAGCCCGGAATGCATTCCTTCAGCACCTCGGCAGAATTGAGCGCGGCCCAAACGGCGGCGCGGTCTGCGGCGATGATCCGGCTGGCATGCATTTCCATGGTGTGTCCTCCGATAGCTGGCTGGTGCCCATTTGGCGGGGCGTGGGGCAGGGCGTCAACGTCCTATCTCGTAGGGCAGGGTGCCGCGCCGGTCGGGGTCGATCTTCAGGTGCCGTTCCAGCGGCGGAACGGATCGCTGGTGGCAGTCGGTCCGTTCGCAGATCCGGCAGGAAATGCCGATGGGCTGGTAGGCGGCGGCGGTGCCGATATCCATGCCGTCGGCATAGACCACCGCCTCGGCATGCTGCACCTCGCAGCCAAGCCCGATGGCGAAGCGCCGGATCGGCGCGTGGAAGGACCCGCCCGATTTCGACACGTCGCGTGCCAGGCAGAAGTAGCGCACCCCGTCGGGGGTTTCGGCCAGCTGGCGCAGGAAGCGGCCCGGCGTCTCGAAGGCCTGGTGCACGTTCCACAGCGGGCAGGCCCCGCCGAAGCGGGCGAATTGCAGCCGCGTGGCCGAGTGGCGCTTGGTGATCGTGCCCGCCTGGTCGACGCGCACGAAGAAGAAGGGGATGCCCTTGGCGCCGGGGCGTTGCAGGGTCGAGAGCCGATGCGCCACCTGCTCGATCGAGGCGCCGAAGCGGACCGAGAGCTGTTCGAGGTCATGGCGCGTTTCACCCGCCGCTTCGGCAAAGCGCATGTAAGGCATCAGCACCGCGCCCGCGTAGTAATTCGCCATGCCCACCTTGGCGATGGCGCGGGCGGTCTCGGTCTGGAAACGGGCGAGGTCCAGCGTGGCCTCCAGCAAACGGTCCTGCGCGATCAGCGCGTATTGGTGCAAGAGCTGGAAGCGCTGCGTTTCCGGGGCGGTGCGCGGCGAGAGCGTCAGTTCCTTGCGCGCGGCGTCATAGCGGCGGATGCCCGCCCCGTCAGCGTAGCGGATCGTTATCCCGGCATCGTCGAAAGCGGCGCGGATATGGGCGTCGAGATCGCCGCCCGCCCGGCCCACGAACCGTTCGGCGGCGTGATCCACGGCGTCGATGTAGTTGTCGCAATAGTGGAAGAAATCGCGCACCTCTTCCCAGGGGCTGGCAGCGACACGGCCGCCCTCGCGCCCGAGCGCCTCGTCGAGCGAGGCAAGCCGTTCATGGGTCTGCCGGTAGGCGCGGTGCAGGTCGAGAAAGGCGCGTGCCAGCGCAGGCGCGTTCGAGGCGGTGAGGCGCAGATCGGGCAGAGGCGGGGCGGCCTCGGTGAAGACCGGGTCAGCCAGCGCCTCGCGCATGTCCGAGACCAGCCGCTCGGTGTCGCCCGAGCCCAGTTCGCTCACGTCGTAGCCGAATTCCTGCACCAGCCCCAGCATCACCGTCGAGGACAGGGGGCGGTTGTTGTTTTCCATCTGGTTGAGATAGGGCAGCGACACGCCGAGCTTGGCGGCGAATTCCTTTTGCGTCAGGCCCATGCGCCCGCGCAGTTCCCTCAGCTTTGCGCCTGCATAGAGTTTCTGGATCGCCATGGCTCGCCCTCGGTTTGCAAAGTCACTATGGGCTTTGCAAATCCGGGCGGCAAGGGGGCGTCAGCCGCCGGTCACGAAGCGTTCGCGCCGGATGGTGTAGAGGATGGCCACGAGCGAGAGCAACGAGCTGCCGAACATGATCAGCACCAAGGGCATCGCCGTTGCGCTGCCCGCCAGGAAGTTGCCCGCCATGTCGGCCAGCCCCGCGCCCCCCGCCAGCATCACCGCACCGCCAAGGCCAGAGGCCGAGCCTGCCAGGTGCGGGCGCACCGACAGCATGCCGGAATTGCCATTGGGCATGGTCATGCCATTACCGAGCCCCACCAGCGTGACCGAGCCGAAGAAGACCTGTGCGGAATCGATCCCGCCCAGGATCGAGGCGAGCGGAATGATCAGCCCCGCGGTGGAAATCACGGTGCCGTAAAGGATCATCCGGTTGATGCCCAGGCGCACCGACAGCCGCGCGGCGACGAAATTGCCGAGGAAATAGCCAAGCGCGGGGGCACCGAAATAGAAGCCCACCTGCGACGGGGTAAGGTGATAGATCTCGCTGCCCACGTAGGGCGCCCCGCCCAGGTAGGCGAAGAAGGCCCCCGAGGCGAAGGTGGTGGCCCCGCAATAGCCCCAGAATCGGCGCGAGGTCAGAAGCTCGGGATATTCGCGGATCTGGTCGCGCAGCCGCCCGGTCGAGGCGCTGGCGGTCTCGCCCAGGTCGAACCAGGTCAGCGCCATGACCAGCAGGCCCGAGACCAGAAGCAGCACGAAATTGGCCTGCCAGCCGAAGGTCTCACCCAGCACCCCGCCAATGACCGGGCCGATCATCGGCACGATGGCCATGCCCATCGTGACATAGCCGATCATCGAGGCCGCCTGTGGCCCCGGCACCATGTCGCGCACCACGGCGCGCCCCAGCACCAGCCCAGCCACCACGACCGCCTGTGCCATGCGGAAGGCCAGGAAGATTTCGGCTGTGGGGGCGAGGATGCAGCCAAGCGTGGCAAGGGTGAACAGGACGAAACTGCCAAGCAGCACCGGGCGCCGCCCGATCCGGTCCGAGATCGGGCCGATCCCAAGTTGCAGGATCGCGTTCACCATCAGGTAAAGCGTGACCGAACGCTGCATCAGCGCATAGTCGGCCTGAAAATACTCGGCCATCTGCGGCAGGGTTGGCAGGAACACGTTCATCGACATCGCGCCGAGCGCCGTCGCCGCGATCAGGGTCGAGATGTGAGGGGGCGTGGCCCGGTCCAAATACCGGACCTCGGGATGTGAACTCATTGGTTCACTTAACGCCGCAACTATCCGCTTGTCCATGGCCCCGGCGCAGGTCGCGCCCTGCGCGGATGCACATGGCGGGATCAGGTCCAGCGGTGGAAGACGAAGAAACCGCCAAGCGCGATGAAGCCGAACCCCACGAGGTGATTCCAGTGAATGGGCTCGCGCAGATAGAGCACCGAGAAGCCGATGAAGATGGTCAGGGTAATGATTTCCTGGATCGTCTTGAGCTCTGCCGCCGAGAAGGTGCCGTGGCCGATGCGATTGGCTGGCACCTGCAAGACGTATTCGAAGAAGGCGATGCCCCAGCTGACGAGGATCACCATTAGAAGCGGCGCGGCCTTGTGCTTGAGATGCCCATACCAAGCGAAGGTCATGAAGAGATTGGACAGGATCAGCAGGCCAATGGTCTGGAAGGCGACGGGAATCTGGGGCATGGACACACCGGAGGCGAAGGATGCGCCGCGCTATCGCAGGGGCGTGCGTCTGCATAGGGGGAAAATGCGGGAAATTTGCAACTATGCAAATGCAAATTCAGCAAAGTGAATAAGTTTGCAAATATGCGGGATTCTGCTGGATTTCGCCCCCGGACTCGCTAGGTTGCCCCCGAATTCGCATGGCTGGACGGGTCGCTCCCGTCTTGGCAAGGGGAGGAAGGGGACCCATGAAAGACATCCTGCACGAACTGGAGCAGCGCCGCGAGGAGGCCCGCCTTGGAGGCGGCGAGAAGCGGATCGAAAGCCAGCACGCCAAGGGCAAGCTGACCGCGCGCGAGCGGATCGAACTGCTGCTGGACGAGGACTCCTTCGAAGAATTCGACATGTTCAAGACGCATCGCTGCACCGATTTCGGCATGGAAAAATCCAAGCCGCGCGGTGATGGCGTGGTGACGGGCTGGGGCACGATCAATGGCCGCATGGTCTATGTGTTCAGCCAGGACTTCACCGTCTTCGGCGGCTCGCTGTCGGAAACGCATGCCGAAAAGATCTGCAAGATCATGGATATGGCGATGCAGAACGGCGCGCCGGTGATCGGCATCAACGACTCGGGCGGCGCGCGCATCCAGGAAGGCGTTGCCTCGCTTGCCGGCTACGCGGAAGTGTTCCAGCGCAACATCATGGCTTCGGGCGTGGTGCCGCAGATTTCCGTCATCATGGGCCCCTGCGCCGGTGGCGCGGTCTATTCGCCCGCGATGACCGACTTCATCTTCATGGTGAAGGACAGCTCCTACATGTTCGTGACCGGCCCCGACGTGGTGAAGACGGTGACGAACGAAGTGGTGACCGCCGAGGAACTGGGCGGGGCATCGACCCATACCAAGAAGTCCTCGGTTGCCGATGGCGCGTTCGAAAACGACGTGGAAGCGATGGCCGAGGTTCGCCGCCTTGTCGACTTCCTGCCGCTGAACAACCGCGAAAAGCCCCCGGTTCGCCCCTTCTTCGACGACGTGGCGCGGGTGGAGGAGAGCCTCGATACGCTGATCCCTGACAACCCCAACAGCCCCTACGACATGAAGGAGCTGATCTACAAGCTGGGGGATGAGGGCGACTTCTACGAGATCCAGGAAGACTACGCCAAGAACATCATCACCGGGTTCATGCGCCTCGAAGGCCAGACCGTGGGCGTGGTGGCAAACCAGCCGATGGTTCTGGCGGGCTGCCTCGATATCGACTCGAGCCGCAAGGCCGCGCGGTTCGTGCGTTTCTGCGATGCCTTCGAGATCCCGATCCTGACGCTGGTGGATGTGCCCGGCTTCCTGCCCGGCACCAGCCAGGAATATGGCGGTGTCATCAAGCATGGCGCGAAGCTGCTCTTTGCCTATGGCGAAGCCACCGTTCCGAAAGTCACCGTGATCACCCGCAAGGCTTATGGCGGCGCCTATGACGTGATGGCCTCCAAACACCTGCGCGGCGATTTCAACTATGCCTGGCCGACGGCGGAAATCGCCGTGATGGGCGCCAAGGGCGCGACCGAGATCATCCACCGCGCCGACTTGGGCGATGCGGACAAGATCGCGGCGCATACGAAGGACTACGAGGACCGTTTCGCCAACCCCTTCGTGGC
>NZ_CAXREX010000172.1:0-39494 GCF_964229645.1 Nioella sp. | reverse complement strand
GATCTGCAGCGCGTAGCGGACATTGGCGTAGACACCGCCCAGCACCTCGAAGGCATTGCGGTCGCTCCAGGCGCTGTCGGTGGGGATGGCGAAGCTCACGATCTGCCGCTCGGGCCCCCAGACCGCGCTGCCCACGGGCTGGGTCTGGCGCACGAGGCGCAAAAGCCCCTCGCGCAGCCAGAAGCGGGGCGCCTGGGGATCGGTATTGTCGGTGTATTGCCAGAGCCGCACATCGCCGCCGGCGACGATGGTCCACATATCGCCAAGCGCGGTCGGGCCGAGCTCGACCACCAGGAGGTTCTGCCAGCCGGGCGTGTACGCCCCGCCCGGATACCACCCGCCATAGGTCTCGGACTGGAAATCGGTCGCGGCGCCCAGCTCCAGGATCTCGCGCGAGATGACTTCCTTGCCTTTGATCTGGCCCGTCTCGCGGTCGAGCCTGAAGCCCGCGACCGGCAGGCCCGCGACCTCGGCGTAATTGTCCGATTGCAGCGCGCCGGTGATCTCGCCGAAGCCGATCGACACATTGGCGATGCGCGCCCAGTCCATGAAGACCTGGCCGTCCGAGACGAAGAACGGGGTCTCGAGGCCGCTGCCCGTCGCGACGACGAACTGATCGGCATGGACACCGACGCGCGAGGGCGTGTTCCAGTCCGACGACACGTCGATGAAGAGGCCCGCTTCCTTGTAGCCGTAGCCACTGCCGTAGCGCGCCATCATGCCGATCCGGGCATAGCCGCCGGGGCCTGCCACGGTTTCCATCTTGAAGGTGGTGCCGGCCGTCGCGTCATCGACGCTGCTTTCCAGCGCGGTCACGGACGAGGCCAGCGCGCTCAGCTCGCCGTCGATCTCCGAGACCTCGACCGAGAGCTGGTTCAGCGCCCAGGCGCTGGCGCGGGTGGCGAGTTCGTCGTCGAGATCGGACAGATCCGCCGAGAGCTCCGTGATCGCGCTGGCATTGGCGGTGATCTGCCCCTCGGCCGTCGTCACGCGCGTGGTCAGGGCATTGAGGGCCGAGGCGCTGGCGCGCGTGGCGAGATCGCCTTCCAGCGCATCGAGACCGCTTTCCAGCGCCGTCACCGCGCTCGAAAGGCTGTCGATCTCCCCCTCGGCCGCGGTGACACGGGCGGTCAGCGTGCTGACGGCGCTGGCGCTGGCCCGGGTGGCGAGGCTGCTTTCCAGATCCCCGATCTCGGCCTCCAGCCCGGTGACCGCGCTCGACACCGCGTCGATCGCGCCCTCGGCATTCGTCACGCGCGCGCCCAGACTATTGAGGGCCGAGGCGCTGGCCCTGGTGGCAAGATCATCCTCAAGCCCGCCGACGCTCGCCTCCAGCGCGGTCAGGGCGGTGACCGCGGCATCGAGCGCGTTGCCCTGATCGACCAGCTCGATGGTCAGCGCATCAAGCGCCCCGGCATTGGCGAGGACGGCGCCCTCGGCATCCAGCACCTGCGCGCCGAGTTTCGTGATCGCCTCGGCGTTGATCGTGACTTGGCTGTCCGTCGCATCGACGCGGGTGTTGAGCGCCTGCGTGGCCGAGGCGACGTAATCGCGGACGCGGCGGCGCTCGGTCTCGTCGCGGGCGGCGGCGTTCAGCCCTTCCAGCGCCACGCCGCGCAGGCTGCTTTGCAGGTTGCGAAGGGCCTCGGCATAGGAATATTGCGAGCCATCGGCCAGCAGGCCCACCTCGGCCGCGATGCTGTCCACGGCGCTCGCCAGCGCGTCCAGCCCGGTTGCGTCGTCATTGACCGAAGCCTCCAGCGCGGTGATCGAGGTCGCGGCGGCTTCCAGCCCGGCCTCGGTGTCGGTGACACGAACCTCGATCGCCTCGATGGCATCCGCGTTGCCGGTGATCGCGCCTTCGGCCGCATTGAGACTGGCCTCAAGCGCAAGGAAGGACGAGGCCAGCGCGCTATCGGCCGAGATCCGCGCCTGTTGCTCGGTCAGGAGCTCGGCCGAGGACGCGCCCGGCGAGGGACGCCCGATCGCGATCCAGTCGAGCTCGTAATAGTTTGAACCGTCCGCGCCATCGGCGAGGTCGAGCCGGATGGCATCGATCACGCCCGACCAGCCGGGGGTAAAGGTAATCTCGGCCACGCCCTCCGAGCTGAAGGCCGGTTCATCCAGTGCGACCCGGCGGGCTTCGTCCCAGCCCTGACCGGCCCCGGCCCACCAGAGCTGCCCCAGCCACACGGGCGATCCTACCACGCGGATGCGCGCGCGGACCTGCGCATACATCGCGGCCTCGACCCCGAGACCCGAGGGCGAGACCGCCGAGGACCCGATCCCCGGCCGCAACCATCCGTCAACGGCACTCGGCGCCACCGGCGCACCAGTCCAGCCCTCGGCCGTGCTGTCGAAATACCAGATCGCCGCGTGGTCGAATTGCTGCGCGGTGCCGACCGCGACAGCGGCGACCAGCGAGGCCAGCGCGTTGTCCCCGTCGATCCGCGCCTGATCCACCTGGGTGATGGACGCGGACAGGTCGTCGCTGGTGGCTTCCAGCGTCGTGAGCCGGGCCGCGAGCGCGAAGTCCGCATTCGCGAGCGTCAGGATCTGTTCGTCAAAGCTGGCTTCCATATCCCCGAGCTGGACCTGCACCGAGCGGCGGATCTCCTCGCGCGCGGCGTGGTCATTCGCAGCCAGCTCGATCACCTCACCCGCGATCTGCCGGATGCGATCGCGCTCGGCCCGCAACGCCTCGGCCGCCGCCTGCGTCTCGGCCGCCCGCGCGTCGGTTTCCTGCGCGAGTTCGTCCGCCACCGCCTGCACCGCGTCCGCGCGCGCCTGCGCTTCCTCGGCCAGCGCTTGCGCGAGGTCCCGAACCTCGGGAATGCCCTCATCGATCCAGTCGCGCATCGTGCCCAGCCAGTCGACCAGCGCGGGCGCCAGATCATCGAGACCGAAGCCCACGGCGGGAACGTCGACCGAGGTCCAGCCCGTCCATTCAACAGGCCGGTCAACGTCGAGAACCGCCCGCACTTCATGGGCGCCCGGCAACAGCCCCTCTGTGATTGCCGCGCCCCCGGTCGCGACCGGGTAAAGCGGTTGCTCGACGCCGTTCCCGGTCTCGCCCGCGCGTCGCACGGCGATGCGGATGCCGCGCGCATCCTCGGCGGCTTCAGGGTCCCACCCCGCAAGAATGCCCGCGCGCCGGTCCTGCGCGTCCACCGTGACGGTATAGGGGGCCACGGACCAGCCGGGGACGACCTGCGCTGGCTGGACCGGCCGCACCGGCGGAAGCGGATCATGGGGGATCAGCGCCGGCGGATCGTAATCGTCGAGATCCTCCTCGAGAAGCAGCACCTCGACATGCCCCGTGGGGTGATCGTGGAGCGAGACGATCTTGAAGAGCTTGGCCTCGTAGCCGTTGCGGTCGCTCGTCCAGGCGACATAGTCGAGCGGTGCGAGATGCCCCAGCCGCCAGCCGAGGAACCCGCGATGCACGCGCTGGCGGCGCTGATCCCTGAGCGACGCCTCGACCAGCCGTTGAACCTGGCTGTCCCAGGGAACATAGGGAAAGGGCATGTTGGCAACCCGCCGGCCGCCATCCTCGGCTTCCCAGTCCGGATGGTACTCGGTCTGCGCGGGCACCATCGTCCAGGTCTGGGCCGGATCGGGATAGGTCGCGGAGGCCGCGTTGAACGCCTCTTCAAGCCCCTTGAAGGGCTCCAGCTCCTGCGCATGCGAGACCGAGAAATCGGCATCCGTGAGACTGGCCACGGGGGCATCGGCCGGTCCCACATGCAAGAGCACCTTGCCCTCGCAGATCGCGGTATCGGCGCCCGAGCATTTCAGAAGCTCGCGGGCAAAACTGCGTGGCTCGGTCGAGAGGTCGAGATCGGCGCCGAAGCGGAACATCGGCTCAGGCACGTCGTCCGCCCCGGGCGTCTCGACATCACAGGCATTGAGAGCGGCAAAGAGGTTGGCGGTCGGGAAGGTATGCGCAGGCCAGCGGGGGCCGTAGAGATGCTGTTCGCCCCAGCCAAGCCCTGCCGTCAGGATCGTCGAGAGCGCAACCTGCGGGTTCGCGCTGAACGCCCAGGTCGATCGGTCGTCGAGGCGCTGGGGGCCGTCTCCGCCGGCGGTGCTGTCGCGGCGGCGGTCATAAAGCCGGATGCCGCGCGTCTCGAAGAGAAGCTGCGGGACCTGCCCGCCGAAGAGGTCGTTATTGCCGCGCGTGGTGACGATCACATAGGCGCAGCCCAGACCGATCATGTCGGCAGACCAGGGATAATCGTCCGAGGTCCCGGCGCCTTGGGCGTATTTTGCCAGAAGCATCGGATCGGCGGCAACCTGGCTGCCGTTGTAGAACTTGACCCAGAGATAGTCCTGCCCCTTCACTCGGAAATCGAGCACCGGAAGGCCGTAATCGGGATGCGGCGTGTCGCCGAGGTCGATCTTGGCCCCGTTCACCAGAACGCCGTCGAGCCCCTCGATCGGCAGCACCGAGAGCAGGATCACTTCGGTGAAATACGCGTTCGGCGTCTTGCCGACCTGGCCGTGACTGCCCGACCAGACCACGTGGCCCGCGCTGGCATAATGGCCCAGGAGCACGCGCATGGGCCGGTCGCCGCCGGCATCGACCTGCCGCATGACGCCGCGCGGGGGCGGATCCTTGCGAAACAGCCGCGAGACGGCCGAGGCCGCGAGCCCGGTCGCAATCTGCAGGGCGGCCCGGCCGACGACGCTCGCCCCCAGCACCGCCCAGACCTTCGCGGCGCCGGTGACGAGCGTCGCGAAGAGAGCCGAGACCGGATCGGCCGCCGCAGGCCCGGCTGCGAGACAGAGCGCGATCGCGGCAAGAAGGACGATCCGGGTCATGTGCGCCAGACCTCGCGGGCAACGCAGCCCCCGTTGCCGGGAAGGATCAGCGGCAGGCTCGCGAGCCCGTCGAGACGCAGAAGCTGCAGCTGCGATCCGGTGACGATCCCCAGAGCCGGCATCTCGGGCGTGTCGACCACGGCAAAGTCACCGATCTGGGCAAGGGCCGGGGTGACGGGACGACCGAGCCGGGCCAGCACGTCCACATGGCTCTGGAAGCCGTCGCGGCGCAGAAGGCGCAGACCGCCCGCGAGCGTGGTGTAGCGCCCGCGCCAGTTCTCGGCCGGATCGACGCCATGCATCGCGCGGATGGCGCCCGACGCAAAAAGCGCGCAATCGTGTTCGCCGTAGACATGCGGCTGCGGCGCGATCTCCGCCAGCCAGCGATAGAGGCGACCGCGCCAGCCCGGCAGGCGCGCGGGCAGAGAAACCAGCGCGCTCATCGCCGTGGCCCCAGCGGGTTGTGGCCGAGAAGGTTCCCCAGATCCTTACCGAAACGCCCGCCATTGCCGGAGCCCGTGACGCGGTGGCGCATCCACGGGATCTCGCGGCTGCCGCCGAGGGCGACGTGGCGCAGGAAGCGATCGCCCGCGCGCTGGCTTTGCACTGCGTCGCTGATCACCTCGGGATTGCCCAGGGTCAGCTGCCGGGTCTGGGGCACGATGGTATAAACCAGCCGCGCGCGGCCACCGGCGGCAGGCGTCGTAAGCGGCGCGCGGTTGATCGTGCCGATCATCCAGACATGCGCGGGCGCCAGCGGCGTGCGGGTCTCGTAATCAAACCAGAGGCGGTGCAGCTCGACGCTCGCGCCGCGCAGCTCATAGGCGCGAAGCTGGGTATCGACCTCGGGCGTGATCGGCGAGAGGGTGATCTGGGCGGGGTGGATATCGAGCCCGCTCATCTGTCCGATGGCCTCGACCTCGATCAGGCTGCCGGCGGCGATATAGTCGCGCGTCGCGACCGCCTCCGTCACGGGATCGATCACCTCGAGCTGCGCGCTCTCCCGCCCGGTCCAGAAGCCGCCCGCAACGGGCGTCCCATCGGCGATGAGCCGCGCCGAGACCCAGATGAGGTGGCGTTCGACCATGGGGCGGCCGGTTTCGCGGTAAGCCTGAACGGCAGGATCGACGACGCGGGGCATCACCACGCCTCCACGGCATCAAAGCCCATGCCGCGCACCACGGTGCCGCTCGACTGGCCGGGCTCGTAGCTGTCGGGCAGAACCAGCATCAGGCCGGTCGGGTTGATGAGATCCACGGTATGGTCTGCCGCCGCGATCAGCCGCGGTGCGGGCAGCACGCGGATCTGTGGCGTCACGCCCGATCCGTTCGCGCTCGCGCCCTCGGCCAGCACGTAGAGCGCACGCCGCGCCGCCGTGCCATGCACCACCGAGACGAGATCGCCCCGGGACAGGGCATAAGCGGGCGGCAGGCCCTTGAGGGAGAAGCCGGTGGCGCTGACCGTGGCAAGCGTCGGGGCCGCAGCGCCGAGGAGGCTGCCATCGCGATCGAGGCGCGGACCCGGCCGGGCGGGATCGTGCAAGAGCAGCGGGTGGCCCGATCCATGGAGCTCGAAGAGCGTGCGCAGCTCGCTCGCCTCGTCCGCATCCATAACGTCGAGCGTGACCCGGCAGCGCCAGCGCGGATCGGACAGTTCGGCCACGTTGGGCACGGAACTGCCCGACCAGGTGACCTGCTCGAAGCGCTTCAGTGTCCAGGGCGCCGATTGCACGGGCAGCAGCGCGCCGAATTCCGACCAGGGGAGGGGGAAGGAAAGGGCCATCTCTTCAGCCTTTCATCGCCGGATCGAGGCTGATCTGCTCGACACGGGCCGGCAGGCCCCGGTCGAAGGTGGTGATGCCCTGCTCGAACACATCGGCGGCCACGCCCTGCATGCGGCCGGTCCAGCGAAGCTCGAAGTCACGGCTATGGACGATCTCGAGCTTGCCGATGATCTCGGCGCGCGCGGATTGCGCCGCATTCCCGGTGCCGGCGGCGGGTGCCGCGCGGGGTGGCGGCGGGGGGACAAAGCCGAAGCTGCCGCCCTGCGCAAAGGGCCGGGGCGCCGTGTCGGAAGGCAGGGTCACGCCCAGCTTGCCCGAGGACAGGCGGGTGAGCGGAAGGGTCGTCTCGTGGCCGTCGACGATGGCGCCCACGCCCGCGCCCATCGCATGGGTGAGCGGCATGATCGCCTCGGGGCCGGCCTCGCCCATGACGCCGAGCTGGCCCGGCTGATCGCCATAGGCAAAGAGCGTCGGCGCGCCCACCACATCGCCCAGGGCATTCTTGCGGATCCCGAAGAGGCCCGCGAAGAGATCGCCCAGAAGGCCTCCGGAACTCGACCCGCTGGCGCCGAACAAGAGATCGGCCAGCGACGAGGTTCCCATCTCGATCAGCTTGTCCGCGAGCTTGTCGAGGACATTGCCGAGGATCTCGCCGGCCGAGGCGCCCTCGCGCAGATCGGCCGCGATCCCGCGCAACACGTCCCGGCCGAGATCGCGCAGGTCTTCCATCTGCGCCTGGGTGTCCTGCAGGACCTCGGTCTCCCGCTGCCGCGTCCGGATCAGCTCCTCGATCTGCGCGCGCTCGGCCTCGGTCGCGGCGGCAAGCACCTCGCGGTGCCGGCTCATCTCCTGTTGCACCGGATCGGTCTCGCGCAGGAGATCGATCTCGGTCTGCAGATCGCTGATCAACTCGCCCACCGCCTCGCGCTCTCGTTCCGAGGCGCGGGCACCGTCGCGGCGGGTGCGGTTGAGCGCGGTGCGCTCGGCATTGAGCCGGGCGGTTTCCGCGGCCGCGCGGCCGGCGGCGTTCACCTCGGCATCGAGGGCCGCAAGCTCGACGCCCTCGGCCCCCTCGCGGCGCACGCCCTGCGCCCGGCGCATGCGGGCGGCGGCAAGCTGATAGGCCTGGTTGACAGGATCGGTGTAGCGCGCCCGGATGCGCGCATCCTCAAGCGCGGCCTCGCCTTGCGCGCGCAGGCTCTCCGCCGCCGTGACCGCGCGCATGATCTCGTCGGCCATCTCGCGGGCCTCGGCCCGGGCTTGTGCCACGCCCGCGGCCATGTCCGTGCCTGCCAACCCATTCGCGGCCTCCCAGGCGCGGGAGAGCTCTTCCTTCAGCGCGTCGCTCACATCGAGCGTGCGCAGCGTCTCCTCGAAGGCCCGGCGTTCGGCATCGACGCGCAGCTCGGCCACGCGGACGCTGTCCTCGCCATAGCGCGCGATCGCCACGCGGATATCGGCTTCGCTTTGGAGATCCGCGAGGAGCTGCTCGCCGCGCCGTGTGTCGGTCTGGCCGCGATTGTCGAGGATCGCGGCGATCTGGCGCGCGCGGTCCTCGCCCTCGAGCAGGTCCGCAAGGAACTGGCGGCGCTCGTCGGTGACGCCCAGCTCGTCGATGACGGCCTCGACCATCTGGGCAAGGCGGGCATATTGATCGGCGATCTCGTCGGGCTCGCGCAGGGTGCCGAGGCGGGAGATTTCCGCGCGCAGGATCTCGGCATCGCGGCGGCCCAGATCGAGATTGCGGCGCAGCGTGAGGATCCCGCTGGCTTCATCCGAGATCCCGAAATCGTACCAGCGCGCGCCCGCGGTTTCCGCCACCGCCGCCCCCACCGCGTCGAGCCGCGCGCGGCTGTCGAGGATCGCAAGCCGCTCGCGCGCCCGAACGAGCCGCTCGACCTGATCGGAGATCCCGCCATAGCGCTGTTCGAGATCGGCAAGCCCGCCCGCCGTGGCGAGGCGCGTGGCATCGCGCAGACCGCTGATCGCGTCATCCACATCGGCGAGCGCATCCTCAAGGGACAGCGACGCCTCGCGCATCGAGAGAAGCCATTGCACGCCCATCGTGCCGAGCGCGATGACGCCGATCGTGGCCAGCGCCGCCGGGTTCACGATCGACAAAAGCGCCGGGCCGATCCCCCGGATGGCCGCCCGGTGCCCGCCCATCTGGCCGAACACCTGGTTGATCTGCGTGCCCTGCTGAAGCGCGAGCTGCAGCGGGTTCTGCATGGCCATCGCCATGACGCTGATATCGTTGAACTGGGCGGCCAGGTTCGCGGTATGGGCGACGTTCATCTGCGTCGTTTGTCCCAGCCCCCGCATGGAATTGTTGAGGGGCACGAGGCTCGCACTCGCCCGCTCGCGCGCCGCCCCGGCCTCGGCCGCCGACAGCGCGCCCAGCCGCTCGGCCTCGGCGATGTCGCGCAGCTCCTGCTCATAGGCGCGGGTGGCGGCAAAGATCGGGTTGAAGCGCGCGCGTAGCAGATCGAGTTCGCGGCGCCATTCCGCGCTTTCGCGCGCCGCCGCGATCGTGGCGGCGGTCTGCGCGCCCGTCGAGCGGGTGAGGCCCATAGCGGCGGCCTGCACCCGGCTTGCGCTCGACGCGGTCTCCGAGAGGGCGGTCTGCACCTGAGAGAACGACGCGGAGAGCTGAGGGGCCAGGGCCTTGAGGCCTGCGGCACTCTGCGCCGTCCCGTCGAGTGCGGTCTTCGCGGGCGCCATGGCGCTCGTGACCTCGGGGCCGGTCTTGGCGAGATCGCGCGCGGCCTGCGCGGTCGAGGCCAGCTCGCGCTTGGCCTGTTCGGCCTGCGCGGTCAGCAACATCCCGAGGTGAAGGTTCTCACCGGCCAAGGTTCAGCTCCTCAAGGGCGCCGGCTTCGATCTGCCGGATTTCGGCCCAGGTTTCGGGGGAGGGGGAGAGGCCCGCGAGCGCGAGCGCGCTCTGGGCTGCGGTGTAGTCGAGGCCCTGGTAGAGCAGGGCGCCATTGGGGAAGACGAGGCAGCGCCACTGGCTGGCGATGGCGAGAAAGGCGGTCAGGGCCGCGACATGCCCGGGCCAGATCCCCCAGGCTTGCCGGCGGCGCTGGCCGGGAATGCGCTTCAGGCCCCAGCGGCGGGCATCCTCGGCCAGGGCGTCAGGGCGCGCCGCCTCCCTCAGATCGCCGCGCGCCCAGCACCGCCCGGCCTCGGTCAGTTTCCCCGCTTGGCGCCCGAGACCGCATCGACATAGGTCCGCAACACGGCCGTGCGCACGAAGGGCATGCGGATCAGCGCGTCGCGCTGCGCGTCCGAATAGGGCAGGGGGCGGTCATCCTCGCCCAGGATGCCGTCCCAGCCGATCCAGACCATGCGCGTCTGCGCATCGGGGTCGCGGTCTTCGACCTGAAGCTCGTCCCAGGGCACGACGCGGAAGCGGCCCTTGAAGGTCTGGTCGGCAAAGCCGCCATCGACCGGGACGCGGACGGTGACGTCATGAGTGAACTCGGGGTTGGGGGCGATCTTGAACATCAGGGCCTCTCGTCTGGAGTTTGGGGGATCAGGTGAAGCTGAGCGTCCACTGGTCGTTGCCGGCGCCGGGCTGGGGGACGAGACGCAGCGGCCATTCGGCGATGCCCTGCTGTTCCTCGATCCCCTGCTGGCGCTGGACCTGGGCTGCGGGAATGGCGAGCGAGACGGTCTTGCCCGCCTGCGTGCCATGGGTGAGCGCGACCGCAACGCGGCTGCGCGCAAGGGCAAGGCCGAACGGGTCGAGCACACTCAGCGGCACGGCTTCGACGGTGGTCTCGACCATCTCCTCGCGCCCCGTGATCAGCACGCGCTCGGCGCCGATCAGGAAGCGCGGCTCGACCTTGTTGCCCAGCGTCAGGGCGAAGCTGCGCATCACGAGGCCCACCGCGTTCACGGTAAAGACCGGCGTGTTGGCGGTGGTGGCGACCAGGACATCCGCCTCGAGCTGGTCGTCGAGATCGGGCTCGATGCGGGCGGCCTCGGTGGGTGCGGTCCAGAGCCCGGTCAGCTCGACCTCGAGCACCGGAATGCCGCTCGCATTGATCCGAAGAACGCCCGTGCCCCGCGCGCCGATGAGCGCGAAGCGTGTGTCCCCGATCCACAGATGGACGCCGACGCTTTCGTGGTTGCGGCTGACGGGGTTGTAGACGACCGAGGTCGTGGCGGTGACGGTTTCGGCGCAGCCGAGCGCGCGCAGGAGCTTGCCCACGACCGGCGCCGTGCCCGCGACACCGGAAGGGGTCAATTCGACCTTGAAGCTCATCTTGGCATGCAGATCGACCGGGATCGTGGCCTGCGCGCCCATATGCGGGCGCTCGAGGTTGCGCGACTGGTCCTGCCCCTCCATGGGCATGATGCGGATATCCGTGGCAAGGATCGCATCCGAGGCGGCCAGGGCCGGGATCGTGCCATAGGTGGCTTCGAGGCCGAGGAGGAAGATCTTCTCGTTGAAGTAGATCATGGGTCAGTCCCCGGTGCTTTTGGTGGGCTCAGATTCGGTTTTGTCGGGCGGGGGCGGAGCGGCTGGCGCTGCCGGGGCGAGCGATCCGTCCTTCTCCCGGCGGTAGCTGCCGCCCTGCGAGGGCTGGGGCAGGGCTTTGGGCTTTGTGGGCTTGCGCTTGGTCATCGGGGATCGATCCTCAGTTGGGAGGCGGCGGCGAAGTCGAGTTGGTAGACCAGAAGGCCGCGCGCCACGTTCAGCATCTGCCCGCGCTTGAGGCGCATCGGGCCGGGGGAGCCTGCCGGAACCCAGCCCGCGAGCGCGGCGATCACCGCGTCGCGCTGGGTGGCGATCCAGTCCTTGCCAGCGCCGCCGAGCGGGTCCTCGGCGCGCATCGTCAGCACCACCGTCAGACCCTCCTCGACGTCCTGCACGAAGGCCCCGGCAGCGGCGCGCGCCGGTCCGCCCGCGAGCGAGAGGGTGAGCACATAGGCGCCCGCCCGAACCTCGCCGATGCGGTTCGACGCGAGCAGCGCCGAAAACTCGGCCGCGCCCCGGACCCGAGCTGCCAGCGCGGGCACGCGAGCCTCGATGCGCTCGATGGCCGCGCTCAGCATCAGATGAACCCCTTGAGGTTCTGCGCGGTGAAGGGACGCTCGCGGTCGGTCAGCCGCGCACCGGTCTCGCCCGATTGCATGGGCGCAACCGTCGTGGCCGTGAGCCGGATCGTGCCATTGGCGATCTCGCGCAGGCTGCGCAGCGCGTCCTCATAATCGCGCCGGATCTTGGTGTCGGGCTCCCAGCGGTGCAGGCGGTAGATCGCAATCGACAGCGCGATATCGGTGATCTGCGGCGGCACCTCGGTCAGCGGCGTCACGTAGCGTGCCCGCAAGTAGCCGTCGATCACGCCATCCGTATCCGCGAGCGCCCGCTCGACCACGTCCTCGTCGATCACCCCCGCCGGCGGATCCGCGCGATCGGTCAGCCGCACGAGCGTCTCGGCGCCGAAGCGGTCGGTCAGAGTGAGGAGCGTGGCATAGGACATCGACAGGCTTCCAAGGAAAGGGGTGGGGGCGAAGGGTCACTCACGCAGCGGTCGCCCCCGCCCGCGCGCATCCGCAAGGTTTCCCAACCCGCGATCGAAAGGGGCGCGGTCACTCGTCCTGCAGGCACGCGTTCCAGTCGCGCTCGATCAGGGCACCAGACTTCGCGAGGGGGATGAAGTCGGCCTCGGTCAGCACGATCGCGTCGTCGGCCTCATAGGTTTCGCCGTCGTGCTCGATACGGCTCGCCACGGTGGCCGCGCGCCATTCGGGGTCCGGCTTGCTCCGCTTGGCGGCCGGTGGCGTCGGCTCCGCAGCCTTAAGCTCCGGGGCCTTTGCCTCAGCAGCCTTTGCCTCTGGCTCCGACGCGCCCGAGGCCTCCGACGTGACAGCCTTCGCGACCGTTTCCGCCGGGGTCTCCGGAGCCGCTTCTTTGGCGGGCTTGCTCGTGGGTTTCGCTGCCCGGGCCATCACGCCACCGCATTCTGGATGAAGTAGCCCACGTCCTGGGCGATGATCAGCTCCTTCACCCGCTCACCCGTGCGGATGCGGAAGCCACCATTGAGCCCGATATCGGGATCCTCGATGCGGCCCGACAGGCGCCCGCCATATTCGGCGGTGAGACCAAAGGTGACGCCGCCGCCCTCGACCGTGGCCATCGGGTTCTGGTGAAGGAGCGAGATATGCTTGCCCCAGGCACGGGCATAGACCGGGGGCTGGCCGGCCTTGGCGGTGTTGACCATGGCGTCGCCGATCAGCAGCCGGTTGATCCCTTCGCCTGCGAAGAGCTCGAGGAACTGCTCGCGGCTGACGATGCCGGCATTGGTGAGGTTGCCCTTGATCGCATTCACGATCTTGGGGTGGCTCGACAGCTTGGTCCAGACCTCGCGGCCCATCACCATCGTGTTCGGCGTCAGGATCGTCGTCGCCAGCATGCCCGACTTGATGACCGAGATCGGGTCGCTGTTGGCATAATCCGAGAACTGCGACGTGCCCGAAAGCGTCGTGCGCTTGTCGGCGGCATAGGTGGCCAGATTGAAGACCATGTTCGCCACCCGCGCCTCGCGGATGTTCTCGATCGTATCGGTCAGCATCGCCGCCGAATGCGCTTCGGGGTTATAGGTCGAGCGACCCTGCGCACGAGCGTCCGCCGCCGCCTCGATGTCGGAGTAAGGGATTGGCGTATCGAGCCCGTAATCCTCGACGCTGGAGGTCTCTTCCTTGCCCGAGAAGATCACCTGGTTGACCTGGCCGAGGCGGCCCACGCGGGCATCGGGCGTGTTGAACGCCTCGGACATCGGATAGGTGGTCCATTTGAACTTCTCGGCCGAGACGCCAAAGCGCGGCAGAACCTGATCGGCGATTTTCATCATCGCCGTGTTGCGGAAGCCGACCGAGATCGCGGTCAGGACCGGATCGACGACAAAGGGACGTTGGGGGGCCATGGAAACTCCTCAGGCTCAGGCGCGATCGAGCAGCGCGGGTGCGACGTTGACCCAGATCAGGTCCCCGCTGACGCCCGGCTCCAGCGCAAATCCGATGACGCGGCGGGTGGTGGAAGCGGCGGCCTCGGCAACGATGCCGGCGCCGGCGGCGTCCGACATGATCGGCGCGCCCGCCGTAACCGTGCCGCCGAGTTTCAGTTGGGCAAGACCGCCCAGCACGACGTCGCACATCTCGCCGGAGACCGCGTCCATCGGTCCCGAAACGCCGATCGCGGGCGTCGTCGCCACGGCAGCCATGGCAACCTTGGCGGAGGCCGCTGGGTCCGAGAAGACAACGATGCGGTGACCGGCAATCTCGGCCGAGGCTTCGTAACTCTTGATAAGGGGGGTGGTCATTTCGCCTCCGACACACGCTGAACCGCGACGATCCAGTCGAGGGAATTGCCCTTGGCGGCCTCGGCGGCCTGAAGGGCGCGGGCCTTGCCGACAAGATCGTCGGCGGTGGATTGCAGCGCGGGCGCGTTCGGCGGCACGGCACTGGTGTGCGTGGGCTTGAGCACCGCGAAGCCTTTGACGAGTTTTTCCGTGCGCTCGGGGTTCTCAAGATGCATCGCCACGAACTCGTCGCGGTTCTCGGCATTGAGCCCCATACGGCCGCCCTTGATCTCGCCGTCGATGAAGGCCTGCGCCCGGGCGGTCTTGCCGGCCTCGTCCATGGCGGTGAGCTTGCCCGAGAGCTCGCGCACCTGCGCCTGTAGCGCCGGCATCGTCGTGTTGACGTCCCGCGCCGCATTCCGCGCCGCGTTCAGGACCGCACCGACATCGTCGGCTTCGCTCAGCCCGAAGGCAGACCGAAGATCCGGCAGCGCCGATTGCAGTGCGACCTGCTCATCGGTTTCCGACGGCAGCGCTGCGAGGATATCGTCCTCACTCGCAGCCGCGTTCAGGCCGAGCTTTTCGGCCAGTTTGCTCTGAAAGGTCACAAGGCCCTCCTGGTGGTGAAGCGCAGTCAGTCCGCGCAGATTGGGGCGATTGACGAGCGAGGCGCTGAGGATGCGCAGCACCCGGCCGTTCGCGTCGTGCAGGATGGCGGGCGAGATGCCGACATAGGCGCGGTCGGCGATCAGCGCCTTGCCCGAGGGCGTCCAGTCGACGCGGCCCCAGATCCCGTCCTCGCGGGCCTGCAATTCCACGACATACCCCCGGGCAGGCGACGACTGGCCGCGCGGCGCCGCGATATCGATCGCGTGGTTCTCGTCGATGGGGAGTTTCTTGCGATCGAGGAAACTCGCCTCGATCACCTCAGCCGCGTTCAGAACGCTATAGGGGCCACGGCCATCGACCGTGGCGATCGTGCCTGCGGGCAGCAAGTGTACCCAATCGGCGACAGGATCGTCGGGAAGCGTGGTGGCCTGCAGAAGGGCTATGGCGGGGACGGTGTTCATATCCCCAGAATCCCCCGAAGCGCCGCGTCAAAATAGGCACTACGGTTTGTGGGGGAGTGGGACGGGCGCTGCAGCCCATGCCTTTTCGATACAACCATATGTAACGACATAAACGAGCAGCGCCGCCTCGATGAGCGTGCATACTTCGCCGCCTATGGAAGATCCCAAGATCCGTCCCTACATCCTGTGCACGTCACCACTCCATCAATGCAAGGAGGCGATGATGCCCGTAGTTCGCACAATGCCAGCCGAAACCGGGAAGGCCCGTACCGAGATCGATTTCACTGACGCAGAGGTCCTCGAGGCGCTGAAGCAGTACTTCGCGCATCTGGGGCAGGACATGCCCGAAGGGGAATGCCATCTGTCGGGGATGAGAAGCACTTCTCACGTGGACGAGCGAGATGTCTCGCCGACCGTGACGCTGGTCATAGAGGCGTACTGATCGCTCGCGGCGAATGTAACGTAGTTGTGGAGATTGCTAAAACGGCGCGCGCGGCTGCGTCATCGCGGGCGCGCGCCAATGGCCTGCCAAGTTACTTGCTCTTATTGAACGGACGCCGGCGACAACGTCGTGATTGTACCGGATCCGTGCACGTCACCGCTGGTCACGATGGCGGGTACCTGCACGTGCCCGCAGGTTAGCGTCCCCGGACGCTTGCGCTCAGCGATGATCACCATCGATGGAGACGTGACCGTCCCGCTGCCCTTCGGGAGCTCGATATCAACTTCGACGTGGAACACACGTCCATCGTCATAGGTGAGCGTGCCTGGGCCTTTTAACCTAGACATAGCAACCTCCATGAGTCGGTGATGAGTAACCATAGGGTGGTTGGAGCAAATTTCCAATTCGCTTCCATAGGGCCCAGCGACCGCTACACGTCCCAAACACATACATGACTCCGCTCGTCGATGCCGCATCCATTGTGGTCTGATCGGCTTAGGTTGCCTCTGTGATCCGGCCCATCAAATCCAGCGCGCGGGCGTACAAGCGGTCTGCTTCGTCCGGTCCGATTCCCATGATGCTCCCAGCGGTGGTGCTGTCGCCTCTACCCAACGTAAAAGCGATGAGGATCATGCGGAGATCTCGCGGCAGGGATCGAAACGCTGTCCAGAGGACTTCGTTCTCGGAACCTTCAGTTTGCACTATGACTGGCTCCGACCTCGTTTGAGAGGAGTGCACGGGTTCCGAGACCTTTTGGTCACGCACCGTCTCCATTAATGCGCGCATCCAAGGACGCAACACTACCGGAGATCCGGAAACCTGCACTTCGATGAGGGCGCGTTTCATGGTGGCTTCCACCAGCGCGTCAACTCCCTCTCGTCCGCCCAGGATCGCTAGCGCCATAAGGCGCAGATCACTCACAATAGCCGTTTCTCCTACCATCTCCTTCCTCGTGGCTTCATGAGCCCTTGTTGGCATCAACAGATATTTCAGGAAGCAGAAACGCCCGGGCGCCTTCCGCGGTTCCCTAAGCACCTCTGCCGACAACAGGGTGCCCCTGAGGTCCGATGCCTCTGTCACGAACTTCGTGAGCGCTTACCGACCAGCCCCTGAGCGCGCCGCTGAGGGGCCTCTTTACCTCTGACGGCCCGTTGCGCCCGCGAGAGCGAGTTGGGTATTAAATAGGTATTTAACGGCGCTCTCCGGGGCGGTTGGGGCTCACTCGCCGTCCCATGCCCGCGTCAGCCAGTCTTCCAGGGCCTCGAGGATGCCGTTTCGGTCCTCATCGGAAAGCCCGAGGAAGGGACGCGCCGGGATAGGCCCCCAGGGGATGGGGAAGAAGTAATCCTGGCTCTGCGGGCGCTTCTCGCTGGGTTTCGTGCGGCCCATGCGGGCGCCGAACTCCCCCTGCGCCGCGCCGAACTGCATGACCGCCGCATAGATGACGTTCGTGCCCCATTCGACACTGGTGGTGCCGGCGTAAGAGGTGATCTCGGACCGGAGCCTGTGCGAGGGGCCGAAGAGCGGGCGCGGATCGACGGGATCCCGGCGGCGCTCATAGGCGGCGATGGTGGTGGGAGACTTCGGCGCCCAGGGCGTGCCATCGGGGGCCGTGCCCGCCATGAAGCGGTCGCGGGTCGAGACCACCTGCGCCTCCCCGATATCCGCCATGACAGGCGTCATGTCCGTGACCGCCCGGGCCAGCCGGTCCAGCCCGTCCTGGATCTCGGTATCGTTGAAGTCGAGCGCGATCATGGTTACATTTCCTTCAGGTGATGACCTTGGAAATTCGGGTTCCAAGATGCCGTAAACCGCGCGAGCGGAGCGCTAGCACATGAGGGGTATCCCGGCCGTCCATCACCTGATTGCCCCATAGATCAGATCGAGAATGCCGCCGGCAACGCGGGCGGCCAGACTGGACGGGTTCGCCCGGTACGCGGAGACGATCGCGTTGAGCACGCGCGTGTCGCGGTTCTGGCGGAGTGTGTAATCGATCCGGACCGCGAGCTGCGGGCGGGCGTCCTGCGTGTCGTTCAGCACATAAACCAGGCTTCCCGTCCGGTTGTCGACGAACACAGCTGCAGGGTCTCTCAGGAGCCGGGGCAGCGCCTCCCATTGCTCGGGCGTGAGCGCGTCGCCCGCAGCCTCGTGCCGGGTCGCTTTCGGCCCGCGCAGAACACCCGGGCGCATGACGATCTCGCTCGATGCGGGCGCAAGGCCGCGCGCCCTGAGCGTCTCGATGAGCTGGGGGTCGAGGATGCCGGCGAGTGCGGGATCGTGGCTCAGCCCGGCGCGCGTCTGCGCGACCCAGAGCGGCCAGTGCCGGTCGATGACCGCGTGCAGGGAGCGTCCGTAATCCGCACCGATGGCCGGGGGCAGCGCGGCAATCTTGCGTGCCGCCATGGTGATCGTGTCGGCATTGCTCGCGCCCGGCGCATAGCCCCAGCCCGGGTCGATCCCTTCCGGCGCGCCGGTTCGCGGGTTGATCGCGTCCCAGCCATCGGGCGGCTCGACCTCCGGTTTGCCGCCTCTGCGCAGGGCCGCGCGCATGGTGTGGGCGCCGGCGATCCAGCAGCTGCAGCCCCAGCCGTTCGGGGGCGCCCAGACATCCCAGAAGGGATGGTCCGAGGGCAGGATCAGACCGTCGAGGGCAAGGTGGTGCTGGCGCGGCTCAAGCGATCCGCCGTGGCGGTAGATCCAGTAGCGGAACCCCGCCTCGCGCAGCTGCGCCATCCGCCCGGCCGCGTAGCTCGTGCGCATGTTGGTCTGGTAGATGACCCGCGTGCGCCAAGCCTCGCCCGAGCGGGTGCCTTCCCCGGTCCAGCCGTGCCAGCCATGCCGAACCACGAGCGCGCGAAAGTCGCGGCGGAACTCCTCAAGCCCGGTTCCCCGGGCCACGGCCCGGTCGATGGCCAGCGCGAGATCGGCCAGCAGATCGGCCTTGGTGGCGCCTGCGACGGCAAAGGCCCGATCATGCGCGGCCTGTGTCAGCTCGGCCCAGGTCCGCGTCGGCACGAGGGTGCCGAGCCGCAACCGGTAAGCCGCGACCTGCTCGGGAAACGGGCGCCGCAGAAACGCGCGCAAGGGCGCGTCAGGTGTCGTCATCGGCCTCGTCCGCTACCGCAACGCGACCGGCGAGATCGGCCGCAACCATGCCCTCTGTGAGGGCAGACGTGAGCCGTGCCGTGTCGAGCTGGGGCCACGCCCCCCACACCATCTCGCGCAATTCCTCCAGCGAGCCCGCCGCCTGCAGCATCGTGCCGATGGTCTCGATCATCGCGCCGATCTCCGGCTGCGCCCGGCCGGCCAGCGTCTCGGAGAGCATTTCAGACGGAGGCAGCGCGTCAGGTTGCGCCTGCTGCAGGGCGGTCTTGTCGGAGGGCAACGAAGGTTCGGGTGGCGTGGTACGCTCGGCCGGAGGCACCTGCGGCGGTTGGGAGGGCGGCTCTTTCTGGCCCAGAATGCGATCCTCGGGCTTGGGATCGCTCAAGCCGAACTTGTCGCGGATCTCGCTTTCCGACACGCGCAGGCCTAAAGGCACGAGCTGGCTCAGGCTGGTTGCGAGCTGCGTCAGATCCTCGGCCTCAGGCCGGGCGATCACAAGGCGGGGATAGCGCGGGCGCGGCCCCCATTCGAGCTGTACCCAGGTCCGGATGAGATCCTGGTTCAGGATGCCCGCGAGCGCTTTCGCATCGGCGCGCTCGATATCCTCCTGCACCTGTCGGTGCTCTTTCGAGACCGCATGGCCGCCCGAGACTGCGTCGGTCGTGGTGGTCTGGCCCAGCACCGCTTTCGAGATCTGCCGATCGAGCCAGTCGGCGCGGCGCTCGTAGAGATCGCTCGACGCCCCGATGGACTTCGCCTCAACGAACTCCATGGACATGCTTTCGGGAATGATCGCGCCGCAATCTCCGGCGATATTGGCAACCGCCCGGAACAGCGTCGCCTTGTCTTCTTCCGAAGCGCCTGCAGGCCATTTGCCAACGCGCACAGGCTGCCCATAGGTTTGCGTGAAGATCGCCCAGTCGCGCTGGGTGTAGCCCTTGAACATCCAGCCCCAGGCCGCGATCCGCGCGAGACCCGCGCGGATCGGTAGGCCGGACTTGGCGCGGAACTGCGCGTGGATGAACTTGCCAGCTGGAAGCTGTACTTCATCCCCGGTCTCGTTGATCATCATGGGTGTACGCAAATCGTGGCGCGCGGGCCGGAACCAGCGCGGGTCACGCCATTCCAGACGGCTTGGTCGCCATTGCCCCTCGGATGTATCCCACAGGATCTCGGTGAAGCTCACGCCCTTGCCGACGGCGTCGAGGATGTCAAAGAGTTCGTCCATCAGCTCGTCACGGGCGAGCCAGTCCCGGATCGCGTCGGCGATCTTCTGGTCGAGCGCATCCTCGCTTGCCGCTTCCACCGTGACATCGATCTGGCTTACCGAGCGTTTGCGGGTCGAGATCACGCCCAGGTAATGCGGGTCGCGCTCTTCGATCGCCTCGGCGAGTTCCAGATAGCGCAACGGGTGCCCGCCATCCGCTTCGCGCAGGATCTGCGCCAGCCGTACCGGAGTGAGCCCGTCCGCCGGATAGCCTGAGAGCGGTGAGCGCATCCCGCCCGTGGTGGCTGCGGCAATCTCGGTGGTGAGCCGCTTGCGTTCAAGCGGGCGGCCGTAACGATCGACGAGTCGGGTATCGCGTGCCATCAGTAAAGACCTCCCCTGAGCCGGGTGCCGAGGGGCGGTTTCCACCAGCCACGCTCGCCCGCATCTTCGCCGAGCCAGTGACCCGCCCGCAAACCGTCATTCCCGAACCGGGAATCCGGTACGGGAACGTAGCCAATCTCCACCCAGCGCATCCGGCTGGCAAAATGCGCGAGCGCCAGCGCGATGGCATAGTCGCCGTGGCGCCGCTTGCCGGTCTCGCCCTGGCGCACGGGCGGCACGCGGGGGATGCCCCGGATCAGCTTTACGGCGCGCAGGTCGCTCAGGAGCTGCTCGTCGCGGTGGATGGCGATCTGGGCGTCCTCGAAAGCGGATTTGAGGGGCGGCATCTGCAGGCGGTACCAGTCCTCGGTGAACTTGATCGCCCAGACGAGACCCGCGCTGTCCTCGCTCTCGCGCAGCCCGAACTTGCGCCCCATATCCTCAGCTACGGTCCAGCCCATGCCGGTGGCATCGAAGGCGGCGCCGACCAGCCGCGTACGCACCCGGTCAAGGATCAGGCCCACCACCAGCTTTTGTTCGGCGCCCGGCACGTTGCGCATTTCAACGGCGAGTTTCTCAACCCGTTTAAGTCGGGCTTCAATGGCCAGAAGCGAGCAGACGGAAAGGTCCGCAACCCGGCCGAAGTCGAAGCCGAAGGCATAATGTGGGTCAAGATCAATGCCACCGAGCGCCTCTTCGAGTTCCTCCAGGAAGGGGGCCAGAAGGGCCGACTGATCGGCCTTGGGCCGCTGCATGAAATCGGGCGGCAGCTCGAGGCGCAGCACCGGGCGGTCCACTGTCATGCGCGCCTCGATGAGCGGACCGGGCAGCCACGCGCCCGACGAGGCCGAGGGGATGCAGAACAGCTCTTCATCCGCGCCCTCACCATAGAAGGCGACGATCTTTGCCCGCCATTCCGCCTCGCCCTCGGGCGTCCAGTCCTCACCCTTCACCAGGCAGATGCGCTGATAGAGACCGTCGCGCAGCGCCGCGTCGAAGTCGATACGCAGATGCTTGTAGGGCACGCGCCCGGCGAGGATCTCCTGGATCGTCTGGTTGAACGGGTTGTCCACACCGTCATGCGTCGAGCATACGACGACCTGACCGCCCCACATCAGGAACGCCATCGCCGCCTTGATGAGTTCGGCAAGGCTGTCGACGAAGGCCGCCTCGTCGATGATCACCACGCCCTGCTTGCCGCGCAGGCCGCGCGGGGCCGAGGACAGCGCCAGCACCTCGAAGCCCGAGGCAAAGCGGATGCGGAAGGCCTGGATCGATTTGTCGCCGTCCTCGTCGCCCTGATCGAACAGGAATTCCTCGGCCTCACCGGCCGCGAGGTTGAAGGCGCGCGCCCACATGGCGCAGGCATCAATGAACTCGCGGGTCATCTCGCGCGAGTAGGAGATGTACATGACGTCCATCCCGCCCGCGACGCGCTGGCGCGCGGCGCGCAGGACGGCATAGGCGGCAAGGCCCCAGGTCAGGCCGATCCGGCGCGACTTCTCGATGAAGAGCGCCGAGCAGTCGCGCACGCTGTCGAGAAGCGAGACGGCCTGCGCCTGATACGGCAACAGCACCTTGGGCAGGCCCACGGCATTGATCACGCCTGGCATCGCCGCGCTCGCCTCCCGGCGCTGGCGGGCCCATTCCTCTTCGGTGATCGGAGCGGTCATCGGCGACACCCCAAAGTTGTGAGGTCCTGCTGATTCGCGCAATACTCGACTGAGCGAATCAGTTGGGCACCACGGAGGAACTGGTGGATTTCGAGAGCTTGACCGGAACGGTCAGTGCGGCCAGTGAAGTGAGCACCGCAACCGGACAAATTGCCAAAGGCATCATTTCGGTAACGGACCTTTTCCAAAAGTCTCAGGCGGCCGCTGATGCTGACATCAAGCTTGCCCTGAGTGAGCTCACTCTGCATGCGGCCAACGCACAGGTCGCGAACGCAGATTTGAAGCTTCGGCTTTCGGCGCTTCAACAGGAACTGCTTGATGCGCAGGCATTCAAAGCAGAACTCGAACGGTATGAATTGTGGGAAACGCCAACCCGTGCGGTCGTGCTGCGGCTTAAGAGCGAAAAGCAAGAAGGCGAGTTGATGCACTACCTTTGCCCCAACTGTATTGAGACGAAAAGAAAGACTATCCTTCAGGGCGATGCCACGTATCGAATGTGCCCAAACTGCAGGACGGTTTATTCTTTCGACCCACTGAAATCGAACGCACGCCGTACTTGAGAAAGAAGTGACCCGCTGAGGAGGCGGACAAATACCTGTCATTGTGCGGGGAGCGAAATCCTGGGGGCACATGTCACGATCATCGACGATGTCGTCTAGACGCGGCGGTTGCCGTCCTCGGTAGCCTTCATCGACTTGCAGAACGCCACGACTAATTTCTGATCCCAGGCGACCTGCTATCTTTTTGAAACTCTGCAATACTTTGGTCACACAGCTACCCCGAGGATCTGCGATTTGATCGCTTCCGTGGTCTCGGCGGTAAGGCCCTTGGCGCGGGCGACGGTCTGGACGGCATCCTCGACGCGCGTCTGGAAGTCCGCCTCGGCCTTGCGGCGCCGGTCGGTCGAGATCGATTGCGCCTGCACCGCCTGCTTGAAGGCCGCGGCCAGCTGCATGACGCTCTTGGCGTCGATTTCGTCCTCGTCGGTCTCCGACAGCATGGTCAGCACCAGCGCCTTCACCGTCTCGGCCGTCATCACCGTCAGGTTGTCGGCATCGGCCGGGTCGAACTTCTCCGCCAGCGTCGAGACGATGGCCTTCGTCTGATCGAGCCGGCGCGTGAGGCGCGCGAGCCGCATCGAGTAGCGGTTGAACGAGCTGAAGGCCGGGATGGAGAACTCGAGCTCGCCCCGGTGCTCGCGCATCAGTTCCTCGCAGCGTGTCACGAACTCGGCGTAGATATCGGTCTGCGTGCGCTCGCGGTCCGAGAGCTCCTGCGCGGCCCAGGCAATGATCCCATCGGCCTCGGGCGGCATCAGGTCGAACGACGACAGGCGGCCACGGCCGCGCGGGGATTGGGTCATGTCACGCTCCCGGTCGGGAGGGACGCTGCACGCCTTCGATGGCGATCTCGCGCAAGACGTGCCTCGCGCCCTTGGCGCTGAGCGTCGCCACGAGAAGCGTGCCGGCCTGCGTTGTGACGATCGCCCCCATCTCACCCAGCCAGCGCAGCTCGTCATGCACCCACGCCCGGTCCTTGCGGATCCCGAAGCGCTGCAGTTCCAGAACCAGGAAGTCGCTGTTGAGCGTCTCGTCGACCTGCTCGGCCAGCGCCTTCAGGATGATGAGCCGCGCCTGTTCGCGGATCAGCTTGGCCATATCCATGGCTTACCTCTTCGATTGCTGCAGCAGCAGCTCCTGCATCCGCTCGGCGATGGCGGCGACGGGCTGAAGCCGCTGGCCCATGATCCCCAGCTCGCCTTCCATGCGAGACAGCGACAGCTCGATCTTGTGCAGATCGCCCGTCGAGGGCAGCGTCCGCAGGGTCTGCTCGACGCCGCTGATCCGGCTGTCATGGCGCGCAAGGCGGGCCTCGTGCTCGTCGAGCCGCACCTTGTTCGCGCGCGATCCCGAGGCGATCAGCCCGTAGACCGACAGCCCGAAGTTCAACAGAAGCGAGAGCGCGCCCACCCAGGCGATGAGCGGCGAGAGCGTCAGGGTCTCGGTCACGGCGTGCCCCCTCGGGTGACGCGCACCCAGTCCTTGACGGTGTGCCCGCCCATATAGAGCGCGGCATAGATCCCGGTCACCGAGAGCAGCACACCCGGATCGATCGGCGGCAGCGCAATGCGCCAGACGGCGTTTGCGATATGCAACAGCACCACGTTCCACAGCCACAGGAAGGCGAGGAGCCACATGAAGGCCGGCCGCCACGCCCAGCCCCACCACGGGCCACGCTGCTCGGCCATCAGGAGCGCGGTCTGCGCTTCGAGCGCCGAGGCATGGAGCGCGATCAGCTCGGGCATGTCGGCTTCGGTCTCGCGCAGGGCGTCGATGACGCGGCCCTCATCGGTCTGGGCCAGCACCTCGGCCTCGGCGGGGGAGACGCCCAGTCTGCGGGCGACGGCGTCGATCACTTCGGTGATCAGCCGGGCATTGCCCGAGCCGAGGCGTTGCGAGAGAACCCGGCCGACGAGGGGGACGCCGATCTGCAGGGCAAGGGCCGTCAGGCTGCTGCTCATTTGATACTCCTGAGGAAGGCCGCGACGCGCGGCAGGCGGGCCTGGAGCTTGGCCGCGAGGATGTCGCGGTAGGTCCAGGCGAGATAGGCTGCGAGAAGCCCCCCGAGCGCGAGCGCCACGGGGCCGGTCCACGCCAACGGGAGATCGTGGGGCAGCACGTTTGTGGCGGTTTCCGCGCCGCCGCCGGCGACGAGCCCGCCGCCCACCAGCGACTTGCCGCGCGCGTCGATCGAGCGCTGCAGCGTCGACAGCGTCGCGCGCCCGAGGATGCCGTCCACGGTCAGGTCGTGATCGGTTTGGAACTGGCGGACCGCGTCAACGGCGATGCCGCGCGTGTCCTCGCCGACCGCGTAGCCGCGCGCCTTCAGGGCATCGCGCGCGGCCCTCACCTCGTCGCGCGACAGATCGAGCGTCACGCGGGCCAGCCCGCGCGGGGCCTTGGCCCGCAAGGGCACACCATAGTCGCGGTACTGGATGAGATCGGCCTCGGCCTTGCGGCGCCGCACGAGGCCGGGCAGCACCTTGCCCCCGCCCTTGTTCCACCGCGCCAGCCGCTCCCGCATCGCGGCCATGTTGCCGCTGGCACAAGCCTGCACCCAGCTCGCGCGCTCGATGGCGCCGGTGTTCCAGTGAAACGAGATCGCGCCGTCGAACTCATGCTGCTCGGCGCCGGGCATGGCCCGGTTGACGGCAGGCTCATAGCGCGTGCGCAGCGCCTCGGCCATGAGCCGCGAGGCTTCCTCGGCGGTGATCACCATCCCCGGCCCGGGATCCACGACGCCCGACGCGGCCGTCAGCCCGGCGCCGATCGTCCAGATCCCGACCGGGTCGCGATAAGCGCGCAGCACCACGCCCTCGAACCGCTCGTTGAACGCAATTCCCCGCTCGCTCGTGCGCATGCTCGTCTCCTGTCGATACCACGACAGGATGACGGGTTAGGGTGCCGGGAAATACGCACTACGGTTTGTGGGGGGATGGGCGGGCGTTCGTTCAGGGTGCCCGAATGGTTCACTTCAAGCCCAATGAGTACCTCCAACGCGTCCAGTATGATTGGCGACCGAGACACCAATCGACACCCGAGCATTTGCGGTCTTGAGAGGATAACCTCCTGAGGCAGGACATTTTTTTGCCGCAGTTCGGCGTCACACCAATGGTATCATCAAGGTTGCATCGTGTGAAATCGATGCCTCAGGGAAGGTAAGTAGGTTGCAAGAGCTCCTGATCAGCTTCGTCTATGGTCTCGGTCTCATGGGAATTGCAGGCATTTCTTATGGGGTGATCCATCGGTGGACCCGTGATAGCACAATAAAGTCGATGCTCATTGGCATGGTCTTTGGCGTGATAGCCATTTTGGCTATGGTGAATCCGATCAACCTGGCAGATGGCATCATTCTGGATGCGCGCGCCGTCATCGTTGGTCTTGCATCGGCTTTCGGGGGACTACCGGCGACCATTGTCTCAGGTCTTCTGGTTGGGCAGTTCCGGATGTACCTTGGCGGATCGGGCGCGGTTCCGGGTGCTGTGGGCATCCTACTGAGTGCTGGCCTTGGCTTTGCGTGGCACTGGTTCATTCTAAGTAAGTCACCCGTTACCATTCGTCAGTTGCTAGGATTGGGTGCTTTACTCTCGCTGCATTCTGTAACGCTGTTGATGCTGCCTTTGTCGCTCGCGCAAGAGTTGTTCTCAACGGTCGTCCCCGTCCTAACAGTGAGCTGCATCGTCGGGGCCTTGGTTATGGGGCTCATCATTGATCGGGAACGGCGCTACATCCGAACAGAAAAGTTCTGGCGGGAGACGGCTGAGACCGACAGCCTCACCGGCTTGCCTAACCGGCGCTCCTTCATGGATCGCGTAATGCTTGAGCCGTATCCGGGAAAAACAAGGCAGTACGGTGCAGTCATGCTCATCGACATCGATCATTTCAAAAAGGTTAACGACACGCTTGGGCATGATGCAGGTGACATAGCCCTGCGTCGTGTTGCCGATGCTCTCTTTACTACCGCAGACGGCCAAGACTTTGTTTGTCGCCTCGGAGGAGAAGAGTTTGCCGTTTACTTGGAACACACTGCATTGGACGGTATTCATGATCGAGCTGAGGACTACCGCGCCGCGATTGAGCGGCAACTGATCCGATACGGCAAGAAAACGATTCCGCTCACCGTCAGCATCGGCGTTGCGTATTGGTGCGACGCGCTCGAAACTGACATAATCGATGTTCTTCAAAGGGCAGACGCGGCTCTTTATTCGGCAAAAGCCAGTGGCCGAAATCGCGTCGCGATTAGTGGGGAGCATCTTGCAAACCAGACAGTGTCTGCTTGACAAGGACATAAATATTTGGAGGTGAAAGCCCCGCATGAGCCAGAAACGGTGGCTCACATACAGCGGCACTCTCTCGAACGGTTGCTAATAACGCTGCTACATCCGTTTCGCGGAGCTTTCACAGCAACGACCTTAAGCTTTCTCCAAGCGCCAAGCGGGCAATCGAATGATCGCGGTCGTCTGGTCTGGTTCAGCTCTTACCTCAAAATCCCCGCCATGTAGCTCAACCAGCTTGCGGGTCAGCGGTAGACCGAGGCCGAGCCCCCCACGAGTATCCCGGTGGTCAATATTGCCGCCGACCACGAAGGGTTCGTAGAGCTTGGCCAGTTCCACATGCTCACTCAGATTGCCGCTGTCGGCCACCCAGAGTTCAAGATTACCGTCTTCATCCGTCCCGCAACCGACAGTGATTTTCTCGCCGCCATGGTTGACCGCATTGAGGGTCAGCGCATCCAGGGCGACTTCGATCTGGTCAGGGTCCACGAACACAGGAACATTGAGAGCGCTTCCTGAAACTGCAACGCTTTTCAGTGTGCCATCCGCCCCGGGGAGCTGTAGATCCCTGACCATCTCGAACAGGTCACTGGTTTGGCACTGTTGCTCGTTCAAGCGTAATTCTCCGGTCGAGGCATCGCTGAAGGCGATGACCGATTCAATAAGGTGCATCAAGTGTTCTGCGGATTTCTTCGCCGACTGAGTGAGCTTCGGTGCACTGGGGCTTTGAGGCATCGCCTCAAGGATCTGCAAGCTGCCGAGTAGGATTGTCAGCGGCGCCCGCAACTCATGGCCGATCAGTGTGATGAACGTGGATTTTGCAACGCTATCATCTTCAAGTTTCGCCGGTTTGGGAGGCAGAGCTTCAAGAGCCGTAACCACGGCCCGGCCCAGATCGGTGAGGATCGCCATTGTTGCCTCGCTCGGCGGGTCGTGCGGGACGAGATCAAGCCCGCAGAGGCTACCAAACCGGTGCCCCGATGAGAGCACCAGCGGCACGCCCGCGTAAAAGCGCGCACCTGGTCCGCCTTCGGCGACCATAGGATGTTGCTTGAAGCGCGGGTCCTTGCTGAGATCGGGGACAACGAGAGGGTCGTCCGACATGATGGTATGCGTGCAGAAACTGTTGTTCTTGGGCATGCGATCCAGCTCGATCCCCACCACGGCCTTGTACCATTGCGTCTCGTCTTCAATGACGCTGATATGGGCGATGGGGCAATTCAGGAGCTTTCTTGCGGCCTCAGATATGGCTTCGAACAAAGCTGTGTTTGCTTCGGTCAGACCGGGAACTGCGAAGACCGATCTCAGACGGGCTTCTTCGTTAAAGGGGATCGGATAGGTTCTCGAAATCACTTTGCGTCCTGTTACTGAGCATACTGATCATTTCGCTCGACGAACTAGCGCACAAAGGTCTTTCGTCTAGAACAACCGCATCTGCCGGTCATCGCCCCAGCGCTGACCGACCTCGTCCTTCAGCCACTTCCTGACCGACACGTCCGTCGCGTGAAGCTTCCGCGCGATCTCGGGCACGCGCAGTCCCTCGGTGCGGAACACCCGCGCGAGCCAGGGCTTGGCGGTGGGAACGCGGCGGGGGACGCCGGCCATACCGAGCGCCATGACCGACTCGGCCCCGATGAGGGCCGCAGCGGGCGCGCGCGCGGCGACGGCGGGCTTCATCGGGAAGTAGACCTCGGAGCCCCCGAACTCCAGAATGAAGGCGACCGCACCCTCGTGGCCGAGGATGCGGACATAGGGCTCGACATGAGCCGGGGGGCGAGGCCAGTTGCTCACCGCTCGAGTTCGATCCCGTTGCGGCGGCACATGGCCTTGAGCGCATCGATCAGGTCGGCGATCTGGCTCCAGTCGCGCAGCATGTCGATATCGGCGGGCACGCTGCCCCAGCTCGCGCCGAACCGCGCGCGGATGAAGGCGTTGAGGCCCGCGCGGCCGGGTTGCTTGAGGGCGCCGGCCTCGCCGAGCAAGGTCCAGAGCTTGTGCGCAAAGCGCAGATCGGCGCGGGGCGCGCCCTTGTGGCCGGGCTTTTTCGCGGGCTTGAAGCCTCGGTTCTCCAGCGCCTTCAACACCGCCTTCAACTCGGGCTCGCTCATCGCCGTCAGGCTGTCCTTGCCGGTCACTTGACGCTGCAGGGCATGCCGGGTCTCGGTGTCGAGACCGAGCTGCCGGCAGCCCACATGCACCTTGCGGATCAGGGGCGAGGCCATCAGATCCTCCGAGGAATGGGGATCACGCGCCCGTCCGGGGCAACCGTGCCCAGCACGGGAAGGTCCTGAACGGGAGCCACGAGGTCCACCGGCTTCGCCCGCTTCTCGCGGTTTAGGATCTTCGCGCGGATTTCGCCCTTGAGATGGCCCTCGATCGCGAGCGCCGCCGTTGCGGCGAGATCAAGGACCGACACCGCGAAGTCGCGGTTGCCGAGCCTGAGGAAGAGGATGTCGCCCTCCGCGCTCGTGCGGACGGGGCAGGGGGCGCCGAGGATCTCGAAGCGCACCAGCTCGTGCAGGATGCGGGGCACCTCGGCGCCGGTGACCTCGTAGACCGGGGCCTCGATCAGGGAAATCTGTTCCGCCATGACCGGCCCCTCAGGCTTTCGCCAGGTCGATGGTGACGGCCTGCCACGGGGCCTCTGAGGTCTCGCGGCGGTAGAGGCGGACATAGGTCTTCGAGCCGACCACCCGCATCGCGTCGCGGATCGCGCGCATCGCCTCTTTCCAGCGCGCATCCTCGATCTCGAGCCGCAGTAGCATGAAGATCTCCGAGCGGTTGATCTGGCCGGCCTTGTCGGTGTTGAAGGCGCGCGTGACGATGGCGCGGATCTCGGCCCGGGCCTCGGCCGCCCATTCGTTCAGGCATTCGTCGACCAGTTCCTTGGCGATCTGCAGCTGCGGGCCGAAGTCGATATGATCGGCGACCTGCACACTGATCTTCCAGAGCCCGTCGAAGGACAGGAAGGTCTTGTTGCCCTTCGCCCCGCCCTTGGACGCGCCGTATTCCTGCGCGAGCACGGCCTCGAACTCGCCGAGATCGGCGAAGGTGTTGCCCTTGAAGCGGGCGACCTGTTCCGACAGCGCCACGCCGTAGCCCGCGATCTTGCGCACCGTCTCGTCTTCGAGAAGGGCTGCGGCGTCGATCAGCTCGACGGGGACCAGCTTGCCCTTGGCGTCGGGCATGTAATCCTTGCCCGCGACCGAGACGCGGCCATCGGGAATGGGAAGGGGGCGATGCTCAGACATCGGAGGCTCCTTTCTTGGGGGCGGTGAGGGCACCGGGCGGCACGATGCGGCCCAGAAGAATGACGGCCGCCATGGCGGCGACCTCGTCGCAGGTGACGAGCGTGGCGCCGCGCTCGCCCAGCAGATCGACCTTGGCCGCACCGCGCGCGGCGAGGCGGATCATCTGGTCGTCGCTCCAACGGGCGGGATCAGCCATGCTCGCCTCCCCGGAACCGGGGACACATCTGGCAGGCGCGGTACATGCGCACGCGCAGGGTGTTGGTGTTCTGGAAGCTCCGCGCCTTCACGCGCCAGTCGTGGCATTCGTGCAGCGGCAGCACGCCGAGCGAGGGGCAGTTGACGGTCTCCGAGAGCAGATGCCCGCGCACCAGTTCTTCGACGGCCTGCATGCTGCCCGTGTAGCGGTTGCGCAGGACATTCGAGACCAGCGCGGCGGAGCGGTCGAGACGCGCTGCGACCTTGTTCTGGCTGGTCTCGCCACAGGCCTTGGCCAGCGCCTCGATCCAGTCGGGCAGGGGGGCGCCCCAATGCGTGCGGGCGATATCGAGGGGCGAGGTCACTGGGCGCCTCCGTTGGGCAGATGGGTGAAGGCGTCGAGATTGGGGTCCCAGATCGCGCGGACACGGCGCTCGCGCGGCGGGCGCGGACCTGTGTCGCGGATGAGCCGGTAAATCGCCTCGCGCTTGCCGGGCACGGCCGTGCGCAGGACGCGCAGATAGCCCGAGCGCACCAGCATCTGGCAAAAGGCCCGCGCGGCCTCGAGGCTGACTTCCAGCACCTCGGTCGAGGAATGCGCGGCGATATCGACCGCGGTGAAGGGCGCGCGGAAGGCGCGCATCGCCCGCCACATATTGCCCTGCGGCGTTTGCTTGGCCGGCGCCGGCGCGGCGGGCACCGGGCGCGTCTCGCCCTGCACCCGGTAGCGTTCAGTCGTACCGCCCTGCTTGCCGAGTGCCTCGACTGAACCGGCGCGGACCCAGCGGCGGATCCAGGTGCCGGCCGTATCGACGCCGATCTGCGCGGCCTCGGCCAGCGCCTTGCGGTCGAACTCGACGAGGCGACCGGCGGCCGACCAGGCGACCTGCTGCAGGATGTCCTTCTCGTCGCGCATCAAGCAGCCCCCGCGATCTCGGAGCGGCGGGGCGTCGGCGCGGTGCCGGTATAGAGGCGACGCAGATCCACATCCCCGCGCCCCATGGCGGTGACGCCCAGAAGCTGGGCGCGCTCATGCACCTGCGCGAGGTTGACGCAGACCCGGCGGGTCGAGCCGTGCGAGAGGCGCAGAAGATCCGCCTTCAGTTCGGGCGCAAGGTCGATCCCCGGCGCGTAGATCCCGGTCAGGTGATTGAGATCGCCCATATCGGCGGGCAGTGCCGCGATCCAGTCGAGCATCCGGCCATGAACCCGCTCCCATTCCTTGAGCTTCTGCGGCAGCAGTTCCTCACCGATCAGGATCGTCGGCGCCTGGCTGCCCTCGTAGATATCCCGCACAATCTCGACCATGCGGCGCGCGACCAGGTGATCGGCCTCGTCGATGATCAGAGGCACGCCGCGCAGGGTCAGCTCGGCGGCGATCTTGTCCACCATGTCGGCGGTGTTGCCCTTGGGCACGAGCCCCAGCTCCACGAGGATCGCCGAGCAGAGGTTCTTCTTCGTCCAGGCGCTCTTGCATTGCACCAGCACCGCCTGGAAGCGGTTGGCCGCATAGATCGCCGCCGTCGATTTGCCGAAGCCGGAGAAGCCGTAGAAACAGGCCATGCCGGGCAAGCCGATCGCGCGGTTGTTCACTCGCTCGATCAGCGCCGTGAGGGCTGCGACGTTCCGAAGCGGAGCAACACTGTTGTAAAGGCGTTGTTCGTCTGCCATCGTTTTTTCTCCTAACCCCTCGCCGCCGGTGGGTTTTGCAACCAACCCCCCGGCGGTGGTTTTTTCATCCGAAGTATGCGTCGCCAAAATCGGCCCACATCGCCCGCTCGGCGCGGTACTCGGCCGTCGACTGGTAGCCCCTGAGCCACCTTCGCTGCTCGTCGGTGAGCGCGTCGCCCGCCTCGGCTGAGCGCTCCAGTTCCAGCGCGCGGCGGAACCGTTCGCGCGGCACTTCCTCGGCGGGTTTCGGGGCGCGCTTGGCCGCGAGATCGACGGCGATGACCCGTTGCTCGGCCTGCACCTCGGGCGTGATCGGCGCGGGCGCCGGATTGCGCGGCGCGGTGGGCTGGACCAGCTTGACGACCTTCGCCTCGGGCGCCGGCATCGGATCGCCGGGCGCGGTCTCGTCGAGCGCCCGCCCCAGTTCCAGCGTCGTGAGCGTGCGGTACTTCCGAAGCGCCTCTTTTTCGGCGCGCATCCAGTCCTTGCGGGCGCGGTTGTGCTCGCGCGCGGCTTCAAGCGACAGGAACCCGCCCTTCATCAGGCAGTCGGCCGCGCCAAGATAGCGGTTGTCGAAACTGTAGACGTGGACGCCTGCATGCAGGTCGGCCGGATCAAACCGCACCACCATACGCTTGCCCGCATGCTCGTGCAGCCACGTCGCCCAATACTCGTTGCCAAGGAAGGTGATCTTGGCGTTGACCCGGTTGACCGTCAGGCCCTTCGCGCCCATCAGCCAGAGCCGCCGCTGCGCCTCGGTGGCCTTGCGGATCGGCGCTTTCTCGTAGCTCTCGGCGAAGACCTCGGCAAAGCTGCGTCCCCACGCGACCTCGGACCGGCGGCCCTGCCGCATGTTGTGTTCTTCGATCCCCTCGGCGACGACCTTGAGGAAGGTGTCGAAGGGCACGGCCTTGCTGGCATAGTTCTCGGGCTTGGCCTCGGGCTTGTTGCCCGTCCAGGCGCCGGCAAAGCGCGGATCCTTGGCGATGGCGTCGCACATATCGCGGAAGGCGCGCTCGATCGGCTTCGACTGACCGGCATAGGGCGTGGCCCAATGGATCTCGCAGCCGAGCGCGGTGAAGAGACCTGGGATATCGGCCTCCAGCGCCTTGAACCGGTTTCGCGTCTCGGCCCGACCGGTCACCGCCTTCGCGGCGAACTCGCGGCCGTTGTCGAGGAGGACGTGTTCGGGGATGCCCCAGTCTTCGATCATGTCGCCGGCGGCCAGCAGCACATCGTCGGCATTCGCGGTGAGCGCGAGGCGCCAGGACAGAACCCGCCCGGAATAGACGTCCTGATAGGCCACCATCTGGGGCCGCACCGGCGTGTCGCTGCCGGGCCAGGCCACGAAGACATCGAAGCGGTGATAGTCGGCATTGACGACTTCCAGCGCATGGAGCGCGGTCTTGTCGCGGCGCTGGGGCGGGTACATCCGCTTCAGGGCATCGATCCCCATCCGGGCCAGCACCTGGCTGGGCTGGCTGACCCGCGCGTCGAGATACCGGCGCATGGTGCGCTCAGGCGCCGTGGCCCAGCCCTGCGCCTTTGCCGCCCGCTCGGCGCGGCGGTAGCACGACGAGAAGGAGGGGCGCTCAAGGCGCAGGTAATCCGAGACGAGCCAGTCATAGAAGTCTTCGTCGAACTCGGCGCGGATCACCTTGCGCGGCGCCGCGCGATGCTTCGGCGCGAGGTGCGGCAGCCGGTCATCGGGCCTCACGCCCTCGACGAGGCCCAGCCAGTTCCACAACGTGCGCGGGCTCACGCCCTTGAGCTTGGCCACTTCGCGCACGGCGAGATCGCGGCCGAGCTGGAACTCCAGCGCTTCGACCGACTGTACGCAGCCGAGCCGTTGGCGGGCCTTTGCCTGCACCGCCTCGGGCAGTCCCTCGAACCACTCCCATGCCTGCCCCCGGCTGACCGCGCCGGCACCGACCGGCGTCGCAACCTCGGCCAACAGCGCCTTGCGCGCGGCCAGCGGCAGGGCACTCCAATGATACTCCCACCCACCCCCGCGACCGGTGCGCCGCCGCGCAACACCGGCATTGGCGCGCAGGTTCACGCGCTTGATCCAGCGCTCGACGCTCTGCTGAGTGGTGGGCACATCGGGCAGCATGGCATCGGCCAGATCGTTAGCCGTCCACCAGAGCTTTGCGGGGGCGAGGTGGGTCATTCCGGCGCACCTTCGTAGAGAAGGGCGGCCAGCTCGTCACCATGATCGCGGCAGAACCGGCGCCGGGCCTCTTTGGGCGCGCGGGACCACGCGGTTTTGAGGGCCTTCAACGCCGCTTCAACGGGGTCTTCAACCGACCCGACAGCCTCGTCAGACAGTGCGAGGGCGCGACGTGCGTCGGCGGCGGACTTCGCGCGGCCCTCGGCAAGCGCTTCCACCACCTCGTAACGGTCGGTCGGCTCGTTGATCTTGGCGATCTCGGCCAGATCCTTGAGCGTGATCGGGCGCGGGGCCTTGCGCAGCAGGGCCACGTCGCGCGGATCGAGGCGGGTTCCGGCGGCAATCAAGCGGCGCACATGTCGATCCGTCATGCCGAACTTCTCGGCCGTAGCGACGGCAAAGGATGCGACGGACATCGTGTCCGCCGCATCCCAGCGCCGCGCTGCCAGTGCGGCGCCCGTGGATGCCTTCGCCTCCGGATGCAGCTTCTCATAGACGCGCTTGCGCTCGGCCAGGAACAGCGCCGTGTCGAGCGGGTTCAGCTCGGCCCCGGCGATGTTGTCGTCGATCTCCATCAGCCGCGACCAGTCGTCGGTGACGTCGGTCCAGACCTTGGCCTCGACCTCCTCCCAGCCCAAGCGACGCGCAGCCTCGAGCCGGTGGCCTCCAGCAATGAGGAAGAGCTGGCCGTTCTTCTTCTGGCGAACATGAATGGCGTCCTTCATCACGCCGATCTCGCCGATCGAGGCGAGCAGGCTCTCGACGCCCGCCTCCGACACCGGACGCAAACGCCCGGTGCACTGCACGTCGGCGACCTTCACCCGGTCCATCTTGAGAAGTCTCGGTTCTGCCATGGTCAGGCCCCCGACGAGCGGCGCGGTTTGCGCCCGTCGCTCGCGCCCAGATAGCCATACGAAGCCAGCGCATCGTCACGGGTCCGGCAGCGCGTGCAGAGGCGGTTGTGGATGCCCTCGCTTTCAAAAGGCGTGCCGCAGCACAGGCACGGCCGTTCGCCGATCTTGCGCTTCGCGTTCCACGCCGCTTGCAGGGTCTGGCAGGCGCAGCGGGCGTCGGCCAGGGACCCGGGGTCGTGCGTCATTCTCCCATCGGGATCGAAGACCGCATGCCCCTTGCCGGGTACATACTCAACACGGAAGCGGGCCTGCGTAGGTGCTGGCTGGGTCCAGTCCTTCATTGCAGCACCGCCCCGGCCGCGAGGCCGATCCACAGAGCTCCGAAGAGGCACAACGCACCGATCAGGTCGCCCAGCCAATGGTCGTCGAGCGCTTTGAGCGCACGTATGAAGCGCATCATGCGTTCATCTCCTTCTTCTTCTGAGGGCGGGGAATGTCCGAGGGCCATTCGAGATCGGACGGCCAGTTCTCGTCGAACCAAGAGAGGACGCGGGCGGCGCGACGAAGGGTGCAGCTCGCCCCTCGCTTCAGGTCCGGGAAAAACTTCCCGTCAGTAGCGGCGTAGGTTGAGACCGTCGAAAGCGTCAGCCCCCGGTGTGCGGCAAAAGCTTCCGCTAGGGCTACCAGTGTGTCGGTTCTCATTCCGCCCGCCTCCTTGGAGAATTCTCCGATAATATAGGCGGAGAAATCTCCGATAGTCAACGGCGCACTTTTTCGGTATTTTCTCCGAATCGTGGAACATGCCGAACGAGCCTTTGCCGAACGTGTTGCCCAGCGCCTTGAGGAGCTGGGCACAAACCCGTTTGCTTTCGAGCGAGCACACGGCCTGCCTACTGACGCGGTTCGGAGTATTCTCAGGGGCGCAAAGAAGTCAGGTACGACCCTGAATAAGGCCCGTGAGATCTGTGAAGCTCTGGATCTTGAGTTCTACATCGGTCCAAGGCGGAACATCGCGCCTCAAGCGGCGACGGTTGTCGCTGGCGAGCAGTTCGCGACCGTAGCGCGGTACGAAGCCGAAGGCGCGGCCGGGAATGGGATGATTAACCTGGACGCCCCGCCGATCGACCACCTAGCCTTCTCGAAGCGCTGGCTCGAACAGAACGGGATCAGCGCCGGCGACAGCGTTCTGATCAACGTGCGCGGCGACAGCATGGAGCCGAGCATCTACGACGGTGACCTAGTCATGATCGACCGCCGGAAAACCCACATCCGCTCCGGCCGGATCTACGCCGTCCGCGAGAGCGACAGCCTGCGCATCAAGCGCCTCGAGCTGATCCCCGACGCAGCCATCATCCTGCGCAGCGACAACCCGAAGTACCCGCCCGAGCACCGGATAGGTGAGGCGATGAACGACATCAGCCTTGGGGTTATCGGTGAGGTGGTGTGGTCAGGTCATAAATGGGGATGAGAGCCAGAGGGTTTCGGCCCTAGCCTGCCGTTTTTGGATCTTTTGCTGCGGCTCAGCTTCTTCCTTGCCGGTTGCCCAAGACCTAGTGAAGTATGTGTTGGCGACGGAAATGCTGGCCGCCGGGTAGCGCCTAGCATGGATGCACTGAATGGTCGTTCAAATTGGATGTTAGGGCATCGCTTTCAAACCGAAAGCTGCTCGAGGTCCAACTCCATCTGGATAAGCAAGCCGGAATCGGTTGGCAAGAAATTCACTTGGCCCTTAAACTGGCCCTCGATCGTTGTCCTGATCAAACGGCTCCCGAAGCCCGACCCCGATACCATACCTGTGGTCGGTGTGGAGCTCTCCTCGGTCCAAACGATGGCAAGAACAGGCCCGGAAACTGTCCAGCGTATAGAGAGGCGGCCGCCCGCCTGGCGCAGCGCGCCATATTTGGCGGCGTTAGTCGCAAGTTCGTGCAATACAAGTGCCATGCCGGTGATCGCCCGTTCTCCGAGCTGGATTTGCGGCCCTTCACCTAGGCTCGCATCAACGAGATCTTCGCCCAGATGCGGCGCCAAGATCTGGTCGATGAGATCGCTGAGCGACACTCGGCCCGCTGTGATGGAACCTTGTCCGCTGAACCGGATCAAGCTGTGGGCGCGTGCTAGCGCCTGAACGCGCCCCCTTATGGCCGCGGCCATCTCAGTAGGCGTCTCGCTTTTGCGTGCAGCCATTGATACGATGCCGCTGACTAGTGCGAACAGGTTTTTCACCCGGTGGTTCAACTCGTCGAGGAGCAATTGGCGACTTTCGTCGGCCATCTTGATAGCATGAATGTCTGTGCAGGTTCCGAACCACCGAACAATTTGGCCGCTCTCGTTACGCACGCATTGGGCGCGTCCGATCACCCAACGATACTCTCCAGAATGATGCCGCAGGCGATACTCGATGTGGTAGGGTTTGCCGGTTGCAAGGCTTTCGCCCCAAACGGCCATTGTGTGTTCCTGATCGTCGGGATGAAACACGCCCTTCCATCCCTCACCGTCGGTAGAGCCTGGCGGAACCCCTGTGAAGTCGTACCATCGATCGTTAAAATAGTCGTGGTACCCGTCTGACCGTGTGGACCAGATCATCTGGTCGATCGAGTTCACGATCGCATGGTATTTTTGCTCGCTGTCGCGCGCGGCCGTGAGCGCGCGCATGGTCTCGGTAACGTCAGTCGCTTGGACAAAGATGCCTTGCCGAGCTCCGGCTTCATCAAAAATCGGCTGAAACACGAAATCGACGTGTCGCAGTTCAGTAATGCCGCTCCGGTTGAGCGTTACAGGTACGGCGCGCCCAACATGGGATTCACCAGTGCTGTAGACCTGATCGAGCAGATCCGTGAATCCTTGAGCGACCACCTCCGGCAGCGCCTCTTTGACGGGCTTGCCTAGAATATCCTCCTTCCCGACAAGTTCTAGGTAAGCCGGATTCGCAATGTCGAACACATGGTCAGGGCCCCGAAGGATGGCAATGGCGCCAGGGGCCTGCCGAAACATTCTCGAAAGGCGGGAGACTTCTTGCGCGGCGTTGAGACGTGCCTGAACGACTTGTGTCGTTTCGTTACCTTGATTGAATATCCCGGCTATGCGGTTGTCTTCTCCCCGGATCGCGGTGAAGCTGTAGTTCCAATAGGTTTCCTGAACGCTCCCGGCACGCTCCATAGGCAACATTTGATCGTAGGCCGAGAAACCTTCTCCGGTCTCAAGAACCTTCGCGAATTGCGGTCCCACCACCTCCCAGATGTCGTCCCAGACCTCAGCCGCAGGGCGGCCAAGCGCCCAGGGGTGCCGCTCTGCCGGGATTGGAGACCAAGCGTCATTGTAGAGTAACCGAAGCTCAGGGCCCCAGTAGACTGCTGTCGGGAAGCTGGAATTGAGGCAGATGGACAGCGCTGACCGGAGCGATTGCGGCCATGTCTCTGGTGGACCGAGAGGATTGGACGTCCAATCCTTGTCCCGGATGAGCTGCCCCATCTTACCACCACCGTCCAGAAATGCTCCGGCCGCGATCTGACGCATCATACTTCCCCCGACATGCCCCGAGTGAGATGCTCCAAATCGCATCATGGGCCATGTCGTGGCATGAGACGAATAACTCGAAGGAGCAAGTTTCAAGGCGTCTTGTACAGGAGATCGTCATGAAAGGTGAATAGTCGAAAAACGCCTACGTCTCCGCAGTGTGAAAGTACACTTGGACAACGGATTGCTCCGGAACCCTATCGGACATTTCACGGTGATGGATGACAGATGAAGCAAAAAACCGGCGGCATTTGGCCCTAGACGCAACGCCGATTGCCGGTTCATCGTGGAGGCTTCGAGCATTTACCCGCTCGCCCGCCGTAACCGGGCGAAAGCCACCGAGCCCAGGGCTGCCGACGAGATCTACGCCCGTGAATCCTCCCCCTTCCGTACCTCACTCTGACTGCTTCAGCTCATTCAGCGCCGACATGCCGATAGCCGCAGCCAGTACAGCGTCCACTTCGTCGAGGTAGCTTTCCCACATCGCCTTTCCCTCGAACCGCGTGTCCGGAGGATGCCCGTGCAACTTGCACAAGGCTCTCGCCGCGCGTTCCCTAGGAGGCTTGCTGAGCTCGGTCATGCGGAAGCTTCTCTCGACTGGCCGCGATTCGGCAAGTTCGGCGATTGGCAAGTTGAGGGAAAAAATCGCGTGTATGTTCCGAGACACTTTTCGCTGGCGCCCACATTCCTTTCTTCAAGTGTATTCAACGCGTTGCGCCGAACTTACACGCTGAACATCGAACATACCGCTTGCGTGTAGGTTCCGATTTTTTCCAAGAGGCGGAGCTCTTAAGAAAACCTTTGAAATCAGTGTTTAAGGCCGGTTCAATCGATCTGTGAAAGCATGCCTTGGAGGTCGCGCAAGCCATCGAGAAGCCGGTTTCTGCAAGTTTCGCCCAGCGCGTCTCACGTCCCGCGCTCTGCCTGCAATCTTATGAAAAATCTAACTTTTCTCGCCTCTTCCCGCGCTTTCCCACCTAATCCCGCTTCTCTGCAAGACTTCCTGTCAACACACACACAGAAAAAAGTTCGCCCGCGATCTTGAATGGCCACTGGACGTCCCCACCTATGTGAATGTAAATAACATTTACACTTGCAACCAAGGAGACCTCACATGACCACCGCGACCGTGACTTCGTGGCCCCGAAACGCCGAAAGCTGGCTCGATGAGCGCGGCAAGGGGGCGTGGATCGCGGCGATGATTGTCG
>NZ_CAXREX010000171.1:0-2331 GCF_964229645.1 Nioella sp. | reverse complement strand
TGCCCAAAAGGTGAATAATTCATCTGTTGGTATGCGATGACGCCCCGGCACCTGTCAAAAATTTTCGGGACCGGCGTTCAGGGCGCGAATACTCCCGGCGCCAATGTTGCCGATCCGACACGCTGCGGTTTTACCCTGCGGAATTGGTATATTCTGGTTGGCCTGGTGGCCCGCCCCTGCCCCCTCGGCGCCTTTCCCGGCGGGACACGGGCCGGGTTCTGCCGCAAACTTTAGTTCTTGACCGATGTGTGCTGGAGGACTGCAGGTTCGTGGGGTCGGGCGCTGTTCGGAGGGAGTAAGATGATCTCATTCAAAGGCGCTCGGTTTCCGAAGGAAGTCGTCCTCTTCGCGGTCTTCGTCTGCGTTCGCTACTCGGTTTCATGAAGAAATGCGGAGGAGATGATGGCCGAGCGCGGCGTCCAGGTTGACCATGCGACTCTCAATCACTTGGTGGTCAAATACCCCCACTGATTGCCGCCAATGCGCGTCTCCGGAAAGATCCAACTGTTCGTTCCTGGCGCATGGATGAAACCTGTGTCCGGGTGAAAGGCACGTGGGTTTACTTCTACCGGGCCATCGACAAGCTCGGGAAAAAACTGAACTTCATGCTGCCGAAGCGGCGCAACAAGAGGGCTGCGACCATGTTCTTCCCTCGGGCGCTGGAAGTAAACGGTCTGCCCCGCAAGATCGTCATCGACCGCTGTGGGACAAACGCGGCCGGGATCAAGGCAGTGAACCGAATGCTACGTAGCTTTGGATATTTGGTCCCGATCGAGACGGTCCGGACCAAGTATCTGAACAACCATGGTTGAGCAGGTTCACCGCACCGACAAAAAGCGTATTCGACCGATGCTGGGGTTCGGGTCTTTCGTCTCCGCATCGGCAACGTTCGAAGGGATCGAAGCCGCCAAAATGATCCGCAAGGGCAAGATGACGCCCGGCCTCTGCCCGTTCACGCAATTTACGGCACTGGCGGCCTGACAGAAGAAGATCGGGGCGCTTCTCCCGGCTGCCCAGAAGCTTGCAAAAGAACGAGGCGCGACGCCGCAAATCGCCGGTCAGCCCTTCGAAGTCGCGGAAGGACTGGAACAGCGTGATCTCAAGTCAGTGGTCGCGGATCATTGCCCCGATGTCGCGGGCCCTGCCCACATCGGCAACGAAATCTTGCCCAAAGATCTCGATACCGTCGAACCCTGCCTTGGCGATGGCGGCCGGTTTCGCGCGTAGCGTGCCAGATATGGAAAACGTGGCGATTGAGGTTTTCACTGCGCCACCTCCAGCGCTTGTCGCAAAGCGATCCGATCCAATGGTTTGCCGCCAGAGAAATGCTCCCAAGCATGGACGCCTTGCCAGAAGAACAGTTCGTAGCCGGAAATGATGTCCAGACCTCGTGCGGTGGCGTCCTTCAGGAATTGCGTATCGACCGGCGTGTAGACCGCGTCAAAGGCCCAGTCTGCCCCTTGCATCGCATCCGCGGCCAGCGGCGTGCCGTCATAGCCGACCATGCCGACGGGTGTGCCGTTCAGCAAGCCCTGCGCCCCCCGGGCAGCTTCGGTCGCATCTGCAAAGGCGGCAATGCGGGTGTCACCGGCAACCGCACGCAGATCGTCCGCCAGCGCCTCGGCCTTCGCCATAGCACGGTCCACCAGCCGGATTTCCGTGGCTTTCAACGCGACCAACCCAAAGGCCAGCGCCCGCCCGACCCCACCGGTGCCGATCAGGCAGCTGATGCCGGGGACGTCGATCCGTGTCGCGCGATAGGCCGCCACGAAACCGGTATAGTCGGTGTTGAACCCTTTCGGTCCATCAGCATCGAAAAGCACCGTGTTGACCGCCCCGCTGGCACGCACCCACGGGTCATCGACCGTCACCTTGGCCGCGGCGCGTTCCTTGTAGGGGTACGTGACGTTGATCCCGCGAAACCCGTGGCCGGGGCACTGATCAAACACCGCGTTGAACTCTTGCCCCAGATCACGCGGGATCAGACGGTCATATTGCACGGTCATGCCGTTCTGCTCACCAGCCAGCCGGTGCAGCAAAGGCGAACGCGACCGGGCGATATTGTCGCCGATCAGGCCCAGATGCAGATCGGGCATGGTCATGCCTCCTTGAACAGCTTGGATTTGCCCCAACGCCAGACAGGGGTCTGAGAGACGAATACGAGGATCACGGCCACCAACAACGTCAGGCTCAGCGGGCTGGTGACGATCCCCCAGAAGAAGCGGCCCAGTTCCTCGCGCTCGGAGATGATCGCGCGGCGCCAGTTGTCATCCAGAAGGCGTGACAGGATCACCCCAAGGATCACTGGCCCCAACGGATAGCCGTAATGCC